>JBBASH010000041.1:0-21775 GCA_040399305.1 Cyanobium sp.
GAACAGCACCACCAAGGCGACCACGCCGCCGAACACGATCAGGGCATAGAACTGGGCCCGGCCTGTTTCGAAGTACTTGAGGCCTTCGCCGCTGCCGAGGGTGAGCAGGCCGGTGAGGTTCACCACCCCATCCACCACCTTGGAATCCACATCCAGCACCTGCTTGGCCAGCTTGCGGCTGCCCTGCACGAACAGCCTGTCGTTGATGGCGTCGAGGTACCACTTGTTGGCGAAGAAGGCATTCACGGCCGGGAAGCGGGCGGCTACGGCCTGACCCAGGTCGATGCGGTGCAGGTAGTAGGCGAGCACCGCCAGGCTGATCCCAGCCACGGAGATGGCCACCGAGGCTCCCGCTAGGGGCAGAAACTCACTCCAGGAGAAATGTTCGGCCATCTCGGCCGCCTCGTGGCGATCGAGCAGCTCGGCGAAGCGGCTGTGCCAGGGGGTTCCCAGGAGGCCAATCAACACCGAAGGCACCGCCAGCACCGCCAGGGGCATAGCCATCTGCCAGCCCGATTCGTGGGGGTGGTCGGCGTGGTGGCCATGGCCCTCCTCATGGGCCTCACCAGCACCTTTGCCGGATGCGCTCAGCAGCTGGGCCTGCAGGGCCTTGTCGTTGCCGCGGAAGCTGCCCTCGAAGGTCAGGAAATAGAGGCGGAACATGTAGAAGGCCGTCATGCCGGCGGTGATGAAACCTGCCGCCCAGAGCACCGGATAGGTGTTGAAGGCCTGGCCGAGGATCTCGTCCTTGCTCCAGAAGCCCGCCAGGGGTGGTATGCCGGCGATCGCCACGCAGCCGATCAGGAAGGTGATCGCCGTGACCGGCATGTACTTGCGCAGGCCGCCCATCAGCCGCATGTCCTGGGCGAGGGCTGGTTCGTGGCCCACCACCTCCTCCATGGCGTGGATCACCGATCCCGATCCCAAGAACAACATCGCCTTGAAGAAGGCGTGGGTCACCAGGTGGAACATGCCCGCCACCGGAGCGCCGCAGCCCATGGCCAGCATCATGTAGCCAAGCTGCGACACCGTGCTGTAGGCCAGGCCCTTCTTGAGGTCCTGCTGGGTGAGGGCGATCGAGGCCCCCAGAAACAGGGTGATGGTGCCCACTACGGCGATCACCAACTGCACGGCCGGGAAGGGTTCGTACACCGGCTGGAGGCGCGCGACCAGGAACACGCCAGCGGCCACCATCGTGGCGGCGTGGATCAGGGCCGAGATCGGCGTGGGGCCCTCCATGGCGTCCGGCAGCCACACATGCAGCGGGAACTGGGCTGACTTGGCCATCGGCCCCATGAACACCAGCAGGCAGAGCAGCACCGCCACGCCATTGCTGAGGCTGCCTCCGGCAACGGCCGCCTGCAGGCGAGTTCCGATCTCCTCAAAGCCGAAGCTGCCGGTGGCCCAGAACAGGCCGAGGATGCCCAGCAGGAGCCCGAAGTCGCCCACCCGGTTCACCACAAAGGCCTTCTGAGCGGCATTGGCGGCACCGTCGCGGTCGTACCAGAAGCCCACCAGCAGGTAGGAGCACATCCCCACCAGCTCCCAGAACACGTAGATCTCGAGCAGGTTGGGGCTGATCACCAGGCCCAGCATCGAACTGCTGAACAGGGCCAGATAGGTGAAGAAGCGCACATAGCCCTTGTCGTGGGCCATATACCCGTCGGAGTACACCATCACCAGCAGGGCGATGGTGGTGACCAACGCGAGCATCACGGCGCCCAGGGCATCAACCCTGTAGCCCATCTGCAGGTTGAAGTCGCCAGCGCTGGCCCAGTTAAACAGCACCTCCCGGGCGCCGGCCCCGGCCAGCTGTTCGGCCAGCACGGCGTAGCTGAGCACCGCCGCGATGCCCACGCAGGTGAGGAGCAGCAAGGCCACCGGCTTGCGCAGGCGGTTGACCGTGCGGTTGAAGCTGATCAGACCCAGCCCCGTGATCGCGGCCCCGATCAGGGGTAGCAGGGGGATCAACCAGGCGAGCTCTGAAGCGGAGGGCATCCTGGCGGGGGCGGGCTGGGCCGAGTGTAGGCAGGGTGGCGACGCTGTTCAGGGCCCTGTCAGGCTCTGCCGCCAGGCGGGCCGATCCGAGCGATCGTCTGCCCCCTATCGACTTGCCACTAACCACCGCTCTATGAGGCCAGTGCGATTGGGGGCAGGCCGTGTCAGCCGAGCCAGTGGGCCAGGCCGGAGCGGGAGAAGGCTGTGGCCCCCAGGCCGATGAAGCGGTGCGCCCACCAGAAAACCGCCACGGCGATGGCGATGCCCAGCTGGGCCGGCCGCAGGAATTCGGCGGCCACCAGGGTCTGACGGCCATCCAGAACCGCCCGGAACGGGATCACCGAGGTGCTGGCCTTCAGCTCCTCAAAAGCTGCGCCGAAGCGGTTGGCCAGCCGCCGGTCGCCGTTCCACACGGCGAACAGGTGATGGGCGATCAGGCCAAAGCAGGCGCAGAGGGTGAAGCTGGTGCCGATCCAGAGCAGGTGGGTGGTGCACCAGAGGATCTGCCCAACCGCCTGGGGGTGGCGGCTCACCCGGATGATGCCGGTGGCATAAAGCCTCACCTGGGGCTTCAGCAGTGCCGGGATCTCCAGCAGGTTGTAAGTGGCCGGGTAGAGGAAGAAAAAGCTCACCGCCGTGCCTAGCCACACCACGGGCACGATCCAGGGCTGGTCCTGCAGGTTCCAGAGGCGGATGCCGTCGTAGCGGTGGGCCAGGAAATAGCCGATCACCACCACCGCCGCCGGGATGCTCACGGCCGCAAACAGCAGCCGCCAGGCCCGTTCGCCGATCCGTTCCACCCCCCAAGTCCGTAGGGAGGCTCCGCCGCTGTGCAGCACCGCGAAGGCCAACAGCAGGGCCAGCATCACCAGGCTGCTGTGGTGGGGGGTGGGGGATGCCATGGGCATGGCCGTGGGCATGGGGGATGGGAAAGGGGCTGTAGCGGCCATGCTGCCCGGTCCCCGGGCGCTGCCGGGGGCCGGCGCCCCCTCCTCGTCCGGGGCGGCGCCCGGGGGGCCAACCGCGGCCGGATGTGAAGCCAGCCGCGGCGGTTCGTGGGGACCCGCCTAGATTTCCCCTCTGCTCGCCGGTGCCGGCCCCCTGGCCCCTTCATGGCCGATCTGCCCTTCACCCTTGATCAGCTGCGCATCCTGCGGGCCATCGCCAGTGAGGGCAGCTTCAAGAAGGCGGCAGACAGCCTCTATGTGACCCAGCCGGCGGTGAGCCTCCAGATCCAGAACCTGGAGAAGCAGCTAGATGTGTCGCTGTTCGACCGCGGCGGCCGTAAGGCCCAGCTCACCGAGGCCGGCCACCTGCTGCTCAGCTACTGCGACCGCATCCTCAGCCAGTGCCAGGAGGCCTGCCGCGCCCTCGACGATCTCCACAACCTGCGGGGCGGCTCCTTGATCGTGGGCGCCAGTCAGACCACCGGCACTTATCTGATGCCGCGCATGATCGGTCTGTTTCGCCAGAAATATCCCGATGTGGCGGTGCAGCTGCAGGTGCACAGCACCCGGCGCACCGGCTGGAGCGTGGCCAACGGCCAGGTGGATCTGGCGATCATCGGCGGCGAGCTTCCAGCCGATCTCAACGACCTGCTCCAGGTGCTGCCCTACGCCAACGACGAGCTGGCCTTGGTGCTTCCCCCTAAGCACCCCCTGGCCCGGCTCCCCGAGCTCACCAAGGACGACCTCTACCGGCTCGGTTTCGTGTGCCTCGATGCCCAGTCCACCACCCGCAAGATGGTGGACCAGCTCTTGCTGCGTTCCAAGCTTGATGTGCAGCGGCTCAAGATTGAGATGGAGCTCAACTCTTTCGAGGCGATCAAGAACGCCGTGCAGGCCGGCCTCGGGGCCGCGTTTCTTCCCGTCGTTTCGATCGAGCGGGAACTGGCGGCCGGCACCCTGCATCGCCCCCAGGTCGCCGATCTGATGGTGCGGCGCCAGCTCAAGCTGATCACCCATCCCGCCCGCTACTGCTCCCGGGCGGCGGAAGCCTTCCGGCGGGAGGTGCTGCCGGTGTTCGCCAGCCCCGACAGCCCCCTGCGCCAGGCCCAGCCCCGCACCGAGCAAGCTGGCACGCCGCCGGCCTAAGTCTGGGCGGCTTGCGCTGGCCCCTGTCCGGTCCAGACCCGAACCGCAATCGAGCTACGGGGACAGACCCGGTGCGATCGAACCGGCTTGCTCAGAACTTGTCGCCTTCTGGGGTCACCCCCACCGCATCGTCGGCGGCACCGGCCACGCCAGGGTTCTGGAACTTGTTGCCGGTGATGTCGGTCTGATACACGCAGCGGACCACGGGTTTGTCGCGGATCGAGCCGATGTAGGCGAAGGTATTCATCCGCTGCTTGCATTCCCGCATCTGTTCGGAGGTGACGGCACCCTGTTTCTGAAGCACCGCCCAGTTCTCCCGGCGGATCACGCAGCCCGGCTGCAGGGTGGGCTGGGTCACGAAGCTGCTGCTCGGGTTCATCGTGGTGTACAACTCCACGTCCATCACGAAGGCACTGGCCCCCCACTGCTTGCAGAACTCAGGGTCGGGCACCGCCATGTCGAGTTGTTGGCCGCTGGCGATGTTGCCCTGGCTGCCCTGGGTGGTGCTGGTTACGGCGCTGCCGATGCCAATGCCCACCACCAGCACACCGGCCAGCAACGCGGCGCCCCCCACGTTGAAGGGAGGTTTGCCGGAGCCCTCGCCATTGCCCCCGGGTCCGGGCCGGCCCGGCGGACCGCCGTTGCCGTAGCCGCGGGGGGGCATCCGGGATGGATCGCGGTAAGGGGGCTCTTCAGGGCCACGGCTGCCGTAGGGATCCGGGCGGCGCTGCCGGCCGTAATCCGCCTCGGCCGGGCGGGAGGAGCCGTAGCGGGATTCGGAGAAGCGTTCGGAAGAGCCGTCGCCGCGGGGTGGTGTCACAGCGCCTCGGGGGTGCGGGGCAGGCCCATCGAATAGTTCAGCACCCGGCTGTCCGGGTTGTAGCGGATCTCCCCGGCCTGGAGCAGGGTGCGGATCTCACCCTCAAGCTCCGAGCCGATGCGGCGCAGGTTGTAGTCGTTGAGGTTGGCACCGGCGTAGTCGGCCACCAAGGAGCGGAAGCGGCTTCGCAGCTTCTCAAGCGCGGCTTCGTCCCAGAGGAATTCGTTGTCGGGATCGATGTCCAGCGTCAGCTGATGTGGATCGGGCACCAAGTCACCGTTCTCCACCCGGGCCGTGAACAGCCGGATGTGCCGGGTGGTGGACTTCAGCAGGGTGTCGGCCATGGATCGGGACGGCTGGCTGGAAGGAAGGCTGGCTGGAGGCGAGGGCGCTCAAGGGTGGGACCCGGACCCTGCCAATGACCATGCCCTGACGGTCCGACTCTAGGGATGCCCGCCCTTGTCCAGCCGGAGACCAACCATCCCGCCGCACAGCGGGGGAAGGGGACCGATAAGGTTGCAGCCTGTTCAGAGCTTTGCAGGATGCGTGTCGCCATTGCCGGAGCCGGCCTGGCAGGACTCTCCTGCGCCAAATACCTCAGCGACGCCGGCCACACCCCGATCGTGCTTGAGGCCCGCGACGTGCTCGGCGGCAAGGTGGCCGCCTGGCAGGACGACGACGGCGATTGGTACGAGACCGGTCTGCACATCTTCTTCGGCGCCTATCGCAACATGCGCCGCCTGTTCGCCGAGCTGAACATCGAGGACCGGCTGCAGTGGAAGAGCCACTCGATGATCTTTAACCAGAAGGACAACCCCGGCACCTACAGCCGTTTCGATTTCCCCGACATCCCCGCCCCCTTCAACGGCGTGGCGGCGATTCTGGGCAACAACGACATGCTCTCCTGGCCGGAGAAGATTTCTTTCGGACTCGGGCTGGTGCCGGCCATGCTGCGGGGCCAGTCTTATGTGGAGGAATGCGATCAATACTCCTGGACCGAATGGCTGCGGTTGCACAACATTCCTGAGCGGGTTAACGACGAAGTGTTCATCGCCATGGCCAAGGCGCTGAACTTCATCGATCCCGATGAGATCTCGAGCACGGTGGTGCTCACGGCCCTGAACCGGTTCCTGCAGGAAAGCGATGGTTCGAAGATGGCTTTCCTCGATGGCAATCCCCCCCAGCGTCTCTGCCAGCCGATCGTGGATCACATCACCGCCCGTGGGGGCGAGCTTCATCTCGATTCGCCGCTGCGGGAGATCAGCCTTACCGAAGATGGCAGCGTTTCTGGCTTCCGCATCGGTGGGATCAAGGGCCAGGAGGGCCGCACGATCACGGCCGATGCCTACGTGAGTGCCTTGCCGGTGGATCCCCTCAAGCTGCTGCTGCCCCAAGCCTGGAAGGAGCTGCCCTACTTCAGCAAGCTCGACGGCCTCAATGGCGTGCCGGTGATCAACATTCATCTTTGGTTCGACCGCAAGCTCACCACGATTGATCACCTGTTGTTCAGTCGCAGTGCATTGCTGAGCGTGTATGCCGACATGAGCAACACCTGCCGCGAATATGAGGATCCCGATCGCTCGATGCTGGAGCTGGTCTTCGCCCCGGCCAAAGACTGGATTGGCCGCAGTGACGACGACATCGTGGCCGCCACCCTTGAGGAACTGAAACGCCTGTTCCCCCAGCACTTCACCGGCGATAATCCGGCCACACTTCGCAAGGCGATCGTGGTGAAAACGCCCCTTTCGGTGTACAAAACCGTTCCCGGTTGCCAGGCCCTGCGGCCGGACCAGACCAGCCCGATCGCCAATTTCTTCCTGGCCGGGGATTACACCATGCAGCGCTATCTCGCCTCGATGGAGGGGGCCGTGCTGAGTGGCCGGCTCTGCGCCGAGGCGATCGGATCCGCCAAGGTTTCCGGAGTGATCGGCGCCACGGCAGCGCCAACTCCTTCGCCCGGATCCGTCGCTCCCTCTGCCGCCGGTCTGGCATCGGTCTGAGCGTGACGCTCACCTTCCCACCCCTGGCTCCCGGTCTAGACGAGGCCTACGAAGCCTGCCGGCGCGAAACAGCCGAGTGGGCTAAGACTTTCTATTTGGGCACTCTGCTGTTACCGCCGGCCAAGCGCCGCGCCATCTGGGCCATTTACGTGTGGTGCCGTCGCACCGATGAGCTGATGGACAGCCCCGCGGCCCAGGCCCTGCCCCCCGCCACCCTGCTGGGGCGGCTCGATGCCTGGGAGGAGCGCACTCGGGGCCTGTTTGAGGGCCGTGTGTGCGACAGCTTCGATCGGGTGATGCTGGACACGATTGAGCGCTTCCCCCAGCCGCTACAGGCCTATCTCGACATGATCGAGGGTCAGCGCATGGATGTGGTCAAGCACCGCTATGCCGACTTCTCCGAGCTGCAGCTCTATTGCTATCGGGTGGCCGGCACCGTTGGGCTGATGACCCAGGACGTGATGGGCCTTGATCCCGCCTACACCACCGCCCCCTGGAGCGAGCAACCCGATCCCACCGAAGCCGCCGTGGCTTTGGGTATCGCCAACCAGCTCACCAACATCCTGCGCGATGTGGGCGAGGATCGCGGCCGCGGCCGCATCTATCTGCCCCAGGAGGATCTGGAGCGCTTCGGCTACAGCGAAGCCGAGTTGCTGGCCGGAACCCTCAATGACAACTGGCGCGCCCTGATGGCCTTCCAGCTCGAGCGGGCCCGAGCCTGGTTCGCCCGCTCCGAGGCTGGCGTGCGCTGGCTATCGGCCGATGCCCGCTGGCCGGTGTGGGCCTCCCTGCGGCTCTACCGCGGCATCCTGGCGGTGATCGAGCGCCATAACTACGACGTGTTTAACAAGCGGGCCTACGTGCCCCGGGCCGGCAAGCTGCTCGATCTGCCGCTGAGCTTCATCGTCTCCCAGGCGCGCTGAGGCTGATCGGAACCTAGGAGTGGCCTGGTGCGGCGGGGTCCGCGTTGATGGATGCTTTCCTTTGCGCCAGGGAATTTGACCCGTTTGGGTCATGGGGCCTTGCTTGCGCCGGAGTAGCCAGGAAAATGGTGTAGATTTTCTGTACAGCCTATGTAGTGCTGCGTCCTGCCCCAGTCCTCCGTCTGGATCGTTGCCGTGAAACGTCTTTCCATCGAGGTTTCTGACGCCCTGCATAAGGAGGCCAAGCTGGCCGCAATGGTCGAAGGTCAGACCCTCTCCGGTCTTGTGATCGAGTTGCTGAATTTGTTTCTCGAGGAGCGAGGTGTCGGCGCCCATCCCAGGCGCCGTGCCACCGACCATCAGATGACTTCCCCTGGGCCCTGCTCTGGGCACGTACCAGTCAGGCGCTGATTCCCCCGTTGCCGGGTCCGTTCTTTTTTTCCTGAAGCCACTTCACCAGGATCGGATTCACCCGCTCCGGATCTTCATCATGGGGGCAGTGCCCCAGTCCGGGCAGCACTTGTAGTTCCCGAACGCATGGGAAGGTGGCAGCCCAGCGCCGCGCCTCGGCCACCGGTTCCCAAGGGTCGGCTTCGCCCCACAGCATCCGCACCGGCAGATCCAGCCCGGCCAAGAGTTCTGGGGCTAAGCGGTCGTTGAACAGATTCACGAAGCCGCGGAAGCTCTCCGGCGCGCCAGGATCGCGGCTCGGTTCGAAAAGCAGATTCACCAAGTCTTCGTCCACGTTGGTGCCGCTCGGATAGGCCTGGGCCAGCACCTGCCGCACCACGGCCGGCCGGGCCAGGAGCTGGAATAGCCCCTGGATCAGCCAGCGCTGCCGCACCGTGGCCATCAGCAGGGGACGGCTCCAGCGCTGCAGCGGCGGCAGTTCGGCCAGCCGCTTGCCATCGAGCGCACGCTGGGCGCAATCGATCAGCACCACCTGCTCGGGGGGCCTGCCCTGCTCCTGCAGCAGCCGGGCAGCGTTGAGGGCCACCACGCCCCCGATCGAATTGCCCACCAGCTGCAGGGGGCCAGGGCCGATCCTGGCGCTGCAGTAGTCCACCACCAGTTCGGCCCAGAGGTCGAAGCCGTAGCGCACCGACCCTTCAAGAGGGGGGTCGCCGTTCAGGTGGGAGGGGGGTTTGGCGCTCGCGCCGAAGCCCAGCAGGTCGAGGGCGTGGACACGGAAGCCCGCGGCGCTCAGGGCCGGGATGGTGTGGCGCCAGTGCCGCCACGAGGCTCCGAAGCCATGCACGAGAAGAATGGCCCCCCGATCTGGAAGGCCGTTCTGGGGTGGGCTGCAGACGGTGCTGATGGTCTGGCCCCGCCAGATCCACGGCAGCGTCTGCACTCCCGCGATCACCGGCTTCAGACGCCCACGGTCTGGTTGGCCAGCAGGCTCTTGAGCTTGGCGAGATCGCCTGCCCAGCGGGGATCGGGGGCTTCGGCATCGACGGTGTCGGCGTGCACCACCTTGTTCACCGCCCTGCGGCTGGCGGGGGAGGGGGAAGCGCCAACGCGGCGCTCGCCAGGGCCACCGGCGGGGCGGCTGTCACGGCGCTCAGAAACCTCGATGCGCAGGGCGTTGCCGCCGAAATCGCGGCCATTGAGCTGCTCGATCACCGCATCGGCCAGCTTGGCGTCATCCACGTTGGCGAAGCCGAAGCCGCGGCAGCCGCCGGTCTCACGGTCGTTCACGGCCTTGAAGCGCACCCCCGCGCCCACGCCCTCGAAGAGGGCTTCGAGTTCCTTGGCATCAAAAGTCTGCGGCAGGTTGCCGACGTAAAGGCGAATGCTCATGACGGGGGGCAGGAAAGAAAAATAGGAAGACTTCGGCTCGCGAAGAATCACGCCGAGGCACACGCAGTTAACCATGGCGAGGAACGTCACCTCTGGAGAGCCAGCGGCGAGCCACGGTGAGCGTCTCCCCATCATCGCCATCGACCTGCGCCGGCAATCGTCCGAAGGCGCGTTCCTGGGTGAGGTGCTCAAGCAACTGCCCCAGCTCCCGGCTCGGCTTGAGGTTCAGCTGGCTCTGGAGGGCGGTTCCGTCGATTGGTGGGCGGGGGTGAAACAGGGGATCGGCAGGATCGCGCCAGCGGCGCAGGGCGCTTCGGGCCCATTCCGCATCCAGCAGCAGGGCCAGGGCGGGCAGATCCGCCTCCAGCTGACGCTGCAGCAGCACACGCTCCGGTTCCGGCAGGCGCTCGGGATTCCCCCCCACCGCGCGCAGCCGCTCCCACCATTGCCGCAGCCGCTCGACGGCCTGCTGGCGGCGACGGCTGGCATGCAGCCGCTCCAGTCCCTCGCCAGCGAGCACCGCCGCCAGCCGGGCCAGGGGCAGGGCCTGCTCCGTTTCGGCCCGGCTGAGGCCCCGGGTTGTGGCCTCCTCGGGGGTGAGCCTGCCCAGGCTGGCCAGCAGGCCCCCATCCCCCGGGGGGCCGGCCGTGTGCTGCGGGGCCTTGCCGCCGCGCCAGCACTCCAGCAGGCCGCTCTCCACGGTCAGGGCCAGGCCCGCGGCGCCATCTGGGGCTGCCGCCAACCGTTCCAGTTCGGCCAGGATCCGCTCGCCGGCCACCGTCTGGAGCTGCTGGTGGTGCTGGCGGATCCAGGCTGCGGTGGTGGCTTCGAGGCGGAAGCCCAGTTCGCAGGCCAGTCGCATCCCCCGGAGCAGCCGCAGTGGATCGTCGAGCAGGTTGGCTTCGCTGATGGCCCGCATCTGGCCCGCCGCCAGATCCGCCAGTCCGCCGCTGGGATCGACAAGATCGCCGTTGAGATCGGCCGCTGCGCTGCCTGCGCTCCGCGCCGCCGGCAGCGGCAGGGCGATGGCATTGGCGCTGTAGTCCCGGCGGAGCAGGTCGTCGTGCAGGTTGGCCCCTAGGCAGCGGGCCAGGTCGATCGTCCAGCCGTGGAGCACCAGCCGGGCGATCGAGCGTTCCTGGTCGAGCACCACCACCGCCCCCCCCAGCCGCCGGGCCAGGTTCCGGGCCAGCTCCACGGCATCGCCCTGCACCACCAGGTCCAGGTCGGGCCTTGGCGCCAGCCGACCCAGCAGGGCGTCCCGCACCGCCCCTCCCACCAGCACGGTTCCCTGCGGAAGGGCCTCCAGGGGCACCGGCCAGGATTCGGGCGCCAGAATGCGCCACAGCTCCCCGGCCAACGCCTCGGGCTCACAGGCCACAATGGGGGCCTGGCTTGGCCCCGGCGACATGTGCATCTGCGTGGATTGCCGCTGGGTGGATCGCTGCCAGGCCTACCACGCGGTGGAACGTCAGCACGGTGCGACTCACCTGTGTGATCAGCCTGATTTCAGGCCGCGTCAGCCCCGCATCCACGTGCAGGTGCGGGATCTTCCTGCTGGGGCGGTAGGGGTGGAATGGGATGTGCGGGCCTGCCCAGACTTTCAATCCGACCCCGGTCGCTGGCTACGGCTCAGGCCCGGCGAGGCGGTGCCGGCATGACGCTGGTGCTTCCCTCTGAGGGCGGCGACCTCGCTGCGGAGATCGGCCTGGAGACGGCCAGCGATCCGGGGCCGGGCCCCTGGCTTCTGGCCCTGCACAGTTCCGGCGACACCCTCGGGGTGGCCCTCCAACGGCTCGGGGATGGGGCACCGCCACGCCTGGCCGCCTTCCCCCTCGGCCGGGCCCTCTCTAATGATCTCTTTGCCTGTGTGGAGGCGGTACTGCCTGCTTCCCGCTGGCCGCAGCTGGCGCGGCTGGCGGTGGCCACCGGCCCCGGCGGCTTCACCGGCACCCGGCTCACGGTGACCCTGGCGCGCACCTTGGCCCAGCAGCTGGGACTTCCCCTCGATGGCGTCGGCAGCTTTCTGCTGATGGCAAGGCACCGGCTGGCCCAGCCCGAGCCGCCCGCCCACCCGTTCTGGCTGGTGCAGGAGCTTCCCCGCCGCGGGCTGGTGGCGGGGCTCTACGCCCCGGATCCGGAGCAGTGCGGGGCGGCCCTGGAACTCACCGCTCCCCGCCTGTACCGTGAGCCCGCCGCCTTGGCTGAGGTCGAGGCGAGCCTCGTCATCGGCCCCGGTGGAGAGGGGCTGTCCCGTCTGCCCGTCGCCCGATGCCCCGCCCAGGTTCACCAGCCCCAGGACGTGGCCGAACTGCTGCGCTGCAGCCAGGAAGCCGCCGCCGCCGGCCGGCCGGCCCCCTGGTCGCTGGTGTTGCCCCTCTACCCAACCAGCCCGGTGGATCCCGCCGGGCCGTGAGGACACGGCCCCGGCGGCGTCGAGGAGGAAGAGCCCGTCTGTGGGTGCTCGCCCTCGCCGGGGGCTGCCTGCTGTGGCTTTCCCGGGGCTGGTGGTGGCCCCAGCCCCCTCCTCCCCAGATGATCCTGGTGCTGGGGGGGGATAAGGACCGGGAACTGGCGGCTGCTGACCTGGCCCGGAGCCACGGGCTGCCGGTGGTGGTGAGCGGTGGCAGCAATCCCGAGTACGCCCACTGGATCTTTGAGGAGCGGGAGGGGCTCTCCCCCCATCAGGTGCAGCTCGATTACCGCGCCCGCGACACCCTCTCCAACTTCACCTCCCTGGTTGACGACCTGCGCCGAGCTCGCATTCGCCATGCGCTGCTCGTCACCAGTAGTGACCACATGGCCCGGGCCCTGTTGGTGGGCCGGATCGTGGCGGGTAGCCGGGGTATCCAGCTCACCCCCGTGCCGGTGCCCTGCGGCCAGCTCTGCGTCACGGAGGGGCGCTCCAAGATCTGGGGCGATGGCCTACGGGCGGCGCTCTGGGTGATCAGCGGCCGCGACCTCAGGGGCTGGGCGGCAGTGCGGTTTGTCCCCTGGCTGGAGCGAGTCGGCCAGGGGGTGCAATCAGTCCTTCGTCGATCAGGCGGTTGATCGCCTCCTGGCAGGCCCGGGTGGTGCTCTCCAGGTCCTCGCGGCGCCGGGATGCTGGCGGCGGGATCGGTTCTCCGATGCGGATGTGCACCGGCACCGGGCGCAGCCGGCTCTGGTCCGGTCCGAGGGCCCGGTGGCTGTTGAGGATCGCCACCGGTAGGAGGGGGGCGCCGCTGCGTGCTGCCAGCAGGGCGGCCCCGTGCAGGGGGGCATTCACCCGGCCATTCCGCTGGCGGGTGCCGTCCAGGAACACCCCGGTGGCCCAGCCCTGCCCCAGACGCTGGCAGGCCACCCGGATGGCATCCCGGTCGCTGGCACCCCGCGCAACGGGATAGGCGCCGCAGGCCCGGATGATGGGGCCCAGCAGGGGGACCCGGAAGAGTTCCTCCTTGGCCATGAAGGCCACGGGGCGCCCCAGGGCATGGCCCAGCAGGGGGGGATCCAAGTGGGAGCCATGGTTGGCCACCACCACCAGGGCCCCCTGGGGGGGCACATTGGCGTTGCCGGCGGTGCGTCCGCGCAGCAACCAGCGGAAGACCGGAAACACCAGTAGGTAGCTGATCGCTAGGTAGCTGAGGCTGGGTCGGGGCGAGCCGATCAGGGCGGGGGGGCTGGCGACCGGCCGGCCTACGGTGAGCGCAGAAGCATCGCCTGTGGGCCGCCGAGCAGGCGCCCTGCTCTGGCCCTTGCTCGGGCCATCGGCCGACGGTGGCAGGTTCAACCTAGGTCCGCGGCGCCGCCGATCTGGGCGGTGGTGACCCCCGCGCAGCTGCGCTTGATCAGGCCGCTCAGCACGTTGCCAGGGCCGATTTCCACGGCGGTGCCGATGCCATCGGCGCTGAAGCGCTCCATGGTCTCCCGCCAGCGCACGCCGGTGGTCATCTGGCGACACAGGCGATCCTTGAGGACCGCTCCCGAGGTGGCCGGGGTGGGGTCAGTGTTGCTCAGCACCGGGATGGCGGCATCGGCGAACGCCACGCCCTCCAGGTCGGCCGCGAAGGCGGCGGCGGCTTCCGCCATGAAGGGGGAATGGAAGGCACCGCTCACCGCCAGGGGCATGGCCCGCTTACAGCGCAGCTCTCCCGACACCGCTGCCACGCCCTCGGGAGTTCCCGAAAGCACCACCTGGCCCTCACTGTTGTCGTTGGCGATCACCACCCCCTCGTGGGCCTCAACCAGGGCCTCGAGTTCGGCCCGGTCGAAGCCCAGCACCGCGGTCATGGCACCACCGCCGGCGGCGGCCATCCGCTCGCTGCGGGTGTGGATCAGGCGCAGTCCCGTTGCTGCATCGAACACGCCGGCGGCGTAGAGGGCCACCAGTTCACCGAGGCTGTGGCCCGCCACCAGCGAAGGGCTGCGGCCCTGGCCGCGCAGCCCGTCCACCAGCAGCGACTCGATCACGAACAGGGCGGGCTGGGTGTTGCGGGTGTCGTTTAGGTCGGTGGGGCCGGGACTTCCCTCAGGGGCTTCTCCGGCGCAGATCGCCAGCAGATCGCGGCCGATCAGCTCGGAGGCGGCGCTGAACCGCTCCCGGGCACCGGGAAGCTCGAGCACCGCGGCCGCCATGCCGATTTTTTGCGATCCCTGTCCGGGAAACACCCAGGCAATGCCCATGCCCAACCGCTCGTTGTGTGGCGTGCAGATTACGCAGCGGCAGATTGCGGCGGGCTCTGCTAGCGCGAACGGCCCATCTCCACGGCTGACTCGCACGTTCTGCCCGCTCTGCTGACTCTCCCTGCCAGCCATCCCTGCACTGCCGGACCTTTGTGCTGGTCTTTCCCGCAGGAGCCGGTTAGGTGGCCGGACCGCGCCAGCGCAGCAGGGCCCCGCCCCAGCTCAGGCCCGCCCCAAAGCCGCTGCTGGCGATCAGATGGCCGCTTCGGATGCGGCCATCGCGCACCGCCTCATCAAGCATCAGGGGAATCGTGGCGGCGGACGTGTTGCCGTAGGAGGCCAGGTTGCTCAGCACCCGTTCGGGGGCCATGGCGAAGCGATCGGCCACGGCATCGAGGATGCGCTGGTTGGCCTGGTGCAGCAGCAGCCAGTCGAGCTGGTCGGCGGTCAGGGCGCTGCTCTGCAGCAGCTCGGCTAGCACCGCCGGCACCTCCCGAACGGCGAACTTGTACACCTCCTGGCCGTTCATCTGGATCGGGCTGAAGCCCCCCACCTGGGCGCTGAGGCCCCCGAGCAGGGGCTGGTGCCGGTCGACCTGGGCGAGGGTGAGGCAGCCGTTGCGGCTGCCATCGGAGCGCATCCGGAAGGCCAGCAGGCCATCCTCCTCAGCAGGGCAGGCCTCCAGGGCCACCGCGCCCGCCCCATCGCCGAACAGCACACAGGTGCGCCGGTCATCCCAGTCGATCCAGCGGCTGAGCTGGTCGGCGCCGATCACCAGCACCCGCTCCATGGCGCCGCTGCGCAGGTACTGGGCGGCGGTGATCAGCGCGAAGAGAAAACCGCTGCAGGCTGCGGTGAGATCGAAGGCCACGGCGTTGGTGGCGCCAAGGGCCGCCTGCACTCGGGGGGCCGTTCCGAACAGGTCGTCCGGGCTGGAGGTGGCCAGCAGGATCAGGTCGAGGTCGGTCGGCTGCCAGCCCGCCTGCTCCAGGGCCGCCAGGCCCGCCGCTGCGGCCAGGCTGGTCACGGTCTCGCCGGGGCCTGCCACCCTTCGGGCGCCGATGCCTGTACGGCTGCGGATCCAGGTGTCGTCCGTGGCGACCCGCTGGCTCAGGTCGTCGTTGCTGATGCTGGCGGCGGGGAGGGCACGGCCGCTGGCCACCAGGGCCATGCCCCTAGTGGCTCTTGGGTTGGATCGGGTGGGCGCCAGGGGGGGTGTCGTGGAGGGGGGGCCGGCCGACGCCCGATCAGCACGCAGCGACACTGGGATCCACCTTCACTCGGCCTCAGTCAACCACAGGTGGCTGCCGCCCCCTCGCTGGCCTCCCGGGGGACTGCGCTCCCATCTCCTCCCTGGCCCGCGACCTCAGCACCTAGGGCATGGAGGTTGTCCATCACACCGTGGCTGGCGGCCGAATGGGTGAGGCGCAGGGCACTCACGACCGACAGGGCCTTGCTGCTCCCGTGGCCGATCACACAGATGCCGTCCACTCCCAGGAGCAGGGCGCCGCCATGCTCGGCGTGGTCGAGACGTTTCTTGATGCGGATCAGGTTGCTCCGCAGGAAGGCTGAACCCACCTTGCCGCGCCGGCCGCGGGGCAGTTCGGCCCGCAGCACATCGAGCAGCACGCCCCCCACCGACTCCAGGAACTTCAGCAGCACATTGCCGGTGAAGCCGTCACACACCACCACGTCAAAGTCGCCGGAGAGCACATCGCGCCCTTCGCAGTTGCCCGCGAACTTGAAGCGTCGTTCCTCGGCCAGCAGGGGGTAAGCCTTGATGGCGAGGTCGTTGCCCTTGCACTCCTCTTCGCCGATGTTGAGCAAGCCGATGCGGGGCCGGCTCACCCGCAGCACATCACGGCTGTAGATGTTTCCGAGCAGGGCGAACTGGTGCAGCCAGGCGGGCTTGCAGTCCATGTTGGCGCCCACGTCCAGCACCATCACCTGCTGGTTCGGGTCCTTGGTGGGGAAGAGGGCGCCGATGGCGGGTCGCTCGATGCCAGCCAGGCGGCCGAGACGGAAGATCGCTGAAGCCATCACGGCGCCGGAGTTGCCGGCCGAATAAACGGCCGTGGCTTCACCGCGCTTCACCAGGTCCATGGCCATGTTGATGCTGGCATCGCGCTTGCGCCGCACCACAGTGGCCTCCTCGTGCATGCCCACCGAAGGGCCGCTTTGCACCAGGTCGATCAGCCCGAGGGCGATCGCCTCATTCAGCTCATCCTGGAGACCGAGGGCCCGCACCGCCACCGCAAGGGGCGCCGCTTCGGCCACGAAGCGCACCCGAAGGGGGAGCAGCTGCACGGCCCGCAGGCATCCCTCCAGGATCGGCCCGGGGGCATGGTCTCCTCCCATCCCATCCACCGCGACCCAGAGCCGCTGCCGCGGATCGAGGGGTAGCTGGCCGGCCCCGGTGTCCAGGCTGCCGCCGCTCCCCTGCAAGCGGCGCAGGGGATCGAACACCAGGGGTTGGAGCACCGAGCCGGCCACGGATGTGGCGGCCCCGGCCATGTTGCCCGCCACGTTTCCGGCGGCTCCGGCCACGCTGCCGGCCACGGAAGCTGTGGCACTGGCGGTGTCGACCAGGGCCGAGGCGGTGTCCACCAGGGTGGTGACCGCCGCATTGCGGCGATACCAGATCACCAGCCGGCGAATGGCACGGCTCTGCTTCGGTCGGCCGATGCGCCCTCCCCGCTCGGGGGGGAGGCGGCCTTCACCGTGGTCAGGCTCCTTCGGAGGCAGGGGAGTCAACGATGCGTTGGAAGAGATAGCCGGTGCCCCGAGCCGTGAGGAGCAGCTCGGGGTTGGCGGGATCATCCTCCAGTTTGGAACGCAGCCGGGAAATGTGGACATCCACCACACGGGTATCCACGTGACGCTCCGGCGTGTAGCCCCACACCTCCTTGAGAATTTCGCCGCGGCTGAAGGGTTCCCCGGAGCGGCTCACCAGCAGTTCCAGGAGGCTGAACTCCATGCCGGTGAGCCGGATGCGCTCGTCGCCCCGGTACACCTGGCGCTTGTTGGTGTCGATCCGCAGCTCCCCCACCTGGATCACGCCGGAGTTGGGGATGCCGGGACCCTGGTCCTTGTCCACCCGCCGCAGCACACAACGGATCCGGGCCTCGAGCTCCTTGGGGCTGAAGGGTTTCACCACGTAGTCGTCGGCCCCGAGCTCCAGGCCGGTGATGCGGTCGGCCACATCGCCCAGGGCCGTGAGCATCACGATCGGCACGTCCGATTCCTTGCGCAGCTCCTGGCAGACGCCGTAGCCATCGAGCTTGGGCATCATCACGTCAAGCACCACCAGGTCGGGGTTCGACCGGTGGAAGGCTTCCAGGGCCTCCTCGCCATCACAGGCGGTCACCACCTGGTAGCCGATCATCGAGAGGCGGGTTTCCAGGATCCGGCGGATGCTGGCCTCGTCATCCACGACGAGGATGGTTTCTTTGGCGGGGGAGGAGGCCGTCATCGTGCCTGGAGCTGTGGCTGGAAAGGTTCCTGGAATCTGGCCTGGGGTCGGTGCATCACGCCTGGGAAGCAGGGATCGATCCCTGCGGGGATCTGGGGGGTAAGAGTGTGGATCCCTGCGGTTAGGCCGCAGGCCGGGTGCCGAAGCACTACTCCCAACCGGTCTACTGAAAAGGGCAGAGTGCCTTCAGGTTCACTGAACGCCACCTTTCTTCATACACGGTGGTTCCCCGGAACCTTCTGCCCTCAGTCTGCCGCAGCTCGGCATCGCATCCGCTGCACACCGTTCGCCCTCCCCAGCCTTGGCTCGCCCCCTTTCCAGCTACGTGTGCCAGAGCTGCGGCGCCCGCACCCGCCAGTACTTCGGTCGCTGTTCGGGCTGCGGTGGCTGGAACACCCTGGTGGAGCAGGCCGCCGTTCCCACCGACAGCCGCCGCCGTCGACCGGTGCCCGCTGCCGATGCCCCGGACGGCGCCGGCGGGCCTGGGAGCCCGCGGCGTTCCGAGCCGATCGCCGCGGTCGGGGATCGGCCCCTGCAGCGCCTGGCCAGCGGCTACGGCGAACTCGATCGGGTGCTCGGCGGGGGCCTCGTGCCTGGCTCCCTGGTGCTGCTGGGCGGCGATCCCGGCATCGGAAAGTCCACCCTCCTGCTCCAGTGCGCCCGCACCATGGCGGTGGGCCAGTCGGTGCTCTACGTGAGTGCTGAGGAATCGGCCCAGCAGGTGAAGCTGCGCTGGCGTCGGCTGGCGGAGGAGGGGGAGGGGGCTTCCCACGCTCCGGAGCGGCTATCTGGGCTGGCGGCGATCCCTTCCCGATCGGCTGCGGCCACCGGGCCAGGGCGCCGCTCCACGGGGGATGAACCCGGGCGCTCCGGCGCGGCGGACCGGGAGAACGGAGGCTCTGCGGCGGCCGCATCCGGCCTGCAGCTGCTGGCCGAAACCGACCTGGAGCTGGTGCTGCAGGAGCTCGAGGCCCTGCGGCCCGCCGTGGCGATCATCGACAGCATCCAGGCCCTCCACGACGCCGAGCTGGGCAGTGCACCGGGTTCGGTGGCGCAGGTGCGCGAGTGCGCTGCTGCCCTGCAGCGCATCGCCAAGCGCCAGCACACTGCCCTGCTGCTGGTGGGCCATGTCACCAAGGAGGGGCTGCTGGCCGGCCCCAAGGTGCTGGAGCACCTGGTGGACGCTGTGCTCACCTTCGAGGGCGACCGCTTCGCCAGCCACCGTCTGCTGCGGGCGGTGAAGAACCGTTTCGGCGCCACCCATGAGCTGGGGGTGTTCGAGATGCGGGGCAGCGGCTTGGTGGAGGTGAACAACCCCAGCGAGCTGTTTCTCGGCGGCGAAGGGCCCGGCACCGGCACGATCGTGGCCTGCGAGGGCACCCGGCCCCTGGTGGTGGAGCTGCAGGCCCTGGTGAGTCCCACCAGCTATGCCAGCCCACGCCGCAGCGCTACTGGCATTGCCGCCAACCGTCTCCACCAGATCCTGGCGGTGCTGGAGAAGCACCTCGGCCTGCCCCTCTCCCGCTTCGATTGCTATCTGGCGGTGGCGGGCGGCCTGGAGGTGGAGGAGCCGGCGGCAGATCTGGGGGTGGCCGCGGCGGTGGTGGCCAGCTACCGCGATCTCACGCTCCCTCCAGGCACGGTGCTGCTCGGTGAGCTGGGGCTGGGCGGCCAGTTACGGCCGGTGGGGCAGCTGGAGCTGCGGCTGCAAGAGGCGGCCCGGCTGGGGTTCCGGCGGGCGGTGGTGCCCCGCGGTGGTCTGCCACCCAGCCTGTCGGCCTCCCTCGACCTGCAGGTGCTGGAGGCAGGCTCCGTGGCGGAAGCTCTCGTGGCGGCCCTTGGAGTGGATCCTGCCCAGGATTGAAAAACGGCCCTCAGAAGGCCGCTGGCTGCTCAGAAATACACATCCACGTTGCTGCGGCCCGAGGATTTGAGCCAGTTCTCGATGTCGAGGTAGCCGCCGGGATAGAGCTTCACAGCTTTGGTCCAGAACTCGGCCGCTTCGTCGAACCAGCGGTCGGCGGTGTCCTGGTCACCGTTCTCAGCGGCGATGCGGCCACGTTTCTCGAAGATCAGCCCCATGTTCTTGAGGCACGAAGGCGAGTTGGGATTGGCATCAAGCGACTGGCGGTAGTAGTCGAGGGCCTTCTCCTCCTCACCAGTGCTCATGAAGATGATCGCCATGTTCTTGAAGATCTCGCCGCGATCGATGGCGTTCTCCTCGAGGCGCAGGGCCTCCTCGTAGTTGTCGAGGGCTTCGGCGTAGTCCCCGTCGTTCTGGGCGGAGAGGCCATCGCGGTAGTACACATAGGCCTCCTTGGCCTTGGGATCGATCGGCAACAGCTTCACGATCAGATCGGCCATCACCGTGAAGCTCTTGTCGATGAAGTTGTCGTTGCGCTGGGAGCGGGGCACGGCGTCACGTCTTGTTCTACGCACCATCCTGCCCGCCGCTGCCGCTTAGTCGGGGCGTGACGGTGCGATCTCCCTAGCCTGAAGCCCCGATCGAGCCCCACCTGCCCCCTCCTTCTCCGGCCACCGTGGAGGTTGCCCCCCTGATGCATCCCCCCGCCGGATCCGGTCCGGTGGGTCAGACCCTGCTGCTTGATGTGGAAGGGATGAAATGCGGCGGCTGCGTGCGGGCGGTGGAACAGCGCCTCAACCAACAGGAGGGGGTGCGGCAGGCCAGCGTGAATCTGCTCACCCGCACCGCCTGGGTGGAGCTGGATCGGGCCGAGGAGCGCCTGCCAGCCCTGCTGCAGAGCCTCGAGGAGCTCGGCTTCCCGGCCCGGCCCCGGGGCGAGGACGATGACCACCCTCTCAGCCGTCGTGAGCGTCTTCAGGAGCGCCACTGGTGGGAGCGTTGGCGGCAATTGGTGGTGGCCCTGGCTCTGATGCTGGTGTCGGGTCTGGGCCATCTGGCCGATGCCGGTGCCCTCGGCCTGGCGAGCACCCCCTTGGCCCAGCCCTGGCTCCATGCCCTGCTGGCCAGTGCGGCTCTGGCGGGTCCAGGCAGACGCATCCTCGTTGGAGGGTGGCGCTCCGCCCTCGCCGGGGCCCCCGGCATGGACACCCTGGTGGGGCTGGGGGTGGGCAGTTCCTACCTGGCCAGTCTGGTGGGCTGGCTCTGGCCGGCGGGGGGCTGGCCCTGCTTCTTCAACGAGGCCGTGATGCTGCTGGGTTTCGTGTTGGCTGGCCGCTTCCTGGAGGAGCGGGCCCGCTACCGCACCGGCCGCGCCATCGAGGCCCTGGCCCTGCTTCAGCCCGATGAGGCCCTGCTGCTGGTGGATGGCGGGCCGCCCCGGCCGGTGCGGGTGGGGGGCCTGCGCCCGGGCGACCGGATTCGCATCCTCCCGGGCGACCGCGTTCCTGTGGATGGGCTGGTGCGTGAGGGCAGCTCCGCGGTGGACACCTCTTCCCTCACCGGTGAATCCCTCCCCCAGGCCGCCGAGGCCGGCAGCGAACTCGCGGCTGGCTGTCTCAACCTGGCCGCTCCTCTGGAGCTTGAGGTGCTGCGGCGGGGCGGCGAAAGCGCCATCGCCCGCATCGTGCACCTGGTGGAGCAGGCCCAGCTGCGCAAGGCCCCGATTCAGGGGCTCGCCGACCGCGTGGCCGGTCGCTTCACCCTGGCGGTGCTGCTGCTGGCCGTGTCCACCTTCCTGTTCTGGTGGCTCTGGGGCGCCCACCACTGGCCCGCCGTGCTGCTGGCGGGGACCCCCCCCGGCCACGGTGCCCACGGCCATGGCACCCCCGGTCCGGCGGGCACCCCGCTGGCCCTGGCGCTGCAGCTGGCCATCGCCGTGCTGGTGGTGGCCTGTCCGTGTGCCCTCGGCCTGGCCACCCCGGCGGCGATCAGCGTGGGAAGCGGTGCCGCTGCCCGCGCCGGCCTGCTGTTCCGCGGCGGCGATGCGATCGAAACTGCCGCCCAGCTGCGGGTGGTGCTGTTCGACAAGACCGGCACCCTCACCCTCGGGCGTCCCCTGGTGACGGCGGTGGAACCG
>JBBASH010000041.1:21875-29083 GCA_040399305.1 Cyanobium sp.
TGCCCCAGGGGAGGGCGTTGCCCTTCCATCCATTGAGGATCAAGGCGGGGTGAAGGGGATTCCCTCCGCGCCCGATCGCCTGGTGCAACTGGCGGCCAGCCTGGAGCGCGACAGCCGCCATCCCCTGGCTCACGCGGTGCTGCAGGAGGCTCAGCGGCGCGATCTGCTACTGCTGCCGGTGCGCGATCCCCGGGCCCTAGCCGGCGATGGGCTGGAGGCCCGGATCGAGGAGCCGGCGGTCCGGATGGCGGGGCTCAGTCCCATCGATGGGGCCCCTTCGCTGCTCCGGGTCGGGCGGCTGGCCTGGCTCGAGAGCGTCGGTGTTGTGGTTGAGGGCGGCAGCCGGGCCCGCCAGGAGAGCCTGGAGGGCGGCGGTGCCTCCGTGTTGGCGGTGGCCCTCGATGGCGCCCTGCTGGGGCTGATCGCCGTGGAGGACAGCCCCCGGCCCGACGCGGCCGCCACCCTGGCAGCGCTGCGGGAGCGGCAGTTGGCGCTGGGTTTGCTCAGTGGTGACCGGGAGGCTCCGGTGCGGCGGCTGGCGGCCCGGGTCGGCCTCCATAGCGATGAGCTCGCCTGGGATCTGCGGCCTGAGCAGAAGCTCGACCGCATCCTGGCGGCCCGATCCCGCGGGCAGGTGGCCATGGTGGGGGATGGCATTAACGATGCCCCCGCCCTGGCGGCCGCTGACCTGGGCATTGCCGTGGGCACCGGCACTCAGATCGCCCAGGAGGCCGCCGATCTGGTGGTGATGGGTGATCGCCTCGATGGCTTGCCCCAGGCCCTGGAGATCGCCCGACGCACGATGGCCAAGGTGCGTCAGAACCTGGTGTGGGCCTTCGGCTACAACCTCATCGTGCTGCCGATCGCCGCCGGGGCCCTGCTGCCTGGCTTCGGCATCCGCCTCTCGCCTCCCCTGGCCGCGTTGTTGATGGCGCTCAGTTCGATCACCGTCGTGGTGAATGCCCTCCTGCTGCAGGATGGCTCTGCCAGCAGGGTGGAGCGGCGCGGGTGAACCGGGTTGATCGGTCGCAGGGCCTGGAGTCTCGAGGGGGCCCGCTGGGCGATCCAGGGGAAGCCAAGCCGTCGCGGCAGGATCGTCCCGGGGCCGCCGAGCCCCTCCCGGGCCGCTTCGTGGTGCTGGAGGGCATCGATGGCTGCGGCAAGACCACCCAGCTGCAGCACCTAGGCCAGTGGTTGCCCACCAGTGGCCTGATGCCGGCCGGCGCCCGCCTCCTCACCAGCCGGGAACCGGGCGGAACCCCCTTGGGCCGGGCCCTGCGGGAGCTGCTGCTCCATCCCCCCGCAGACGCCTCCCCCTGCAGCGATGCCGAACTGCTGCTTTACGCCGCCGACCGGGCCCAGCACGTGGCCCAGGTCATCCGGCCCGCCCTGGAGGCCGGCGACTGGGTGCTTTGTGATCGCTTCAGCGGCTCCACCGCGGCTTACCAGGGCTATGGCCGGGGGCTGCCCCTGGAGCGGATCGCGGCCCTGGAGGGCTTCGCCACCGGCGGCCTGGAGCCCGATCTCACCCTCTGGCTCGACCTGCCCCTGGAGGAATCGCTGTGGCGGCGGGGCGGCAGGGCCGCCGACCGGATCGAGGCCTCGGGACAGGCCTTCCTGGAACGGGTGGCGGCGGGATTTGCCACCCTGGCCCGCCAGCGGGGCTGGCAGCGGGTCGATGCCCTCCAGAGCAGTGAGATGGTGACCCAGGAATGCCAGGCCGCTTTGCTGGGTCATGCCGCCGGGGCGCCCGAGGGGCGGGCCGATGGCTGAGCTCTTTGCCGGACTGTTGGGCCAGGAGGCCGCCCTGCGACTGCTGGAGGCTTCCCTGGCGCAGCGTCGCCTGGCGCCCGCCTACCTGTTCGTGGGAGCCGATGGGGTGGGGCGACGGCTAGCGGCCCTGCGGTTTCTGGAGGGGGTGCTCACCTCCCCCGAGCGTTGCCTGGAGGGCGATCCGCATCTGAGGCGGCGCCTTGGACAAGGAAACCACCCCGACCTGCTCTGGGTGGAGCCCACCTATTCCCACCAGGGCCAACTGGTGCCGGCCTCAAGGGCTGAGGCCGAAGGGGTGAACCGTCGCAGTGCCCCCCAGCTACGCCTGGAGCAGGTGAGGGAGGTGTCGCGCTTCCTGGCCCGCCGCCCGGTGGAGGCCGACCGCTGCCTGGTGGTGCTTGAAGGGGTGGAGGCGATGGCCGAGGCCGCCGCCAATGCCCTGCTCAAGACCCTCGAAGAACCGGGTGGAGGCCTGCTGGTGCTGATCACCGCCGCCCCCGAGCAGCTGCTCAGCACGATCCGCTCCCGCTGTCAGGCCATTCCCTTCTCCCGCCTCTCCCCGGAGTTGGTGCAGCGGGTGTTGGATGCCTTGCCCCCCGGGGAGGCTGATGTCACCAGCGAGGCTGATGCCAGCGGTGAGGCCTCCGAAGCGGCCCCCGCGGCCGTCCCGTCCGATCCCCCCGAGCTGCTCGATCTGGCGGCGGGCTCTCCGGGCGCCCTGCTGTTCCATCGGCTCCAGTGGCGTTCCTTACCGGCGGGGCTGGCCGATCGTTTGCGGTCCCTGGGGCCCGACCCGGTGGAGGCCCTTCACCTGGCCCGTGACCTCACCGAGGCCCTCGATGGCGAACAGCAGCTCTGGTTGCTGGGTTGGTGGCAATGGGCCCTGTGGCGGAGCCAGGGACAGGTGGGGCCCCAGCGGCGACTGGAGAGGCTCCGGGGCCACCTGCGCAGTTTCGTTCAGCCACGCCTGGCCTGGGAGGTGGCGATGCTGGAGCTGGCGGGAGGATCCTCGCGTTGAACGGGGTTGAGGCTCAGGCCGCTTCGGTGCCATCCCCTTCGGATCCGATCGCCGTGGGGGCGGGCCGCGCTTCCCTTTGGCGTTCGCTGCGGGCTGCTTCGATGATGGGTTGGAGGCTGGCGAGTTGGTCGCCGGTGGGAAGTTCCAGGCAGTAACCGGCGCCGTACACGGTCTTGATGAAGCGCGGTTTGCGCGGATCGGGTTCCAGCTTGGTGCGCAAATGGCGCACATGCACCCGAATCGTCTCGATGTCGTCGCCGGGTTCGTAGCCCCACACCTCCATCAGGATCAGGGAGGGGGCCACCGTCTGGCCGTGCCGCTGCATCAGGCAGTGCAGCAGTTCGAATTCCAGGTGGGTGAGCCGCACCGCTTGATCGAACCAGATCGCCTCGAAGCGTTCGGGCACCAGGGTGAGGCACCCGTAGCTGAGGATTTCGTTGTGTTTGGTTGAGAGGGGTGCCCTTTCGCTCCGTCGCAGCAGCGCCTTCACGCGCACCATCAGCTCTTCGAGGTCGAAGGGTTTGGTGAGGTAATCGTCGGCGCCGGAGTTGAAGCCGCTCACCTTGTCCTTGGTACCGCCCAAGGCGGTGAGCATCAGGATCGGAATCTTGGCTGTGCGTTCATCCCGGCGTAACCGCTGGCAGAGGGTGAGCCCATCCACCTTTGGCAGCATCAGATCCAGCAGGATCACATCGGGGCTGTACTGAAGGGCCAGGGCCTGGCCCTTGATGCCGTCTTCTGCCCGCTGAACATCAAAGCCGCTGTGTTCGAGGTGGCCAGACACCAGCGCACGCATGTCGCTGTCGTCCTCGATGAGCAGGATGCAGGGCTTCATGGCTGTCGGGTTCTCGGATGCAGGACCGGGCGACGGCAGCGGCGGGACTGCGAGGCACAGGATTGAGAGTTATTTTCTCTCGCGTTCGCCCTGCTTGCATCACCAGCCCCGGACACTGCGGTAGCGGACCGTACATTCTGCAGAGGGTCGGCTGCTGCGATTCCAGGGAGCCGTTCTGAAGAATCCAGCCGGGGAAAGGCTTGAGGCCCTTCGCAGGCTTCGCTGGGTCCCCGCGGAGCTGCCGTGATCTTCAGAAAGTCTTTAGGTTCCGCCGGTGAAAGGCGGATGCGCTTGCGATGCCCGGTCACGCCACAGCGGTGCGTCTATGGGCCAACCGCTAAAACGCACCCTTGGCCGAAGCCTTGGGTGTGGACTGAACTCCCCGGGCGGGATTCGAACCTGCGACCAATCGGTTAACAGCCGACCGCTCTACCACTGAGCTACCGAGGAATGACCGCCGTGGCGGACCGTAGGAGCTTACCTTTCGGCCCCGCCGGCAAGCAAGGGGAGGAGGCTGGCCGCGTCCCGCCAGGGTCCCACCCGGCCCGCCTCCATCCGGGCGGCGCCGTCGCAGCAGTCGAGCTCCTCAAGGCGATGGGTGATCCACAGGGCCGTGATCGGCCGCTCGTCCCGGCTGCAGAGCGAGCGGATCAGGGCCAGCACCTCCCGCTGGCTGTCGGGATCGAGCAGGGCGGTGGGCTCATCGAGCAGCAGCAGGTCGGCGTCGCTGGCCAGGGCGCCGGCGATCGCCAGGCGCTGCTTCTGGCCGCCACTGAGGGTGTGGATCGGGCGTTGTTCCATGCCGCTCAGGCCCACCTGCTGCAGGGCTCGCTCCATGCGGGCGATGCGCTCGGCCGCAGGTAGGCCGGCCGGGAGCCCCAGCTGCAGATCACTGCCGCAGCTCGGCAACAGCAGCTGGTGGTCGGGGTTCTGGAACACCAGGGCGGGTTTGAGGAGGGTGTGCACCGTGCCGCCATCGGCCTGGAGCAAGCCGCAGATCAGGCGCAGGAGGGTGCTCTTGCCACTGCCGTTGCTGCCCACCAGCATCCACAGCCCTGGCTTGGAGATCTCGAGATCGCACTGGTCCAGGGCCGGCTGGCCGTTGCTCCAGCGGAACACCAGTCCGCTCACCCGCAGCAGCGGCGGGGGAGGGCGATCAGCCATCGAGGCTGAAACCGGGGCGCTTGCTGCCGCTGGATGCCGCTGATTTCTCATAGGTCTGCACCGCCACCACCTCGCTGCTCAGAAGGCTGATGTGCTTGTGCTCGTCCTTTTCGCAGTGCAGTTCCAGCACCTTGGGGTGGCCGTTCTCGATCGCATGGCGCACTTCCCGGTAGAGCGCCAAGGCGGCCTCCTGCTCCTTGCGCTGCACGGCGATCGGCATGGGGGTGAGCCGCAGGGAAAGCTCGACGACGTACATGGTCTGGGGCGGCGGTAACAGCTCAGTTTGACCAATCGGCGGCAGGGCCTGCAGGGGGGGGCTCAGCGGGCCAGGGGTGATCGCACCGGGATGTCGTTGGCCTGGAGCTCGGCTTGTGGGTTTGCCAACAGATCAGGATGGCGCTCCAGCTCATGCCGGTAGGCGGCGAGCTGGTCCTCAATCTGTTGGCGCACGATGTCGCGGTACTCGAGGAAGTGCTCGTTGTGGGCGCAGACGGCGAGGTATTGCTCGGCCACGCCAGGATTGGCAATCAGCATGTGGATCAGGTGGTGCCAAAAGGCCCAGCGGGTCGATCGCTTCATCCCCTGGCGCCAGCAGACGATCAGCAAGGCCCGCACGACCACCCACTCCGGCAGCTGCGCGGCCGGCTTGACCCGGCGTGTG
Organism: Cyanobium sp.; assembly: GCA_040399305.1. Classification (GTDB taxonomy): domain Bacteria; phylum Cyanobacteriota; class Cyanobacteriia; order PCC-6307; family Cyanobiaceae; genus Cyanobium. The sequence continues at coordinate 27,327 of JBBASH010000041.1, forward strand.
CCGAGCTTGAGGAAGTATCGGTAGACCCGATCCAGGTAGAGGTGGGGTTCGTAGAGGGCTTGAAAGGCTTCCACGTACTCCTTGGCGATGTCCTCCACCGGCCGGGTGGGCACAAAGTTCATCAGGGTGGTCTGGTTGATGTTGCCGTCCTTCTCGATCAGACGGCCCTCCTTATCGAGGCGGTGCCACAGGGCGGTATGGGGCAGCGCCTGCAACATCGAGAACGTGGTGGTGGGGATGCCCGTCTCTTCCGAGAAGGCCACGATCCGCTGACCCGCGCCAGCTTTCTCGCCATCGAAGCCGATGATGAAGCCGGCGATCACTCGCAGGCCCGAACGGGTCACCCTGTCCACCGAATCCAGCAGTGGTGAGCGGGTGTTCTGGAATTTTTTGGTCACGGCCAAGCTGTCCGTGTCGGGCGTTTCGATGCCCATGAACACGGCGGCAAAATTGCAGCTCAGCATGAGATCGATCATCTCCTGATCGTCGGCCAGGTCAAGGGAGGCCTCGGTGTCGAAGCGGAAGGGGTAGCCCCGTTCGCGCTGCCACACCTCCAGCTCCTGCAGCATCCGTTTGACATTGCGTTTGTTGCCGATGAAGTTGTCATCCACCATGAACACGCCGCCCTTCCAGCCGAGGTCGTAAAGACACTGCAATTCGGCGATCAGTTGGGCCGGTTCCTTGGTGCGGGGCTTGCGGCCGTAGAGCACGATGATGTCGCAGAATTCACACTGGAACGGGCAGCCGCGCGAGAACTGCACGCTCATGGAATCGTAGGCCCCTCGCTCAAGCAGGTCGTAGCGGGGGATCGGGGTGGTCGTCACATCCGGTTTGACTCCGCCTGAGCGAAACTGGCCGCTTTTCTCACCACGCTGCAGCGCTTCCACGAACATGGGCAGGGTGATTTCACCCTCATCTAGGATCAGGAAGTCCGCTCCAGCGGCAACCAATTCCTCTGGTGTGGAGGTGGGATAAGGCCCCCCCACGGCGACGGGTTTGCCGTGGAACCGGGCGAAGCCGATCTGGCGGATGATGTCTTCCTTCTGAACGATCATCGCCGAGATGATCACCAGATCGGCCCATTGCCATTCCGACTCGTCCACGGGACGGATGTTCACGTCCACCAATTTGTAGTCCCATTTCTGGGGGAGGATGGCCGCCACCGTGACCAGGCCGAGGGGCGGCAGCAACACCTTGCGCTGCACGAGCTCCAGAATCTTTTCGTAACTCCAGAAAGTTTTCGGAAACTCGGGATAGACCAGCAACACCTTCATGAATCCTTATCCGCCGCAGTTCTTTGCTTAACCAATTGACTGTAATGGGGATTCGGATTGATCACCCACCCGGAGCCCCTTCGCCATCCTGTTCCGAGCGGCAGCCCCGGTGCCTAGGTGACATTGCTCATTCCGGCCCCGATCGCAGGTCCTCGGTCGCGCTACCAGGGCAGCAGCCCGTAAAGTCGCCCTGTAACGCTTCGTGAAGCACCACTATGACGATCGCTGCAGGGCGCTTGCCCCAGCGGGGATGGTTTGACGTCCTCGACGACTGGCTCAAGCGCGACCGCTTTGTTTTCGTCGGTTGGTCCGGGCTGCTGCTCTTCCCCACCGCCTACCTTGCGCTGGGTGGCTGGCTCACCGGCACCACCTTCGCCACCTCCTGGTACACCCACGGCATTGCCAGCTCCTACCTGGAGGGCTGCAATTTCCTGACCGCCGCCGTCAGCACCCCCGCTGACGCCATGGGCCACAGCCTCCTGC
>JBBASH010000042.1:0-28627 GCA_040399305.1 Cyanobium sp.
TGGCAGCCATGCTTTTGGCGCTGGTCCTGGCTGCCATTCAGTTCTCGCCGGCGCGGGTGCTGTGCGTGTATGGATTGCCGTACCTGGTGATCAATGCCTGGCTGGTGACCTACACCTGGCTGCAGCACACCGACACCAACATCCCCCATTTCGCCGCAGAGCAGTGGACCTGGGCCAAGGGCGCCCTGCAAACGGTGGATCGCCCCTACGGCCCCCTGATCAACCTGCTCCACCACGGCATCGGCTCCACCCACGTGTGCCACCACGTGAATTCCGCCATACCCCACTACAACGCCTGGCGCGGTTCGGCCCTGCTCCAGCGGCAGTTCCCCGATCTGGTGCGCTACGACCCCACGCCCATCCACCGGGCCCTCTGGCGCGTGGCCACGCGCTGCTCGGTGGTGCGCCAGGAGCCTGCGGGGGATGGGTATTTCTATCAGCCGCAGCTGCAGGCATCACTCATCCGGCACGATTAGTTCCTCAGCCGCTGAGGCTCCCGATCGCCCGCCGACCCACCAACCCCAACAACAAGGCCAACAACAAGGCCAACGCCCAGCGTCAGGCCTCCCGCCAGGCGGACCAGGGTTTTGGAGGCTCTGCGCGCCCGCCGACCCGCAGCGCTCCGCCGCCCAGTCCGGAGGACCAGCTGGTGGAGAAGCTGCGCCGAATCGAGGCGCTCCATGCCCGGCCCGGCAGCGAGGGGGAACGGCAGGCGGCCGAACGGGCCCGCGAGCGCATCCAGGCCCGGCTGAAGCAGCTGGAAGCGGAGGAACCGCCGATCGAATTCCGCTTCACGCTCACCGATCAGTGGTCGCGCCATCTGTTCGTGGCCTTGATGCGCCGCTATGGCATCCGCCCTTACCGCTACCGCGGCCAGCGCCGAACCACCGTGATGGCCCGCCTGAGCCGCAGCTTCGTAAACGACACGCTCTGGCCCGAATTCCTGGAGCTGCAGAGCACCCTGGCGGCCTACTTCGACGCCCTCACCGATCGCGTGATCGAGCAGGCCCTGGAGGTGAAGGCCGGCGAAGCCGAGGAGCAGCAGCAGGATGCCCCCCAGCTGCCGCCGCAGGAGCATCAGGGGTCGTTGCTTTAGGAGGTGGTTGCCTTGGTTAGTGGTTGCTTTTGTTGGCGGTTGCTTTTGGTCAGTGCTTGCATAACCACGATTCGCCACGCCGATCAACAATTCTTCGAGCTCACGGCTTCGAACTCACGTCTGCGGAAGACCTTCAGGCGTGGATAGCTCCTCAGCCAGCAGCTTCGGCTTGTGAGCAAACGACTCGACAAGCTCAGCATTGACAGCCTCCAAGTCACACCGATTCGGGTCGAAGTTACCAATCCAAACCAGCAGCTCTTAGTGCTCTGGTTGAGCTAGTTTAGCCAAAATCTCCAGGATCTGTTCATAGCCAGGCACCCCACCACAATCTTCCGGTGGGCAGGCCCGTCTACCAGCGACACACCGAGGTAAACGCGCTAACTTCAGGGACTGGACATGATATCTTCTAGGGTGAGGCGATGAATCCAGCCGTCGCCGAAATCATATTCGTAGCGAATCCAATCCTTGCGGTTCACCAGCAGGTGATCGATCGGCACATTCAGATCATTGATGAACTTGCCAGCCGCTTGCTGCATCAAATCGATATCAAGCAGATCAGGACCGCCATAGAAGCGCAGACCCTTCGATCGGGTACCGACCATGAAGTGATAGAGATACTCATTATTCCAGCCCATCGCAAGCTGGATAACCCCATGAAGATCAGGAAGCTTCAGATCAGCAGGGATCAGCAGCCGACGCCAAATGGGCGGCTTGCTGCCCTCCAGCACGATCTTGAGTTGAAACACCTCCCGCTGACCAGGGGACAGCTCCGCCTGCACCTAGGCCCGGCCTGAGCGCTGGGCAGCCTGCTGATGATGTTTGGCCTGCTCGCGACAGGAGCGGATCTCGGCTTCGCTGGGGGGATGGAAAGGCATGGGTTGGAGCTTGGACGTCTCCCGGACGTTATGGGGTTCATGATGCCGGCCTGGCTGTGGGCCCGGGGGCAGCGGATGTGGTTTCAGGATGCGATTCAGGTTGGGTCAACTCACGGAGAAAAGCTGTAAGTAAGCAGGTGCGACTGGTTGCAACCTTATTAGGGTCAGGAATAGGCCATGGATCAGGCAAGGCTTCAGGCACGTGATCTGATTGTTGTGGATTTTCATTGTTCTCGTTTTGAACTGTGCTGGGCGCTTGGGAGGCTTGATCTTGAACTTGGATACAATCCTGTCTTTGAATAAACTGCTTAAACTCCTTCAAGCAGTACTCTGCATCGGTGTCGTGATTGCAGCTGGCGATGTGGGAGTAGAGGAGTACGCAGAGCCAGATTAAATCCTGAGTGAAGTAGTCGGGTAGCTCGTTCGCTTGGATGCTCTCGCCAATATTGGCAGGGCACATGGCGACATCGTTCTGCTCTGGCTTTTGCCGACTGGATTCGTTGTTGATCGCATCGTGAAGCAGCGCCGGAATCCCTTCTATTTCACTTCTCCAACGAGTTTTATATGCGGAAGGCAGTGATCCAGATTTGCTAGCTTCGCCAGGATTTGCCTGGTATTTTGAAATATTTTTGGTTTCGCCAAGATATGCGCCGACACCCTTTTTCGAGTGGGCATAGCTAGCGTAGGCAATCGACTTAATCACCTCTGGGGCGACATCCCCCCGCCTCGGCTTCGTATGATCATAGTTAATCTGCCGCTTCATCAGAGCTTCTGGGATCAAGTTTTCAATTTCCTTACCCGGCAGGCAGATAAAACGCTCCTTGAGCTGTTCTTCTAACCATATCGATCGATCTCCCTTTTCACGGACATCACCGTCTGCGATAACGATTGCTGTGGCGCAGAGATCTGGAACACTAATCTCCCTGCCTGGCTTGTCCTCACCCTGGCCAGCATCGCATTCGTTGCTCTCAAACGAGAAATGCTCGAGGTTGGAGCCGTTGTACTCAACAAAGGCATAATGGCGGTCCTCCTTATACTGTTCCAGCCGCTGGGCAAGCCTTTTGCCCCAGTCTATGCCTTGGGCTTTGAGATAATAAACAAATGCCTCCATATACGCCCTCAGATAGGCGCAGTCGCTCACCCCTTCCACCCAGATCGTGGCATTGGCAAGGAAGGTGGCCGATGGCCGCACTCCCAGTTCCAGCAAGATTTGGCGATCTCTTAAGATTGAAGGGCGAATCCGGAAGCTCGGCTTAGGCTTGGATGATTGCGAGTTGGCAGCGCTATCTACCTGGGATGAATCAGCAGTAGCTAGCGTTTGGTCGGCGATTTCAGAAAAGCTGAAGATGCTCACCAGCTCGTTGTCTTCCAGCAGATCAAGCAGGTGATTGGAATGGGTGGTAATGAAGAATTGGTGCCCCATCTTGCGGTGATAGGTTTTGAGCACCTCCAAAAAAGTGCGCTGCAGGGAGGGATGCATGCAAAGATCGGGTTCCTCCAGGAAAAACAGGCTGCCTGGCTCCGTTTCGGTGACGATGGGATAGGTGCAGATGATCAGGCTCTGCATACCATCGCCCAGATCGTAAATGGGTCTCTCCTCTTTATCGCCAATCCTGATATGAACCACATCGTTATTACCTTCCTCGACAGGTATCAGGGTTACGTTTTGGCCGGGAAAGAATTTTTTTGACAAGAAACATTCATAATCGCGGACCGACTTTCTTTCAGCTTGCGTACGAGCCAACAGACGCCTGCGCAGATCGTCGTAAAGTTCCAGGCCAGCACGAGATCCAGCGCCTGCTCCTGGGCCTCGCCATCCTCAAAGGCCGGCAGGCGCTTGAGGTGGTCGCGCAGATGCTGGCTCGATAGGCGCAACAGGGCAAACCGCCAGCGCACTTGCTGGGCCTCCTCGCCCCGCTCCAGCTGGTCCAAGGCCGCGATGCGGGCATCGATCCAGGGCCCGGGACCCGGCGGCGCCTGGTCCGCCGAGGGCTTGGCTGCATGGAGTAACGCCAGGGCCTCTTCGGCGCGGCCGGCAGCCGTGAGCCGCTGGGCTATCCGGGCTGCCACCAGCGGCCGCTTCAGGGCAGTGGGCTCGTGATCGCGATATTCCGCCAGGTAGGCCTCCGCATCCCCCAAGGCATCGGCGATGGCCAGCATCGCCAGGCGCACCGTCTGGCCGCGGTCGTGGGGGTGGGATCGAGGTCGTAATCTTCACCTTCATCGCCTTCTTCATAACCTGATTCACGTTCATCATCGTAATCTGATTCGAAATCAACGTCGCATTCAACCTCAAAGTCTTCATCGCCATCTGGTTCATAATCCGAATTAAAAGCAGGTGCATCAATATAACCATTGCCGTCTTCTGCTGCTTCATCTTCTTCGCCATCGAAGCTGGCGGCCTCTTCATCCGCATGCTTAACGTCGCTCCTACGAGGGGGACGCTTGGCCTCCATCATCTGGCGCAATTGCTCCAAACCTTCCGGCTTCAAGGCCTCCTTCAGGTGCTCAATCAGGTGGTCGTACTGGCCGCCCTCGTTCTCCAACAGCGCCGCTGCCAACTGCTCCGCCAGAGCCGCCGTCGACCCCTTGGCGCGGCAGGCCACCTGTCCGAGATCGGCGCTGGCCTGGTGGAACAGCGGCAGTTCGGCGTCGTCGCTGCAGTCGCAGCGATCCTGCAGCGACGAGGCCAGATCCAGGAACCGCCACAACAACTCCACCGCCAGATCGGGATCGTGGGCGGCAATCGGCCCCACCATCGCCTGGCGCTGCCGATCGAGATCAGCCAGCAACGCATCGCGCCGCTTCTGATCCAACCAACTGCTGGAACGCTCCACCGCAGCCAGCTGCTTGCGCACCTCCTGCGCCAGCTCCAGCGGCCCCCGCTGCTCGGCCAGCGCCAACCGCAACGCCCGCCGCGCCGCCGCATTGCCCTCGGTGTGCTGCAGCAGCAGTTCCGCCAAGCGGGCCGGCCCCAGCGCCTCCAGGTTCTTGGCATTGAGGCTGGCGCGGCCGGCCATGGCAACAAAAAGGGGGGTCGGGAATAGGGGGAAAGCCAGGTCAGCGGCGAAACGATCCCGAGGGGTCTCGCGAATGACTAAGGCGCTGCCGGAGCGGCTGGATGGGGCGACGATCCTCAGCCTGGATCGGGATTTTGATGCACTGGATCGGCCCTGGTGAGCCAGGCCCTCTCGGAGTGGCCAACCCGCCGCCGCTGGACCTGTTCGACCCAACAGAGAGCGAGCAGGCGATCACCACGGCCACGGCGGTGCTGGCCTGGGTGGAGCAGCTGGATCAAGAGGAGGGCAGGCGCTGCAGGCGACGGCGAATTACAATGAGGCTTCGCCAGTAATTCATGCCATGCGCAGCACCATCACCGCGCGCGGTCAGACCGTGGTGCCCGCCCCGATCCGCGAGCGCTTCGGCCTTGGGCCCTCCACACGCCTGGAGTGGATCGTCGACGACGATGGTGCCATCCGGGTGGTGCCGGTGGACCTCGACCCCATCCGCGCCTTTCGTGGTTCCGGCGCCGGTGGCGGCACCGCCCGGCTGCTGGAGGAACGCCAGCTCGACCGGCGCAAGGAGGACAGATGAGCAGCCGTTGGCTGCTGGACACCTCCGCCCTCCTCGCCCTGCGGGACGACGAGGACGGCGCCGAACGGGTGGCCCAGTTGCTTCAATCGGCCCAAGGCGGTGAAAGCCGCTGCCTGGTCTGCTTCATGAGTCGCATGGAGGTGCTCTACCGCGTCTGGAAAGACGAAGGCGAACGCAACGGCCGTCTGGCGGATGCCCAACTGCAGTCGTTGCCGATTGATTGGGTGCCCTGCAGCGATGCCCTCCTGGAGCAGGCCGCCGCCATCAAGGCCAACCATCACCTCTCGGTGGCCGATGCCTGGATCGCCGCCGCCGCCCAGCGGGAAGGTGCTGTGTTGGTGCACAAAGACCCGGAGTTCAGGGCATTGGATCAGGTGGCGCAGGAGTGGTTGGGCTGAGGCGGACGGCTTGGGCAGCGATCGTTCATCGCCCACCCTTCGGACGACGGCTAGGGACCGGTAGGGGCAGGGACTGCCGATCAGCTCCGCTATGTGGCGGGCCAGTTCCTGGGAGTGGGTGAGGCCGCCCAGCAGTTGTTCGTCGCTAATGTCGGATTGGCGGCGGTCGTGAATCATGTGGTATTAGAAGAATTCAGAGCGCGTTCCTTCCGCTGCGGGGCCCTGGGCCAGGCGTTCCGACAATCGCGACCACAGACACTCGTACTTACCGACAGAAAGCGCCGCTGCCGCAACAGGGCCAGCAAGTCATCCCAGTTCAAGGTGGCGACATTGGCTCGTCAATGCCCTGGAGGATGTCCACAAGGGCCACCACACGGTGGATGGGATCGCCCGATCGAACGACCTGCGCAACATCAACGCGATCCGCCGTCCAGCTCTCAGGTGGCCAGCAGGAGAGTGTGGCGATCGCCCCGGAACTCTGCATGGAGCCGCGCATCCTGCTCTTCAATCAGCCAGCACATTTGGCAGTGCATTCTTTCAATTCAACAAAACTGTAACCAGCCATAGCGATCCCTACACGGAAAATGGACCTTTCGAAGTCATCCACATCCGAACAGGCGATATCTACATGTCTAGGGGTGATCAGCACCCCAAGGGCGCTATTGATGTCAGCGCGGCAACCAAAAAACTACAAAGGATTATCGAGGATTCGATTCTTATCGAATCCAAATCACCAATCATCATCATGTCAGACAGTGTGGAGCTGAAGCAGCATCTTGCCCAACGCTACGATTTCAAGGTGCTTCCACACGCCGCCGAACATGCCGCCTACGGTGGAACGCTTGAGACCTGCATCGATCTGCAAATACTGAAACGCTCAGGCCACAATTATGGAATCAATATTCGTCATATCTGGTAGTCTGGCTTCACTCACTACACATCTCTTATCTTCAATATACCAAGCACCTATTACAGACTGCCTTACCTCTACAAGGAATCCATTTCCAGCTCAGGCGAATTCTCGATTCCGTTCTACCAACGCTTAAAATGGAAGACTAAAAGTATGATGAACCGTCCAGGTTACTCTCCCTAGGGAATCCCGTTGTTGCCCGCACCAGGAAGGGTCCAACCGCCGCTGGCTGGTTGGCTGGTGGCACGGTGCAGATCAGGTTGCGGGCAAGGAGCCCCAGGGCGGCCCCCCACACCAGTGCCACGCCTGGCACCAACGCTGCGGCCGGAGCTCCGAGCCCCTGGGCGACACGGCGACGCAGGTCTGTCGCCATGGCGCCAGGCAACGATGGAGCTCCTGGGCCTCAACCCAGCTCCGCCAGCCGCCCCCGCGCCAGCGCCGCCTGGGCCTCGGCCTCGGCCAGATTCGCCTTGCACTCGGCCACCACCTCAGGCGGCGCCTTCCCGGCGAAGTTGGGGTTGGCGAGGCGGCCGGCCAGCCCCTGGATCTCCTTCTCGGCCTTGGCGATGTCCTTCTCAAGGCGACCGCGCAGGGCATCGAGGTCCACCAGGCCCTCGATCGGCAACAGCACCTGCAGCTCACCACTCACCCCGGCCAGGGCCCTCTGGGGGCCGGTGGCGGCACGGGCGGCCTCGGCCTCTTCGGGGCTGAGCACGCTCACGCTGGCAGCGCGGGTGAGGGCGGTGATCTCCGGCGTGGCCTGGCGCAGCAGGGCCGCCAGGGGCTCCCGGCCGCTGATGAACTGCACCGGCGCCGGCTGGGCCGGCTTGAGACCCGCCACCGCCCGCAGGTTGCGCACCACCCGAATCGCCTCAATCAGCGCCGCGAACGACTCCTCCAGGCCGCCATCGAGGGCTGCTTCGTCGACCGCAGGCCAGGGTTGCAGGGCAAGGAAGACCGTGGGTAGCCCGGAAGCTCCAACAGCCGCGCTGGCCCCAGCGGCTTCAGCCAGCCCATGCCACAACTCCTCCGTGAGATGGGGCATGAGCGGATGCAACATCACCAGCAGCTCGCTGAGCACCTTGGCCAGCACCTGCCGCGCCGTGCGCTGATCCGCCAGGGCCGCCGCTCGGGCCTCGCCCTCCAGATCGGCCGGCACCTGCAGGCGACGTTTGATCAGCTCCACGTACCAATCGCACACCTCATTCCAGGCGAACTCGTAGAGACCCTTGGCGGCTTCACCGAGGCCATAACTGCCATAGCGCTCGGCGGTTTCACGATTGACCCGGGCCAGCCGCGCCAGGATCCAGCGATCGGCCAGCTGCAGGGGCCGGCCCTCGCGCACTAGGTCCGCCGCGATCGGCTCGCCGAGCGAAGCCGGCGTCTCACCCCCCAGGTTCATCAGCGCAAACCGGGTGGCATTCCAGAGCTTGTTGGCGAAGTTGCGGGAGGCCTCCACCGTGGCAGAGGTGTCGGACTTGCGGTCGTAGTCGAGGCGGATGTCCTGGCCGGCGCCGGCCACCTCGCGCACCAGAGCGAAGCGCAGGGCATCGGCGCCGTAGCGCTCAATCAGCAGCAGCGGGTCGATGCCATTGCCGGCCGACTTGCTCATCTTGCGATTGTTCTCATCGCGCACCAGGCCGTGGATGTAAACATCGCGGAATGGCATCCAGCTGTCGCGGCCGCCGACGGGGCATTCCTGGGACAGTGCACCCGGAGCGGGGTCGGCTTCCTGCAAAAAGGCGCCCGCCAGCATCGTCATGCGGGCCACCCAGAAGAAGATGATGTCAAACCCGGTCACCAGCACGCTGGTGGGATACCAGGTGGCCAGATCGGCGGGCTCCTGGCCTCCCTCACCCGGCCAGCCGAGGGTGGAAAAGGGCCAGAGGCCGCTGGAAAACCAGGTGTCGAGCACGTCGGGGTCCTGCTCGAGCTGGGCTCCACCACCAAACTGCGCCCGGGCCTTCACCCAGGCCTCCGCCTCGTCACGCGCCACCACATAGGGCGTGGCCTCGGTGATCACCCCCCCCGTTTCGCTCACCAGAAACCAGGCGGGGATGCGGTGACCCCACCAGAGCTGGCGGCTGATGCACCAATCGCGGATATCGGTGAGCCAGTCGCGATAGACCTTGCTCCAGCGCTCTGGCACGAAGCGGGGCTCGGGGCCGGCGGGGCTGTCGAGGGCGGTGCGGCAGCGCTCGGCCAGGGGCTCGGTGCGCACGAACCACTGGGTGGAGAGCAGGGGCTCCACCGGCACCTTGCCCCGGTCTGAGAACGGCACGCTGTGGCGGTGGGGCTCGGTCTTCACCAGCAGGCCTTCGGTCTCCATGGCCGCCACCACCGCCTTGCGGGCCTCGAAGCGATCCAGGCCGGCAAAGCGGCCGGCGGCCTCGTTCATCGTGCCGTCCTTGGCCATCACCGTGATCTGGGGCAAGCCGTGGCGCTGGCCGATCGCGAAGTCGTTGGGGTCGTGGGCGGGGGTGACCTTGACGCACCCCGTTCCGAAAGCCGGATCGACGTGCTCATCGGCCACGATCGGGATCTGGCGGCCCACCAGGGGCAGGGTGATGCTGCGGCCCACCAGATGGGCGTAGCGGGGGTCGCTGGGGTTCACGGCCACGCCGGTGTCGCCCAGCATCGTTTCGGGGCGGGTGGTGGCAACCACCAGGTGATCGATGGGGTGATCGGACGCTGGGGCGGCCCCGGCGGCGGACGCCTCCCCCTCCAGCGGCGTCAGCGGATAGCGCAGGTGCCACAGCGACCCCTCCACCTCCTTCATCTCCACCTCCAGGTCGCTCACCGCCGAACCGGAGGCGGGGCACCAATTCACCAGGTATTCGCCCCGGTAGATGAGCCCCTGCTCATGCAGGCGCAGGAAGGCCTCCACCACCGATTTGTTGAGGCCGGGATCGAGGGTGAAGCGCTCCCGCTTCCAGTCCACCGAATAACCCAGCCGCCGCAGCTGGCCCACGATCGTGCCGCCGCTCTGGGCCTTCCAGGCCCAGGCCCGCTCAAAGAAGGCATCGCGGCCCAGATCCTCCTTGCTGGAACCCTCCGCCTTGATCTGCTTCTCGAGGATCGTCTGCACCGCGATCGAGGCGTGGTCGGTGCCGGGCAGGCAGAGCACATTCTTGCCCTGCAGACGCTGGAAGCGCACGATCGTGTCGATCAGGGCGGTGTTGAAGGCGTGGCCCATGTGCAGGCTGCCGGTCACGTTCGGCGGCGGGATCACCACGCTGAACGGCTCTCCGGGGGCCGCAGGATCGGGGTGGAAGGCGCCGCTGCTCTCCCAGGCCTGCTGCCAGCGGGCTTCGGTGCCAGCCGGGTCGTAGGTCTTGGGCAGGGCTGCCTCGGGCGTGGCGGCTGCCTCGCTGGAGGTCGCAGCGGAGGAGTCCGTAGAGAACGAAGCGGAGCTGGCGGCCTCAGGCACGGCGGGGGAACGGGGTTGGCCCCATCGTCTCAAAGGCAGGGACCCGGCTCCAGACCCCCTGATCACGGCTCAGAGTTCGACAAGCCCCGCCGACCGCAATCCCTTCAGCGCCGCTTCCGCCAGCAGCCCATGGAAAGCGGTGGTGAGGTGGGCCCAGCTGTCCCACCAGAGGTAGCCGGCCGGGGCCACAACAGAAGCCGGCAAGGCCGGGCCGGTGGCGGCAGCCGGCGCTGCCGGGATGGCCGCACCCTCTCCATCCAGCTCCAGCACCGGCCGCCCGATCTCCGTAAAGCCGAAACCCGCCGGATCGGCCCGCACCGCCAGAAACAGGCCGTGGAAATCCGGCTGCACCACCACCAGCCCCCGCCGCGCCGACAGATCCTGCAGGGCCTCCTGCAGGGCGGCGTTCTGGCGGGCGATCAGGGCGTTGAGACCCCGGCGCTCCGCCTCCCCCAACCCCGGCAGTTGGATTGGGCTGAACCCCCAGGGCAGCTCGCTGGGCACCAGGAACCGCCGCAGGCCGGCCGCCGCCAGGCGCTCCACGGCACCGAGCAGATGCCGGTTCACTCCATCCCCGACGGCGGGGGAAGGCGGTGCATCGAGGTAGTCGTTGGCGCCGGCCCGCAGCACCACCAGGGCCTCGGGATCAGGCGGGGAGCCCTGGCCAGCCAGCTCCATAGAAAGGGCCAGATCCGCCACCTGCTCCAGCAGGTTGGGCATGCCCTTCGGAGACAGACCCGCCCCGGAACGGGCGCCGCCATAGGCATGGTTGGTGCCGCCGGCCAGGGAGTGAACCAGGGGCGGCAAGCTGAGCCGCTCAGCCAACTGCTCCACCCACACCGGGCCATCGCAGCGGCGGCCGCGCCAGTGGGGCGGGCAGGGGAAGGCGGCATCTCCCCGGAGCGCATGGGCGTTGCCCCCATCGCAGAGGCTGTCGCCGAACACGATCAGGGAGACCATGGCAGGCTCGTCACAGCGGGGCGCTCAGAACAAGGTGATCTGAGCCCATCCTGATGGCGACTCGGAAGGCTCTGATAAAGGGTCTGGATGCGGCGGCAGGCGTCCCGCAGCACACGCAGGCTCACGAATTCGGTCGAATTGGGATCGGCAAAACTGAAGGGATTGTCGATATCGAGGATCAGGCGCAGCAGAAAGATCAGGTTGAAGGCGATCACCGCCAGGAAGAACACCGCCTCATGGAGGGCGGCGGCGCGGGTGATGATCAGACCCCCGCACAACAGGGCGCTGCCGATGCTGGCCAGCCAATACACCAACGGAACGAAGGAGGTCTGGCGGATCGCTTCAATACGATTAACGATCAGGAGCACATCTCCCATGTGACCCATCAGCCGCCCCTGCAGGGTGGACGAGGTCACGAGCACCGCGGCACGCACCGCCGAGCCATGCACCTCGCGATGGAGCGCCATCAGCCGAGGCGTGGCCAGCCCTCCCAGCAGCCAGGTGTGAATGCCATAGGCGAGCCTCAGCACCGCCGCCACCTCGCCGCGCATATCGGCGTCGGGATTGTGCTGCGGCACGGCCGCGATCTCCAGGGCGAGGCTCTCCAGAACGCCGGCGAGCTGGGCGGGCAATTTCTCGCTCTCCTTGAAATCACTGAGCACGCCATGCAGCAGAAACCCCTGCAGGAACACGGTGGCCGCCACCAAGGCCGAGAAGAGGGGGTTGAGACTGATGAACTCCAAGCCGAGCCCATGCACCAGCAGCTTGAGCATCACCAGGGCCAGCACCGCCAGCGCCACCTTCAACACCAGGCGTAGACGACGGCGATGGCTGCCGCGGAACGGGGCGAGAAACGGTTTCAGCCAACGCAGGGAACGCGGAGGGAGCACCGGGAAGGGGGCACGGACCCCAGGCTTCGCTCCAATCAACGAGGACCCATCAGCGCTGCAGCACCTTATCCAGCCCCCCCGACTCACCTCGCCTCCGCTACAGCGACAGGTGTTGCACAACACATAGCCGCTGGGTCCTTGGGGGGTAGCGCGCCCCGTCAGCTCACCGGAGCGCCTGGATGCACGCAGAGCCGGTTGCGGCCGGCCGCCTTGGCCGCGTACAGCATCGCGTCGGCGGCGGACACCACCTCCTTCGCGGCTTTCCCGGGTTGCGCCACGCACGAGGCGAGCCCGCCGCTGAGGGTGACCACCCCCTCGCTGCCGCCGAGCCCGTGGGGAATCGCCAGCGTGGTCACGGCGCTGCGGAGGCTCTCGGCCAGCTCGGCCGCCGCATCTTCCGCCAAGCCACTGAGCACCAGCACGAATTCTTCACCGCCGTAGCGGGCGATGCGGTGACGCTCAGCGGGGCTGAGGCCGGCGGCGAGGCTACGGGCCACCCGCCGTAGCACCCGATCTCCGGCCGGGTGGCCGTAGTGGTCGTTGTAGGCCTTGAAGTGGTCCACATCGAAGACCACCACGGTGAACGAATGCCCCGCCTGCCGGGCCTGGGCCCACTCCCGCTGGAGCACCTGCTCGAAACGCCGGCGATTGGCGATCCCCGTGAGGGCGTCGCGGTGACTGAGGCGTTCCAGGCGGGTATTGGCCGCCACCAATGCCCGGGTGCGCTCCTCCACCTGGCGTTCCAGCCGCAGGGCCTGGGCCTCCAGGCCGGCCACCAGGTGGCGGCGTTCCTGATTCACCACCAGCACAAACAGGGTGATGAAATCGGAATAGATCACCAGCCGCTGCATGGTCCGCATGCCGACCCCGTTGAAGGGCTCGGCACCCCAAGCGCCCAACAGGAAGGGAATCCAGAGCTCGACAAGCGCCACCACGAGGAGAATCACCGTGACGCCAAGGGGCTGGAAACGGAAGGCAGCCATCACCAGGAGCGGCAGGATCGGCACCATCGGCGTGGTCCGCAGCAGAGGGGTCACCCCCCCCTGGACCAGGGACCAGCCCAGGAGCACACCAGCCACGATCAGCCACCAGTCCCAACGGCGGAAGTCCTGGACGTGCTCTGCACGCTTGGCATCAAGAACGGCCAGCAGCAGCGGGGCCATGGTGAGTTGCCCGGCCAGACGACTATTCAGGGGGGGAATGGCGTCGGCTAAGCCGCCCGGCAGCACCCCGGCCAGCAAGGTGGCCACCATCCCCCCCAGCCAGCAGGCGAGCACGAACAGCAGCAGCTTCGGAATGGCATGGAAGACCTCGCGCTGGCCCCGCCAGCGGGCAGCCAACAGCAGAACCATCAAAGGCTCCGCACTCAACACACTGCCCAAGGCGAGCGCACCGGGCATCGCCTGAACCTGCATCGCCCCCAGCACGGAGCCCAGCCAGAGGCCCGGCATCACGCTCCAACCCCAACGAAAGGCAAGGGCGCAGACCAGGCCGGAAGGCAACCAGATCGGCGGCACTCCGTCCACCCGGGCGGCCTGGCTGATCCAGACCAGCAGCACCACCGCGACCGCAGCCGCTCCATTCCGCAACAACGGCAGCTGGCGGAGCATCAGGATTCAGGGCCGCATCGCACCAGGCGGAGGCTGGGCCCGGAGCCTGGCTGATTGGTCGAGGGAATCACGAAGCAGCTATCAAGAAGCGGGAGGAATTGCTATCGCTTCCTGAGTGCCAGATGCCGCATGAGCAACCTGTCCGTCAGGAGCGAATCCAGCCAGAGGTTTCGGGCGCGGGGAACGCAACGCCATCAAGGTATGAACGCTAGCGGCAGCCATCGAGAAGTCGCGCAGCCGGTGCCTGGTGCGCCCTGCCGCCGTTTGCCAACCTGAGCCCAACGCCCCTCACCCCAGCGATCCGCCCCCGCCGATGCCCAACGCCGCCTCCCTGGAGTTCATCCCGCCCCAGCTGGACGGCCGCGTGCTGGCCGGCGCCCGCCGGCTGCTGCCGCTGTGGCTGCGCCGGGCCGGCCTGCGCGGCGTGCGGGTGGAGGGAATGGAGCGGCTGCAGGTGGCGATGGAGGCGTTCCAGGGCGGCCGCAGCCGGCTGCTGCTGGCCTTCCGTCACCCCAGCCTCGATGATCCGGCCGTGATGGCCCACCTGCTCTGGATCGACCTGGCCCGGGCCGGCCGACCCGGCAGCGAGGGGGAGCGCCGACGCCGCTTCCGCCCCCGCCCCCACGCCCAGTTCCTCTACGACCGCGGCATCCCGCTCTGGGCCGGCACGCCGGTGGGCTGGCTGCTCTCCCACCTGGGGGGCTGCTCAATCCAGCGCAGCAAGCTCGACCTACCGGCCCTGCGCACCGCCCGCGCCCTGCTCCTGGATGGCCCCTATCCCTTTGCGGTGGCGCCGGAGGGGTCCACCAATGGCCACAACGAGGTGATCAGTCCGCTGGAGCCGGGGGTGGCCCAGCTGGCCCTGTGGACCTCCGACGACCTGGCCCGCGCCGGCCGGCCCGAAGCCACCACCCTGCTGCCGATCGGCCTGCAATACAGCTTCACCACTCCGGTGTGGCCGGCCATCGAAAGGCTGCTGCGCGAGCTGGAAACGGAGGTGGGGCTGCCCCCTGCCGCCGACCGTTCCCTGGATGCGCAGCGACTCTATGGGCGGCTGTTCGCCCTAGCCGGGGTGATCCTCACCCGGATGGAGCGGTTCTACCGCGACGCTTACCACCAGCCCCTGCCCAAGGCCCCGGACGGGACGACCGCGGCCAGCGGCAACGCCAGCCTGGAGCCGGGCGGCCCCGCCCCGCAACCCTCGGAAGCCCCAGGCAACAACAACAGCGATCTCGGTGCGCGGCTCAGCCGGCTGATGGAGGCGGCCCTGCAGGTGGCTGAGCGCGCCCTGGCGGTGGAGGGGCGCGGCGATGTGAACGAGCGCTGCCGGCGGCTGGAGCAGGCGAGCTGGGACCGCCTCTACCCCGCAAGCGGCACCGCCACGTCCCCCGCCAGCGCCCTGGAGCGGGGCCTGGCCAGTCGGCTGGCGGAGCAGACCGCCCAGCAGCTGTGGCACATGCGGCTGGTGGAGTCGTTTGTGGCGGTGAGTGGAAGCTACGTGAAGGACGACCCCAGCCAGGAGCGCTTCGCTGACACCCTGCTGATCCTCTGGGACACCCTCTGCCGCATCCGCGGCGGCAACCCGGAACGGCGCCCCCGCCTCGGGAACCGCCGGGCCCAGATCCGCATCGGCGAGGCCATCGCAGTGGCCCCCCGGCTGGCCGCCTACCGCGCCGATCGCCGCAGCGCCGTGGCCGCCCTCACCGCCGACCTGCAGCGGGAGATGGAGGGGCTGATTGTGCCCTCCGGTGACGGTGGGGATCGCGGAGAAAGCGGCGATAGGACCCGGACCCCAGCTCAGCCAGCCGCCAACCGGGCCAGATAGGCCTCGCGGCTGCCGGCGTTGATCCAGCCGGTGGCGATCGTCTTGGTGTGGGTGTGGCTCACCCGGCCGCGGTGGATGTGGGAGAGGCTCGCCGGAAAGATCGCCAACTTGCCCCGCTCGGCCGGTTCGTGGTGCCCCTGCCAGTGGAACTCGGTGCCCCCCTCATCCACATCGTTGCAATAGAGGATCCAGGCGAGCACGCGGCGGATCGGCTCGGTGGCCTCGTCGCTGGTGGTCCAGTCGCAGTGCCAACGGTGGAATCCCTCGCCGGGGGCGTAGCGCTGCAGGTTGAAGATCGGATTCACGAACAGATCCTGCTCCGGGCAACAGTCGCGGAACAGGGGCCGCTCCTCGAGCCAGCGGTTCAGGCCGGCTGTCACACCGCGCAGGATCACCTCGGCCAGGGCGAAGGCCTCCGGATCGCTGCGATCGATCGCCACCAGGCTGATGTCGGTGGACACCTTGGCGGGATCGCCGCCGCCGCCGGGCCCGAAGGCCACGCCGGGCCGCTGCAGATCGCCGCGACGATCAAAGAAGGCCATCACCCCATCGGCCAGGGCGGCGTAGCCGGCGTTGCGATAGGTGCCGATCAGCTGCATGGGGGGAAAGGGCGCAAGACGCACCTTCGCATCACCCAGTTCGGGGTGGCCGGCGAGCACCCGGCGCTCCGTCTCCAACCGGTCCGCCACAGCGGTGGGCTGGAGATCGCCCAGGCCGAGGCTGAGGGGCAGACCGGAGCGGAAGCGATGGTTGGCCAGCACCGAGGAGGGCACTTGGGAGGTGGGAATGGAGAGCACCGTGCCGTCGTCAACGGAACGGAATCACCAGCCCCCCATCGCGGCGCTGCCAGCGCTGCCGGTCGGGAACCACCAGGGCGGTGAGACCCACGGCATCGAGGGCGGCGGACACCGGCTCCAGATCGGACTCGAATCCATCCCCTGCAGCGAACAAAGCCCCCTCCACCAGCACCTGCCCTTCAGCCGGATCCGCCAGTAGCCGCAGACCGGTGGCCTCGAACTCCCGGCTGAAGAACAGGCGCCGCAGATGGCCGGAGCGCTCCGGGCCCAGGGAGGCGGCAAAGGCCTCCAGGGAGGCCGTATCCCCCGCGCAGCCGCTGTTGAGGGCCAACCAGATCAGCAGCTTGGCCCAGCTCTCGATGGTCCAGGGCGGCGCAAAGCTGGTGCGGTGCTGCCGCACCAGCTCCGCCAGGGCGAAATCGGCCAGGTTGGCCCGGAGGGTGTCCTGGGAGGGCAGGGCATCGGCCGAGGCCCCTGCAAGGCCGCCCGGCTGGGCCGGCAACGCTTCCGGAGCCTTCCCGGCTGGGTGTGGCGGCGCTGATCGAAACTCATCCATGCCGCCATCCTCCCCGGCGGGGGGCAAACTGCAGAGGCATGCAACCTGCAGGAGAAGCTCGATGGCCCTCGATCTGAACGATCCGGAACTCGAGTTCAGCGACCTGGTGACCTCCTACCAGAGCTGGGTGATGGCCGTGATCAATGACGAAAAACTCGGCGGCGAGAAGCTACTCACCGATGAGATCGCCGACGACGCGATCAATGCCATGCGCTTCCTGCCCGATGTGGTGACCAGCGCCATCGAAACCACCCTGGCCCGGGTCTACGACGTGGATCCGGAGGAACTCTCCGACCTGCTCTATCCGGAGGACTGAGAATCAGGCCGAAGAACGGGCCGCCGGACTCACCGGCGCGCCCGGGAAGGAAGCGGCTGCTCGTTCTGCTCGTCCACGATCCACTCCTTGGGAAACACGGAGTTTTCGGGATACCCCTGATCGAAGGAACCGCGGAGGTGCATCGACGAAGTCAGGTCGCTGATCAGATCCTGACCGAAGTATTCGCCCACCTTGTGGCCCGAAACCCGAATGGCGGCCAGGTTCTGCCGGCGGAGACCCGCCAGCCCGGCGACCGCCACCAGGGCCACGAAGGTGGAAGCGATGGTGCGTTGGAACAAGCCCTCCAGCCGGCTGCGCCGCTGGTCATCCAGCCGGGTCACGAGTCGGGCTTCGCCGTTGCTGAGGGCCTTGGCGAGCTTGGCCTTCACCTGGCTCGCCGTTTCGGTGGGGTCCACCGCCATGGAGATGCTCGGATAGCGCTGCACCACCCGGGCCACGGCCAGGGGCGTGGTGAGCGGGGCCACCTGATCAAGCAGTTGTCGGGTGCCGTTGCGGTAGAGCTTCAGCTGGCCAGAGATTTCCGACTGCACGGCCCTATCAAAGCCAATCGCATCGCGAATCATCAACGGCACCAGCAGCAGGTAACCCACGAGCAGGGGGAGCAGCAGCCGATGGAGAAGCTGCACCGGCAACTGCTCATTGCTACGCCGAGCCCGGTTCCCCTGCAGGAAGATCAGAGCAAGAGAAAGCAGCAGCCATGGCACAAAGGCAATCAAACCATTGGCGATCGAAAGCCGGCCAACAACGCTTTTGAGCATGTCGGGCGACAGGGTGCCCCGGAACAAAAAATTGATCGCACCGATCGTTAAGAGGCCATAGCCGGCCAGGCGCAATGAGAAAGAGTTCATCCTTGCGTCGAGAGAAATCCCGGGCGAAGTATGGAGGAATCTATGGATAAATCCCGGCCAATTCCGGGTTCGCGGCGGATGTGCGCAAGCCTGCACCGCAACAGCGCCATTGCCGCTCACGGCGCGCACCAGCCGCCCGGGAGAGCGGCCTTCGCGGCGCCGTTCGGCGATCCGCCCGGACAGGGGCGCCGGAACGCTGTAGGGTTTCTTCGATCCGGAGTGGACCGAGGCCGACCCTCGAAAGCTGTCCCTCCAGACCAGCCCAGAATCACCATCAGGGCCCGCGCTCCCGAACCGCGACCAGCCTCGATCTCCCGTCTGCGCTTCAGCAGGGCCCGAGCCATCCCCGAGAAACCCGGGATCGGCGATCGCCCAACCACCCCCACCCCATCCGGTCCCGGCGACCAGCCCCACGCCATGGGCAAGCCGCCCGGAGACCTTTGGGACCCACAGCCCCCCTTTGAGGGCATTCACCGCATCAGCATGACCCAATCGACCATGACGACACCAAATCCAGCCATCCCCATGGCCCGGGCCCACCCCTTCCGGGGAGCGAGCCCCTGGCCCAACCAGCCCCGTACCGGACAGGGGACGCGCGCCATGCCAGTGGCCCCCTCCTGTCCCCTGCCGCGCCGCACCGCCGGCGGCCCGGGCCGGCCAGCCCCCACCTGGGAGGAACTCCTGGGTCAGCGCTGAGGGGCCCCAAGCCCCCGCCCAGGCTGCGGGGCAGATGCCAAGGGCGGCGTGAGCGGCCCTGGTGGCGCGCCTTGCCAGGGCAGGGGAGCCTCAAGGCTGAGGGGCTCACCAGTGCGGGGATGCACCAGGTCGAGTCGCCAGGCATGCAGCCGCAGCCGGCCATCGGCGCCGCGACTGCGGGCATGGCCATAGAGAGGATCCCCCAGGATCGGGTGACCCAGCCAGGCCAGATGGACCCGCAGCTGGTGAGAACGACCGGTGTGGGGCTCCAACCGCAGCCGGCACCAGCCAGCCCCCCGCTCCAGGCACCACCAGTCGGTGCGACTGGGCCGACCGGCGGGATGCACCCGATAGAGAGGTGGCCGGTGGCGGGCCTTGGCCAGGGCCGCCTCCACCCGCCCGGCCGGGGCAGACGGCCACCCGGCCACATCGGCCAGATAGGTGCGTCGCACCCGCCGCGCCTCCAGGGCCATCGAAAGGCTCCGGTGGGTCTGCGGATCGCGGGCGAGCAGCAACAGGCCAGAGGTGTCGCGATCGAGGCGATGGGGCAACTGCAGCGGCCCCCAGGCCGCCTCCAGCCTGGCCGGCACCGCGTCGGCCAGGGCTGGCCCGCGGCCGCTCTGGCTGAGCAACCCCGAAGGTTTGTCGATCACCAGCAACCAGGGATCGGCATGAACCACCACGGGATCCGCCGGGGCAGGACTCGGCACGACAGGCAGCTACAGATCTCCATGCTGCAGCCCGGCCCACACGGCAGCCCGGGCAGCTTCCGGCCGCCTGTCTTTCGCACGTGAATGGAGCCAAGCAGCGTCCAGCGGCCGCAGGCTCTGGAGATCAGCGGCGGCACCATCAACCTCTCCTCTCCCCCTTACATCCCGCCCCAGCTGCTGCGTGATCTGCACCTGCTCGACGTGCTCGAGCTCACCGGCACCACCCACCAGGCGGGACAGTGGCTGGCAGTGTCCCAGCCCACCGTGAGTCGCCGCTACCGGCGCCTGGCGGCCGACTTCGGCCTGAAGCCCTCCCGGCGGGGCACGAAGGTCTGCCGTTTTGGCAGCAGTGTGAGCCTGCGCCACCTACGCCACGGCTTCCGCTGGCACCGCTTCGAGGCGGGGGTGGTGGGGCTAGCGAGCGATCCGCTCCACCAGGGCCTGCTGGAGGGCCTGCCGGGCCGGCTGCCGATGCCGATGCGGTTCCGTCCCGCGAGCCAGTGGGAGCACCTGGTGCGCGAAGCCGTGGTGGACGCGGCCCTGGTGAGCTCCCTGGAGCTGGAGGCCTCACCCGCGCAACTCCATCCCCTTGGGGAGCACAACGCCGATAGCGAGTGGGAAGGCGCCGATCCGCCGCCGCCGGATCGGGTGCACCTGGGGCACTGGCCCCTGGCCCTCGCCCTGGCCCGGGCGACCCACCGCCCGGAGGTGCTGGCACCCGCCACGGCCCTGGCGCCGGGTCTGCGGACCCTGCTCGAGAACAGGGGCCTGCCGCTGGCCACCACCACCGGGGCCCAGGCCCACGACCCGATGGCCTGGCTGGCCCGCATGGCCTCCTGTGGGCTGGCCGCCCCCGTGCCCGCCCACCTGCTCGATCAACAGCTGGGTCCCTTCGGGCAGCTCGAACGACTGGAGCCCCATCCCCGCCTGCGGGAACACCTGTGGCTGCTGCTCCCCGGCGACTGGCGCCGTGTGCCGGTGCTGCAGCGCACCGTGGCGGCCCTGCTTGAGCTGGCGCAGGAGGCGGGCGCCAGGCCCGTGGCGCCCGCCTCCCCGCAAGCTGAGGAGGCCATGCTGCAGTGGGCCGGCTGAGCGCTTCAGGCCGGATCGCCCCCTGCCGGCTCTGGCAACGGGCAGGTGGTTTCGATCCGCTCCGCCAGGGCCAGGCAGCGATCCATCTCCTGCCAGAGCAGCTCGCGTCGCTGGGCATCAACGGCGTAGGAGCGGTGATGCAGATCCCGCCCCACATAGCGGAGGGCATCCCGAAGACGCAGCCAGTCGTCGGGGCTGAAGGCTGGAAGCGGAGACTCCATGGCACAGGGGGCGGAGAAACAAGGGCGGCGGATCGGGGCGGAATGGCGGATCGCCGCGCTCAACCGGAGGGGCGGCAGCGGGCCTTCAGGGCAGCGCGGAGGCGAGCCACCGCGTCATCCTGACCCTGCAGGGCAAAGGCCTCCTGCTCCAGCAGCCGGCTGCCGTGGTGATAGCTCGTGGTGAGAATGCCGCCGATCTCTTGGCGCACCACCGGATCGAGGCGCAGCCTCCAGCCGATCGGGGTGAGCTGTCCGCTGGGGCAGCTCTGCACGGCATGCACCGCCTCATGCAGGAAGGTCTGGGAGCCGATGCCCAGATCGAAGGCGATCGGCGCCACCCAGAGGGTGCGGCTGGCGGGCACGTACTGGCCGTAGGCCCGCGCCGCGGGGGGTGGGGCCCAACGCAGCCGGAACCCATGCCGCTCCAGATCCCGGGCCAGGGAGCGCAGCTCCGGCGGCAGTTGCGCCGACAGCTGGGGGTCAGCAGACCCCTGGGCTCCCCCGGGGCCCGACCGGGAGGCCGGCCGCGATCCCAAAGGCGATCCCGAAGGTGATCCCGGCGAAGCGGAAGCCTGGGCCCGAAGGCTGCCGGTCCCGGGCGGCACTGGAAAAGAGCTCAGAAAGGATCGAGACACCGTGGGTCGTGACGCAGTGGAGCGTGACGCTGAGGGTCGTGACGCAGCGGGTCGAACCGGGGCCGATGGAGCACCGGTGGATCGCGGAGCAGACAGGCCAACCGCTGCCAGCGGCAACGGCGCAGGAACGGAGAGAGGGGCGATCCAGGCCACGTAGAAGGGGCGGGGGGTTCCTCAGGCTCCCATCAGATTGATGCGATAGAGCACCTCCTCCAGGGCCTCGGCGGCCCGCACCCCAGCCCAGCGCTGGGGATGGGCGGCGGTGCAGCAGGAGGGCACCGGCGCCAGGATCGTGCTGGGGCGGGCATGGCAGAACTGCACCACGCTGTGGCGCTCGCCACTGGCGCCCGGGGGGGCCACCACCCGGTGCCAGCCGGCCGGAATGGTGCCGTTGCTGAGGCGCTCCAGCATCAGGCCGGTGTTGAGGATCACCCGACCCTCCGGCGGTGCGGCCGCCTGCCAGCGGCCATTCACCTCCACCTCAAGGCCGGCGGCGGTGGCGCGGGGCAGGGCAGTGATCAGATTGATGTCGGCATGGGGGGCGGCCCAGAGGTGCCCGGCGGCCGGAGCGGCGGCCATGGGGGGATAGCGGATCGCGCGGGTGAGGGTGGGGGCCTCGTGCACCATCTCCTCGAAGAAGGTTTCGGCGCAGCCCATCCCGAGGGCGATCACCCGCAGGAAGCGCCGCTGCAGGTCGGCGAGGGCGGCATGGAAGCGCTCGAGCACCGCCGTGATCCCCGGCACCGCCGCCTCGGGGAGCAGGGGCTCCGGATAGAGCACGGGATAGCGGCGCCGCAGCGGATGGCCGCCGGGCAGCGGCGCCGACCAGTTGAGCATCTCCTTCCAGTCGGCCCGGTCGTTGCCGGCCGCGGTTTCCACCAGCAGGCCGGTGTAGCCGCTCTGACCATGGCTCAGGGGTGCGTGGAAGCGGGCCTTACTGGCCGGATCGAGGGCAAAGAAGCGCTGCAGCAGGCCGTAGGCGGTGTCGAGCAGATCGACGGGGAGATCACTGCTGGTGTAAACGAAGCCGGTGGCCAGGCTGCGGCGCACCCCATCCACCACCGCGGCCCGGGCCGCTCCATCGCCCCGCTCGAAGGCCAGCAGATCCACATCGAGGATGGCCGGTTCAGCCATGGGCCGGGCAGCGCGGGGGGCCTCCGATCCTGGGCGACCGCCGGTGCCGCGGCCACACCCCCGAGCAGCCAGCGGGGCGCCGGAACGGAGCCGGGGCCTCGGGGCTCAGCGCCAGTGGTGGGTACCCACCCCGATCTCAAGGCGGCGCAGCGGCCGCGGCGTCGCGTCCCTCCAGCGAGGGAGTGCCGCCGGTGTCGATCAGCTGCAACAACACCTCCCGGTGGCGCGGTCCATCGAGCTCCACCAGCAGCACCGACTGCCAGCGGCCGATGCCAAGCCGGCCGTCCACCACCGGCAGGCTGAGCTGGTTGCCGAGCAGCATCGCGATCAGGTGGGCGTGGGCATTGCGCGGTTCATCGGGCGGAATGCCCTGGCGCAGGTGCAGGTCGTTGTGGAGCCAGGGGCGATCCGGCGGCGCCAGACCGAGGAAGAAGGCCTCGATATCACGCAGGAGACGCTCCTCGTTTTCATTGAGCACCAGGGCCGTGGTGGTGTGCTGCCCCACCGCCACCAGCAACCCCTGCCGCACCCCGCTGCGCTCCACCAGCGCCTGTAGGTCCGCGGTGATGCCGTGGCAATGGAACGATCCTCCGGTCTCGATCTGGAGGCGCTCAACGAAGGAGGGCATGATCACCGGCCGGGGGAGGGGATGCAGGATCGCGAGGGCCATCGCAGGCTCCTTGCGCGGGTGTTGCCAATTTAGAAAGAAATGCAAACAAGGCTGCAAATAGGACGCATCTCAAAACGGTTCGCCACAAAGACTGGCGCGGATGCGCGACAGATGGCACAGCTTGCAGCACTTGGGGGCGCTAATGATTCATGGGTCATAGGCGTTGCCAATGCTTGCTACGAACCGCTGATTTGAGGCCATTCAATTCTCTGTAGGGTTGCAAGGACAGCTTCTGATGGTCTATTTCGCTCTCATGCACTGGATTCTTGCACTGGAAGCAGATTTCACTAAATGCATGCTCCATCTCCCCTAATTAGGCCTTCATAGCCATGCTCGAAACCAACCACAAAGGGCGGGCCACCACGCTCTTCAAGGCCCTCCTCACCGCCATCCTGCTGGGCGGCGCCGCCCTGAATTCGGGCTCAGCTCAAGCCGCTGGCTGGGAGGCGACACCTCCGATCGGGGAGGCGACCGGAGCCAAATGCCTCTTAAATGATGCCGAATGCTTCACGACCTCCTATACGTTGGGCGATAAAACCCTCACGCTGATCTCCCGATCAAACCTCCAGGACGCCAATGACGACATAGTGGAATACACTCTAGATCCTACCAACATAAATACACCCTGGAATATCTCTCTTGATTTCAATCCGAACCGCAACAATTTATTGAATGACATGGGCAATCTGCGGTACAAAATTACCATCACAGATCCGTCCAAAATCTTTGATCAAGTCAAGCTTGCCAACCAGGGTGATATCACTAACGGCGAATACACGATAACTAAAACATTCTGGAATTCGGATTATACGGTGCAAATCACTACCGATGCCCTTACCAACCCCATCTCTCCCGATGGCATTACCCTCGCAAGCTTAGGCCTCCAAACCTTATATGTCCAGGATGAATGGAATGTCCAGCCCGGCGCCAATGGGTCGCTCAACAGTCTTCAGAATAGCTTTGGTCAAACGGACATCCCCCCCGCACCCGCGCCGCTGCCCCTTGTTGGTATCGGTGCCGCCTTCGGCTTCAGCCGCCGGCTCCGCAGCCGGATCAATGGGGCCCGCCTGGATGGCAGATAACACGCGGGCCCGGGCCTTCTTGCCTCCAGGCACTGGCGTTCGCTCCTGCCTATGGCGCTGCAGGTGGAAGCAGAGGATCACCTTCCCCTCCCTGATGCTGCCAGGAGAGCTCGGCCAGGGTCGCCTCCAGGGCAATGCCCTCGCCGCTGCTGATGCGTTGGCAGACCCGATCCGCATTGGCGTCCAGGTCAGCCTCGAACATGTTCCAGCGCACGTCATGGCTCCAGTTGCCGTCGGGCTCGGCCGGGAACCGGTGCAGGAGCTGGAGGATCACCCAGTCATCGCCCATCGCCAGGGGCGGGTGGATCGCCCCCACCGCCATCCCTGCCAGCACCTGCCTCAGCGGGTCGGCCACCTGGCTGACACGTAGAGGACCAACCACCCCCCGGGTCCAGCGCTCCTTGCCGATCCCGTGGCGGTCGCTCAGCACCGCCAGGTCGGCACCGTCATCGGTGAGTTGCAGGTAGAGCTCCGCTGCCAGACCCTCCTCCGGAACCCGCAGGCAACTGAAGATCCAGGTCTCCAGCTCATGACGGTGCTTCAGGAACCATCGATCCATGAAGTCGCTGTAAGTGGTTTCGACCCAAAAACGCAGCCGCAGGTCATCCATTTGATCCTGCAGGGTCCCCTCCTCCATTGGCGCGTCGGACTGCTGGCGCAACGCAGCCCGCTCCCGCAGCATCGCCTGATGGTCCTCCTCATCCAGGCTGACAGTACGGATCAAGCTTTCCACCAGCCTTCGCTTCACCAGCTCGTGAAGCACACCGTGGCGCATCAGCACACGTACATCGTCGGGCCGAACCGACGGAGACGGCTGGTCGGACTTCAGCGAGGGGAGGGATGCCTCCGGCGCCTCCCTGATCCTGATCCGCTTCTCCAGCTGCGAAGGCTGAGTGCTTTGCTGCCTCTGCTCCAGGAACGACGCGGCAAGGTCATCCAGTGAATGGATCAGGTTGGATTCGCCCCCGGCAAGGCTGACCCTCAGCTGGCGCAGCACCTCCAGTCTCTGCGCAACTGGGAGGCTGAGGAACGGCGAGCCATCCGAGGGCCCCGGGCGTGGCTCAAGCGGCTGGCTGTCATGAAGCACATATTCAGTGCGATCCATGCCGTTCCATGCCCAGCACTCCTGGTATTGATCGTTCGATTGACGCGATTGTAGCCGGAAAGCTTATGATCTGAAGGCTGGCCATTATTCAAAATACAGTGTCCATTCAAAGTAGCTCGTCCTCTGGCGGATTGACGACGAACGGATCGACGCCAAATGAGTCCAAATCAAATGAGTTCACTTCTAATGGGTCCACGGCATCGCCGCCAGAGCTGCTGGAATCGCCAGTGCTTCAGGAATTTACCGAGCTTACATATAAATTGGCTGAGGCTATTGAGTCTTCCAAGCGAATGCTCCATCTGAGCAACAACGAGATCGGGGCCCTGCGCGAGAGCGTGCGCACCCTTGACCTCAGGCTCTCGACTGTGGCTGATCGGTTTGATGCCTCGTCCAAGCAGAGTCTTGATGCGACCAATGCGGAGATCGGGGTGCTGCGAGAGAGTCTCGGCGGCCTTGACTTCAGGCTCTCGGGCATCGCCCAGCAGTTTGAAAGCGCATCCACAAAGCCTCAGCAGGCGACGAGCGAGGAGTTTGCTGAGCTGAGGGAGAGCGTGGCGAGCCTGAACGACCGGCTGTCGGCGCTGGCTGAGCAGTCAGTCGAAGAGCGGCAGGCCCGCATCCATGCTGAGGCCAGAACCGCTTCCCTGGAAGAACAGATCGCATCAGGCAGTCAGCTCGCCGAACTGGATCTCGCGGGCCTCCAGCAGGCTCTTGCCGCAACCCGCAGCCAATGCCTGATGCTGGAGACCCAGCATCAGGCATTGGCCATCAAAGTCGAAGGACTGATCAAACGGGCTGATAAGACAGCTTCACCCACCCCTTCTCCCAACGTCCCCGGGGCAGCAATCGCGACCCCCCACGGAGGTGCGGCTGCACCGAGGGGCAATTCCGCCAACTCGGAGCTCCAGTCCCGGGTGCAAAAAACGCAGGATCAGAACAACAAAGACGAGAACGAGCGGCTCTCACCCTCAGCAAGACCAGCCACGCCCCCGCAGGTTGCCGCCACAACACAGCGGAGCCGTTCCGTGAAGATTTTGCCCCTACTTGTTGGTGGTGTTGCCGCCAGCACCCTGCTGGGAAGTAGCCTTATTTATGTCAGTCCGGCCCTGTTCAGTCAGCCTGAACCTGGCACTCCTGCCAAGACGGTTTCGCTGCCGCAAAAACCCCTTCCTGCCAGCCCCGAAGCATCACCTGCCCCTGCAGTGGCAGCCAGCAAACCGGCCCCTGCTGCACAAGACAAGTTGAAGATCTACTGCCCAGCCGACTGTTGGGTTGAGGTGCGCAGTGTCGTTGATGGCAAGACACTTTATGACGGCGTTCTCAAGGGCTCTGTTCAGTTTCCGATCGGCAAGGGACTGAATGTTTCCTCCGGCCGATCCGACATCCTCAAGCTCAAGATTAATGATGGTGCCCCGTTTGTGCTCAACACACGCCAGATGCTCAGCTCAAGGCTGGTCAAACCCCCTTCCTGACAGGCCCCGGTGAGTGCCGTTTCACCCCTCAACCCACTCGCACCCTGAACCGCCGGGCACTCCGGGAACTCATTAGAGCCACCCTGCCACGCTGGGGATTCAGAGCATGGTCATCGGCTTAGCACCGGGCAGCCCTCCACTTGTCGCCGGCCAGATCCCGAAAACCTTTGCCATAACTGGCTCAGGCGCTGGCGCTTCAGGCATGCCCGATGCCGGTTTCGAACCAGCGACATCCTGCTTGTAAGGCAGGCGCTCTACCGCTGAGCTAATCGGGCGATGTTCTCATTCTGCCGTGTCATCTGATTCTGCGATGTCAATGGCTTGCGCACCGCACCGGAAGCGGTCCTGGGGTCCGAGAATCGGTAGCCATCGCCCCGCCCGCCCCCTTCCGATGGCCAGTGGCCGTTCCCACGACCGCGCCACCGGCCTGCTGGCCCTCCCCTTCGGTCTGCTCTGGTGGCCCCTGATGGGGGTGATGGGAACCGTGGTGGCCTCCGGCGCCTTTCTGATCGGCGGGCTGTGGCTGTCGCCCGACCTCGACACCCGCTCCAATGCCACCCGGCGTTGGGGTCCGCTGCGGCTGCTGTGGTGGCCCTACCGCCGCCTACTGCCCCACCGATCCATCCTGTCCCACAGCCCCGTGCTGGGCACTGCGGGCCGGTTGCTCTACATGGGCGTGCTGGTGATGTTCATCTCCCTGCTGCTCATGCCCTACGGCAGCCCCGGCCCGGACAAGCTCGTCAACGCCTTGCAGCAGAACTGGTTGAACCAAAGGCCCCTGATGGTGGCGGCCCTAGCGGGCCTGGAGATGAGCAGCTGGCTCCATCTGCTCCAGGACGGCGATCCCCTGCCCAGGTTCCGGTTCAAACCGCTGGCGCTGTCGAAGCGGATGCGGCGGCGACGGCGCAATCGGCCCGGCAAGAGCCCCCAGCCCCCGCCCGGCACCGTGCGGGTCCGGCGGCGACGGCGCTGAAGCCGGAAAACGGCGGGAGTCCTGCCCGGGAGGTGGCAGGGTATCCACCGATCTTGGACCGCCCCGGCGGACCCTGGCGCCATGCCCCCTTCCCCTAACGAGGCCGTATCCCCCCCAGCCCCGGCCGATCCCGGCCCCACGCCCGACGGGGCGTCCGCCGCCCTGGCGGAGTTGCTGGCCGTGGTGGATCGCCTGCGAGATCCGGTGCACGGCTGTCCCTGGGACCTGGAGCAAACGCACGGCTCCCTGATCCCCTATGTGCTGGAGGAGGCCCACGAGGTGGCCGATGCGATCCGCCACGGCGACGACAACCACCTGGCGGAGGAGCTGGGGGATCTGCTGCTGCAGGTGGTGCTCCATGCCCGGATCGCCAGCGAGAGCGGCCGTTTCGACTTCGCCGCAGTGGCCCGGGGCATCAGCGCCAAGCTGGTGCGCCGCCATCCCCACGTCTTCGGCACGGCGGAAGCCCGCGACAGCGCCGCGGTGCGCGTCCACTGGGAAGCGATCAAACTCCGGGAACAGGCCGAACGGGACCAATCCCGGGCCGCAAAAGCCCCGGCGGCGAACCCGGCCAGCGGCGCCGAGCCCCTGCAGGCCGGCGCCGACCCGGACTCCCCCGCGGCCGCCGCTGGCCCCAGCCCCCTGAGCGACCGGCTGGCCGGCAAGGTGCGGGGACTGCCGGCCCTGGCCGGGGCCATGACGATCTCCCGG
>JBBASH010000043.1:0-28144 GCA_040399305.1 Cyanobium sp.
GGCTTCTTCTCTTCGCCGAGCCCCTGCAGCGTGAGGGGTTGCGGCGCTGGCTGGAGGACGACCCGGCGGGTTATCGGGTCACGGCGGATCCCGCCCAGGAGGGTCTTTCACCACGGCTACTGATCTGGAGCGTCACCAGCCCACCGCCAGCCGAGCGACTCGAGGCCGAAGCCCGCCAGCTGCTCGATCGCTGGCAACCCGCACCGCTACTGCTGCTTCTGCCGGAGGGCCACCGCTATCCCCAGCGACGACTGCTGAGCCTGCCGGTGCAGGGCCTGCTCGAGCATCCTGAGCCCAGCCTGCTGCGCCAAAGCGTGGCCACCCTCCTGGCCGGTGGCCGGGTGGTGGAGATCGCCCCGGCCTCAGGGCCGTCACCACCGCCGCCTGAGCGGCCCCCCTCAGGTTTGGGGGAATGGCTGCTGGTGAGTGGCCTCCAACAGATCGATGCGGAGCTGCGCATCTGCGCGGCCCTGCTCGAGCCGCTGCCGTCCAACCCCCTGGCCCAGCTGCTGCTGGAGGGCCGGCGGCGGGAACTGCGGGCGGCCCGCTCCCTGCTGCTCTGGCTCTGGGGGCCCCTGCAGATGGCCTGGAGCCCCGGGGAGGGCGCCTGGGAGCCGGTGGAGCCGGTTGCAGGATCAGGATTCGCGGCCCTAGGCGAGCTTCGCGGCTCCCCAGGTCCCAACGGCAACGCCGGCGTGGGCCAGCTGGTGCTCCGCAGCGAAGCGGCGCCTGGCCCAGGAGGGGTGAGCCTCACCCTGCGCCAGCGCACCGCCGAAGGCATCTGGCAGGCCCTGCGGGAGCGCCTCAGCCAGGCAGCCAGCCTCGGGCCCGACAATCGCAGTGGCGAGCTGCTCGCTTTCGATGGTCTCCATCCCGACCGTCGCCGCGACCTGCTCCTGGCCCTGCTCGAACAGTTCGAACTCCTGCGTGGGCGGCTCCAGCATCAGGAGATTGCGGGCGACGCGCTGATCCTGGCCTGGAACGAGCTGCAGCCGGAGCTACGGCGCCAGGCGCTGCGCCGCATGGCCGGCTCCTACGTGCAACTGCCCAATGAAGGCAAACTCCGCCCCGTGGCCGACACCCTGGTGGGAGCGGCTGACTTCACCGTGATGGATCCGGAACTCCCCGATCCGAGGGCGATGCTCACCACCCTTCTGCAGGCGCGTCCGCTGCTGGTGGAGGGACGGCTGCTGGGCCCCGATGAACCCCAGGCGGTGCTGTATCTGGAGATGTTGCTGGCCAACTGGCTGGTGCGCAGTGCGGAGTTGATCAGCGCCGAGGTGCTCGCCGCCTGCGCCGAGTGGCCGGAGCTGCGGCGCTACCTGCTGCGGCCCGACCTCCTGGCCACCCGCAACCTCGAACGGCTGCGCAACCAGCTGAACAGCCAGCAGCGCTGGAGCAGCTGGATCACCCGCCCTGTGCAGCTTTACGAAAGCCGGCGGCAGCTGTTCCGCCTCGAGGCCGGTGCCATCGACACCATCACCCTCACCGAGCCGAGGGACGGTGAATTGCGGCAGTTGTCCTGGCTCCAGCAACTGGTGACCCTGGCCTTAGAGGCCCGCGATGCCCTGGCCCCCCAGGTGCAGAGCCTCATCCGGGCCTTCGGCGACCTGGTGGTGGTGGTGCTCACCCAGGTGGTGGGCCGGGCGATCGGACTGGTGGGGCGCGGCATCGCCCAGGGCATGGGGCGCAGCCTGGGCCGAACCGAACGCAGCTGAATCACGACGGGCACAATGGTGCCCAGCCGTCAGCGGGACTTGCCCCACACCAACGATCAGCGCCGCCCAGCGGCCCCCATGGTCCAGGAGGTCGAGGCTTTCCCTGCGATCGAAGCGATCCCCGCTTCAGGGGCGTCGTCACATCGGCCGCTCCAGGCAAGACTGCGCCGCAGCCTCGGGGCGTTCGCCGCGCTGCTGCTGCTCCTGATGGTGGGGCTGGGGCTCGGCACACCCGCCGAAGCCAGCCTTGAGAACGACCGTTATGACGGCAATATCTTTGCCCTCTACGCGGGCAACGGCTCCCTCGTGCCACCGCGCAGCAGCCTGGCCCAGGCCCTTCAGGACCAGCGCGTGGCGGTGGTGGTGTACTACCTCGATGACAGCAGCGTGAGCAAACGCTTTGCCCCTGTGGTCTCGGAGCTGCAGCGGCTTTGGGGCAACAGCGTCGAGCTGATCCCCCTGGTCACCGACCCCCTGCGCCCGGGCGGCAAGGCCGCCGCCGGGGACCTGCCACCCGGCGATCCATCCCGCTACTGGAGCGGCCTGATTCCCCAGGTGGTGGTGTTTGACCGCCAGGGCCAGGTGGTGTTCGATGCCAGCGGCCAGGTGGAGGTGGATGCCATCAGCGCGGCAGTAAGCCAGGCCACGGGCCTGCCACTGCCGGCACCATCAGGCCTGGGCAGCACCCGCAGCTTCAATGAACTCAACAGCGAAGTGGTGAGCGGCGGCCGATGAACCCTTTCCCCGGCGGCGATTCCTCCCCCGTGCAGGCAGGGCCCCTGGCCCCGGAGCCGGGGACGGATCACGCCTCGGCGGGGAACGGGCGCCGCGAGAGCGACAGCCTCGGGGCCGTGATGGTGCCAGCCGATCATTACTGGGGCGCCCAGACGCAGCGCTCGATCCATTTCTTTCCCTTCGGCCAGCGCATGCCGCTGGCGGTGGTGCATGCCTTCGGCGAGCTCAAGGCCGCCTGCGCCGAGGTGAACCGCGATCTTGGTGGCCTGGATCCCGCCCTAGCCGCCGCGATTGTGGCGGCGGCTGAGCAGGTGGCCGGCGGCGAACTGGATCGCGAGTTCCCGCTGAAGATCTGGCAGACGGGCTCCGGCACCCAGACCAACATGAATGCCAATGAGGTGATCGCCAACCGAGCGATCGAGGCCCTCGGTGGCGAACTGGGCAGCAAGCAGCCGGTGCATCCGAACGACCACGTGAACCTGAGCCAGTCGAGCAACGACACCTTCCCGGCCGCGATGCATGTGGCGGTGGCGATCCAGCTGGAACGGCGCCTGATCCCGGCGCTGGAGGCGCTGCGGGCCGTGCTGGCCCAGCGCGCCCATGAGTGGGCAGCGGTGATCAAGATCGGCCGCACCCACCTGCAGGATGCGGTGCCCCTGCGTCTGGGCCAGGAGTTCGGCGGCTATGCGGCCCAGCTGGAGCTGGGGCTCGACACCC
Source organism: Cyanobium sp. (assembly GCA_040399305.1). Lineage (GTDB taxonomy): Bacteria > Cyanobacteriota > Cyanobacteriia > PCC-6307 > Cyanobiaceae > Cyanobium. The sequence goes on from JBBASH010000043.1 coordinate 3,171, forward strand.
TGCGCGCCAGCCTGCCCCAGGTGCGGCAGCTGGCGATCGGCGGCACGGCGGTGGGTACCGGCCTCAATGCCCCGGCAGGTTTTGGTGAGGCGGTGGCGGCCCGGCTAGCGGAGCGGCTGGGGCTGCCCTTCACCAGCGCCCCGAACAAATTCCAGGCCCTGGCGGGACACGAACCCCTGGCGGCGGCCCATGGCGCCCTCACGGTGCTGGCCGGTAGCCTGATGAAGGTCGCCAATGACATCCGCTGGCTGGGCAGCGGCCCCCGCTGCGGCCTTGGTGAGCTGAAGCTGCCAGAGAACGAACCCGGCTCCTCGATCATGCCGGGCAAGGTGAATCCCACCCAGTGCGAGAGCCTCACGATGGTGGCCCTGCAGGTGATGGGCAACAACACCGCAGTGCAGATGGCCGCCAGTCAGGGGAACTTCGAGCTGAATGTGTATAAACCCCTGATCGCCCACAATCTGCTGGAGAGCATTGAGCTGCTGAGCGGCGGCTGTGAGGGGTTCCGGCGCTTCTGCATCGAGGGGCTCGAACCCGACCGGGCCAGGATCGAGTCGCTGCTGGCGGGCAGCCTGATGCTGGTCACCGCCCTCACCCCCGCGATCGGCTACGACAAGGCCGCGGCGATCGCCGAACACGCTCACCACCACGGCCTGAGCCTGCGGGAGGCGGCCCTGGGGCTTGGCCATCTGAGCGGCGAAGATTTTGATGCCCTGGTGCGGCCCGAGCGGATGGTTTGAACGGTGGCATGAAGCTGCCCACCCATCACAGCAATGAGCCGATTCAATAGCTGACGTCAGTGATGTGCAGATCCACCAAGCGGGGCTCGAAGTGGAGCTTGAGGGTGGCGCCATCGCGGATCGATTCCTCGAAGCCGTAGCGGCTCATGTAGCCGCGGGCGTCCTCCTCGGCGCCGAAGGCGTAATAGGTGTTGCGATCGATCCGGTTAATGGGTGTGCCGGTGAGACCGAAGAGGAAGGCATTAGGAAGAGCGGCCCGCATCTTCATGCCGAGGCCTCCCTCCTGGGTGCGGTGCGCTTCGTCGACGAGCACGATGATGTTGCCCCGATCATTGAGCACGCCATCGGCTTCCCCGAAGCGGAAGATGGTGGTGATGATGATCTTGCGGGTGTCCTGCTGGAGCAGGCGCATCAGATCGGCGCGGGTTTCGCCCTTCACCAGGTTGGGCACATCGCTGGCGTGGAAGGTGCCGCTGATCTGGGCGTCGAGGTCGATGCGATCGACCACGATCACCACGGTGGGGTTGCCGAGCACGGGATGCTGCCTGAGCTTCTGGGCCGCAAACACCATGAGCAGCGACTTGCCTGATCCCTGGAAGTGCCAGATCAACCCTTTGCGGGGCTGGCCAGCCAGCACCCGCTGCACGATCAGGTTGGCGGCTTCCACCTGCTGGTAGCGGGCCACCACTTTGATGCGGCGACTCTTGTCGTCGGTGGCGAAGAGCATGAAGTGGGCGAGGAGATCAAGGATCACCGCCGGCCGCAATAGGCCGGTGACCGAAGCCTTGAGCTCAGCAAGGGATCCTGGGGCCGCTTCATCGTCACCACGCCAGGGCCCCCAGAGCTTGAGCGGACAACGAATCGAGCCGTACATCAGCTCCTTGCCTTCGCTGGCCACGGAGAACACATTGGCCACGAACAGCTCGGGCACGTGGCACTCGTAGTCGTCGTGGATCTGGAGGGCACCATCGAGCCAGCTCACGGCCTTGCGCACGGGTGTTTTGGCTTCGATCAAGACCAGCGGGAAGCCGTTGACCAACAGCACCAGATCGGCGCGGCGTTCAGCTGGGCCGGCGCGAACGGTGAACTGAGTGGTAACGACATATTGGTTGTTCTCGGGATTCTCCAGATCGAGCAGGCGGATGCTGACGTGCTCGTTGTTCGGCCCGAAGGGCATCGAGCGATCGCCCCGCAGCCAGGCCGTCATCTCCTCGTTGGCCTTGATCAGGCCGTCGGAGCGCACCGAGAGCACAATGGCGCGCAGCTTGTAGATCACCTCATCGGCGCGGTCGGGGACGGCGGCGATCTCGGGGTTGAGGTGAATTAGCGCTTCTCGAACCCAGGGCTCTGCGAGTACCTCGTGGGGCAGACGGGGGACGTTGGCCGGCGGGAGGTGGTGCCAGCCGAGGCCGGTGATCTTGCCGTTCTTGCGGGCGAAGCCTGAGCCGACGGCTGTGTAGTCGCCATGGCCACCAGCAAGGAGGTCGCGGAAGAGGTTTTCGACGGTGGTGGATTCGGAAAAGGTCATGCCGCACCTTTGAGCACAGTAGAAGCCACTATCCGGAGTAAATCAAATGCTTCCACTGCTCTCTTCGCTGAGCGTAGTCGGCATGACTTTGCCTCTGAATACCGTTCGGACCATTTATGTTGCAGTCCTAGCGGAACGACTGGCACTGGCAGAGTACGAACCTTTCGTTGGTCAATCGATGCCAGATTGCTAGTGCGCTTTGCATTTCCCAGGAAGAACTCCCGGCCCCTTGGACTACGCATTAGCCCTTCTAAGTACTCTGCACATACAATATTGGGTCGGGCTGTTACTGAGAAGACATGATTTTGATAAACACAGTCTTCAATCTCACCCGCCCAGATTGCCCCACGGCCGAGCTGATCAATATTGCCACCCTCTGTCAGGCCACTGCCACCTTCCGCTGATAAGACCGCCGTTTGCCGAATAGCACCTGCCCAGGGCGAACCCGATTGCTAAACGTGGTGCCATCAGCCACTTCGGCCCATGAGCGCACGCGCAGATCGCCTGGCTCCAGATGCTCCAGGCCGATCACCCGATTAATCCCTGCGGCTTCCGGGTCTTTGCAGGTCTCTTTGTTGAGGCGCACCACCTCGCCAAACTTCACCCGCTTCCAGCCCGGTTTCAGATCAGTCATGGCTCACCTCCTCCGGCCAGCGGTAGCTCACCTTCAGGCCGTTGAGATGGGTGCGAGGCAGCCAGCCTTCGTGCTGCATCCGGCCTACCACGATGCCCGGAACAATGCCGAGGGCCCTGGCAGCCGCCTTCACCTCCTCTTCGGAGCGAAGTCCTTGCAGTTTCTGGGCAGCCGCCGGCGGAATCAACTGATCCGCGGCGAAGCGATCAGCTTCGGCCTCATGCTCTTCATCCACAGCATCGAGGCCATCCACAAAGGTGGCCTTCTTGCCGTGTTTGAGGATGTGCCCAGCCTCATGGAACAGCGTGAACCAGAGGTGATCGCTGGTTTTGTGCCGCAGGCTCAGGGCGATCAGGGCCCGATCCGGGCTGAGCCACTGGGTGGCCCCACTGACCCGGCACCCTGGAGGTGCAGGCACGAACACCACGGCCACCCCGGCAGCGCCGGCCAGGGCCTGTAGCTGAGGGACAAACACCGACGGATCCGCTTCGCAGCTGAGGGGTCGAATCTCTTGCAGCGCCGCTCGGAACGCCTTGGCTTCATAGGGTCTGCAGGCGATCGAGGCCGCTTGCGTTTCGGCGCGGCGCAGCCAACTGGCCAGGGCCCCTTGCTGCGTGGCATAGCTCTTGGAGGTGCGATAGACGGCCAAGGGTTGGCCATAGCGCTCCCGCCAGGCCTCGATCGACGCCACCGCGAAGAACTTCAGGCACGCTGACACTTGCTGGCCGGCATGGCTGCAGGTGTCCACCCAGCCCTGGCCTTGCATCCAGCGCAGTGGCAGTTCCTTCAGCCAGTCCTTTTGGCTGGCCAACTGATCGAGTTGCTGCAGCCGCACCAGATCCTGCTGGTAATTGGCCTCCAGCCGCAGCCAGAAGCCGGCGTCATGGCCGAGCACCCGCTCCAGCCGTTCGGCCGTGTCGGCCGTGATCGACGCCCGGCCCTTGAGCAGTTCATTTACATGCTTGGCGCTGAAATCCAGCCGCTGGGCAAGATCGGCCTTGGACCAGCCAATTTCCTCAAGCACCACCTCGATTAATTCGCCGGGGGGGGAGGCCCAATCGGCGTTGAAGGTATCAGTGACGGGTTCAACCATGGGTGTCCTCAATTTCCAAAATGCAAACGCTGCAAACCTGTTGCCAGTCGATGCCGCCAGAGGGAAGGGTTGGCGGTGGCTGATCGATGGGCTCGAACAGAAGGCGCATCGGCCCGTCCAGATCGACGGAGAACTGACCGGCCCTGTCCCCGATGAGGGGATGGGGATTCCCGTACAGAAGCTTTTTCACGTTCTCCACTGCTCGAAGTTCCCTAATGCGCGCTCTCAGTCGCTTGGCGCGGTTCTCGCCCAGGTGCTTGCGTTGGTGCTTGTCCTCTTCACAGAGGCGCTGGATGGTCTTGCTGGCGTAGGCGATCTGCATCCTATGCCATCACTCCTGATTTTCCTTCACCACATCGGTGAAGGTTTCTTCGCTCACAAGCGCGTCCAGCATGGCCACCACGCCATCCATCTGTTGCCAGAACTCATGCCCTGAGGCCTCCCAGGCCTGCCAGTCCTCCTGCAGGGTGGCTGACTGGCCGCCCCCTTCTCCCACCGCCGCCACCGCCGGCCGTTTCACGTACAGGGGGATCGAGAGGCTGTGCCCTTGGGCCGCGATCTCCGCCAACGTGGCCACTGCCGCAAAACCCTCCTGATCGGCGAAGGCGGCATAGGCCCCGGCAATGCGGGCTTGATGCTCGGGCCGCAGGAAGCTCATCGCCCGCTCACGGGACACCTCCTTCACGGCGTCGATCAACAAGACCTTGCCGCGGCGATCGGCGGGCTTGCGGCTGCGGCAGAACACCACGCAGGCCTCCATCGGCGAGTTGTAAAACAGGCCTGCTCCCAAACCCAGCACGCAGTCCACCAGGTCGGCCTCCACGAGCTTGCGGCGCAGCTCGGCCTCCTCCTTGCGGAACAGCACCCCGTGCGGAAACAAGACCGCGCAACGGCCCGTCGTCGGGTCCATGCTGCGCAGGATGTGTTGGAAGAAGGCGTAGTCGGCTCTGCCCTGGGGCGGGGTGCCGAGGAAGTTGCGGCCCCAGGGATCGCTCTGCCAGGCCTCCCGGTTCCACTGCTTGATCGAATAGGGCGGATTGGCCAGCACCACATCGAAGCTGCGCAGGGCATCGTGTTCGCTGAAACCGGGCGCCGCCAGGGTGTCGCCGCGGGCGATCTCGCTGTCTTCCACGCCATGCAGCACCAAGTTCATGCGGGCGATCGACGCCGTCATGTGGTTCCGCTCCTGGCCGTAGAGCTGCAGGGTGCGGTGCTCGCCGCCCTTGCGCTTCACCTCCGCCAGGGCCGAGATGAGCATGCCGCCGGTGCCACAGGTGGGGTCGTAGATGCGATCACCGGGCTGTGGGTCCAGCATTTGCACCATCAGGTGCACCAGGGTGCGGTTGGTGTAGAACTCCTGCGCCGTGTGACCACTGTCGTCGGCGAACTTCTTGATCAGGAACTCGTAGCCGTTGCCGAGTTCATCCTCCGGCACATGGAACAGCGACAAGGATTGGCTGGAGAAATGCTCCAGCAGGTTCTTGAGCGTTTCATCGGGGAGGCGTTCCTTGTTGGTCCAGGGCGCATCGCCGAAGATGCCATCGAGCTTGCCCGGGTTGGCGGCCTCGATCGCGCGCATGGCGGTCTGAAGGGCCCGGCCCACATCTTTCGCCACGGCCCGCACATCCGACCAGTGGGCCCCGTGCGGGATCACGAAGCGGTCGTTGGCGGTGGCCTGCGCGTAGGCGGTATCGCCTTCTGACTCATGCATGGCATCGGAATAGTCCTCGTCCCACACATCGGACAGGCGTTTGTAGAACAGCAGCGGGAATACGAACTGCTTGTAGTCCCCGGCATCCACCAGGCCGCGCAGCAACACGGCCGCACCCCATAGGTACGACTCGAGTTCGGATTGGGTGAGGGTGGTCACTTCAGCCAGCCTCCTTCCACCATCACCTGCCTCAGATGATCCTCGGCTTCTCGGCACTTTGCGAGGGCGTCCTTGAACGCCGCCACTGCTTCCGGTAGGGGCGGGATGTCGGCCCCGATGGGAGGCAGCACATAGCGGGAGATGTTCAGGGTCCAGCCTTCCTGCTCGATTTCATCGAGGCTCACCACGCGGGCCCGGTCCTCCACGTCCTCAAAGGCCGAGACGCAGCCATGGATCTGGGAGGCGTGCTCAGGCTCCAGGAAGTTCTGGGCCCTGCCGCGGCGGAACAGGCTGGAGGCATCCACGATCAGCACCTTGCCGCGGCGGCTCTCGGCCTTCTGGCGCCGCAGCACCAGCACGCAGGCAGCCAGCCCTGTGCCATAGAAGAGGTTGGGAGCCAGGGTGTCGCCCCGCTCAATCACGAAGTCCTCCAGTCCATGGAGGAAGAGGTTCATCCGCGCAACTGAGGCGGTGGTGAGGTTTTTCTCCTGGCCAAAAATCTTGCCAAAGAAGGTGCGTGGATCCCCCCCACGGGCATGAACGTGCTCAACGGCAGCGAGCAACATGCCACCGGTGCCACAGGCAGGGTCGTAGACCGTTTCCCCCTCCTGCGGATCGACGATCTCCACCATCAGGCGGACAACGCTGCGCGGGGTGTAGAACTCGCCGGCTTTCTTGTTCGTAGCGTCGGCGAACTGCTTGATGAGGTACTCGTAGGCGTCACCCATCACGTCGGAGGCGACCGATGCGTTGCCGATCGCCAGCGAGGAGAAGTGTTCGATCAGATCCTTGAGGAGCTCATCGGGCAGGCGATCCTTGTTGGTCCACTGGGCGTCTCCAAAGACGCCATAGAGGTGCTTCTGGTTGGCAGCCTCCACCGCACGCATGGCGTTCGAGAGTGCTGTGCCGACGTTCTTGGGGGTGGCGCGCACATCGTTCCAGTGGGCGCCCTCGGGCAGCTGAAAGCGGTGCTCGTCAGCAAAGTCCTCGCCGTACTCGGCGATCATGGCGGCGTTCTCCTCGTCCCACTGGTCGCAGATCCGCTTGAAAAACAGCAGCGGCAAGATGTACGACTTCCAATCGCTGCGATCAACCGGGCTGCCGCGGAGGATGTTGGCGGCTTCCCAGAGATGGGATGCCAGCTGGGAGAGGGTCAGCGGCCCGCCAAGGCTGGTCGCAGTGGCAGCTGCAGGCTTCGTCTGAACCTCTTTGCTGCCAGCAGCTCTTAGGCCTCCACCAGGCCCCTTGACCTTTTCGGCCAGCCCCATGGCCACCACATGGCTCTTGGCGGCCTCGTATGCCGCATCACTGAGCTGACAGCCAATCACAGACTCCACGCCATTCCGCAGTTCTGCATTCGAAAGACGTGAACCATCTTCAGGAATGAATTCAATCAAGGCATCAGTGATCTCAACCAATGACGCTTGCATCGCCTGAATAACTCCCTGATCCACTGGAATACAATCGACCATCAGACTTTAGCGGACACCGGGCATCCCCTCCCCGATGCCACCCGGAGGATTCAAGGCTATGCAGATTTTGAATCATTCAGATCCGCTCCGCTGCAGCCTCAATCATTGCGAGGGATTTCCAGCTGACCATCCTTGGATTCGAATCGATGGCAGGATTGGTCAGTCAGAGATCAGCAAGTCAGCCCCCCGCGTAAAGCCCCGACCCCACGATCAGCACCTCCCCACCCGGTGCCACAACCCGGCGGAGATAGGTGGTTTTGCGCTCCGGCAGTTTCGAAGCCGAAGGCCGCGGCCAGCTGTAGGTGGTCCAGATGGAGCCATCCTTCAGCACCGCCTCGAGGGAGGCGGCGACATTGGCGCGGTCGGCCGGATCCGGCCAGCTCAGCAGTTTGCTGCCCTCCAAGGCCGGAAAGGCGGGGTTGAGCAGCAGCGAGCCGTTGCGATCGAGCACGAACACATAGGTGTCCTGATAGAAGAAGGGGCCGCGCGGATCCCGCAGCGTCGCGAAGGCCGCTCGACCCTCCCGTTGCAGCAGCGCCGCGGCGCTCTCCACCGCATCCACCACAAAGGCCTTCGCCATCGGCGGCTCATACAGGCCCGAGAGCACCAGATAAGTGCGGCCCGAAGGCGCCGTGACACGCTCCACATAGGTGGCCTTCCACACCGGCCGGCGGTCCCCGGCGATCGGGCGGCGCCACTGGTAATGCACCCAGCCCCGGCCACTCGGGGATTCGGCCACGGCCAGGATCTGTTGGCCGAAGGGCTTGCCGCCCAGATCCTGAAACTCGCTGTAGTTCAGACCCTCGCCCCGCGGATCGGGGGGATACACCAAGCTCCTGCCGTCGCTGCCGAGCACCACGATGTAGGCCTCGCCCTGGAACCAGGGAGCGCCCCGCCGGCGGAAGGCCGCAAAGGCCTCCTCTCCGCGCTTGCGCACCTCGGCGGCTGCCGCCTCCACGCGGCTCACCAAGGCCTGCACCTGGGTATCGGCATCGGCTGGCTGACTTGATCCCGAAGCCTCGACAAGAGCGTTGGAGGGAGATTGCGAACCCCGCTGCGGCGCCAATGGAGAGGCGGTAGCCGATCTCTGACCGGGGCTGCCAAGCATCAGGAGGGCCAACGTGGCTGCGGCCACAGGCCCCGAAACCCTGCGGCCCGGTAGGGGCGGCTCCTGGGCTCCCCGCACCAACTGCCGCCGCGCACCGTTCGATTCCCCCATCCCGCGGCTATCCCGGCTTTTGCTCCGCAGAATGCCACGCTGCAGCGGAACTGCCACCAGTCCCCCTAGGCGGTTCCATTCCGAAGCCGGCTGCGGGGCTCAGAGCAGATTCGCCGCCAGCTCCGCCAGCTCGGAACGTTCGCCCCGCAGCAGGCTCACGTGGCCCGCCAAGGGCTGGCCCTTGAAACGTTCCACCAGCCAGGTGAGGCCGTTGCTCTCGGCATCCACATAAGGATTATCGATCTGATAGGGATCCCCCGTGAACACGATCTTGGTGCCCTCGCCCACCCGGGTTACGATCGTCTTCACCTCATGGGGTGTGAGGTTCTGCGATTCATCCACCACCATGAACTGCCGCGGAATCGAGCGACCGCGGATATAGCTGATCGCCTCCACCTCCAGCAGCCCCATGCCCTTGAGATCAGCCCAGCTGTTGCGGGGGCCCCGCTGGCCGCCCCGGCCCCCCTGGTGGCCGCCGCCCTCCTCGCCGCCGAGCAGAAAGTCGAGGTTGTCGATGATGGGCTGCATCCAGGGGGCCATTTTCTCCTCGAGGTCTCCCGGCAGAAAGCCCATCTCCTTGCCCAGCGAAATCACCGGCCGGGTCACCAGGAGCCGCTCGTAGAGCCGTTCATCGGCCACCTGGTGCAGGCCGGCCGCCAGGGCGAGCAGGGTCTTGCCGGTGCCCGCCTTACCCACCAGGGTGACCAGGGGCACGGAGGCATCCAGCAGGAGATCGAGGGCAAAGGTCTGCTCCCGGTTGCGGGGCTGGATCCGGCCCAGCCGCACCTTCGGAGCCCGCTGGAGCGGCAGCAAAACACCCTGATTGGCCTGGAAGCGGGTCAGCAGGGTGTGATTGGGCTGGGCCCGATCCACCAGGGTCACCCCCTCGTTGGCCTGCAGTAGGGGCCGGCTGCCATCCGCTGCTGGAGGAAGCTCATCGAGGGGCAGGCCTCCGGTCTTGACCCGGTCCATCTGGTCGGCACTCACCCAGAGCTCGCAGACCCCGGAATAGAGGTCGGCGATGTCCACCTTGTCGGTGGTGTAGTCCTGGGCGATCAGGCCCACCGCATCGGCCTTGATCCGCAGATTGGTGTCCTTGGTGACGAGCACCACCGGCGGCCGGGTGCCCACCACCTGCTCCAGTCGCTGCTCGAGCGCCACCGCCAGGATGTTGTTATCGCCATTGCCGCCCCGCAGCTCGGGCGGCAACTGGGCCAGGGTTTCGTTGCGGCAGAACACCACCTTGAGGGTGCCGCCGCTGGCCGCATCGATCGTTACCCCATCGGCCAGATTGCCCTTCTCACGCAGCTCATCGAGCAGCCGGGACACCAGGCGAGCATTGCGGCCCTTCTCCGAGGGGTCCCGCTTGAAGCGGTCGATCTCCTCCACCACCTCGATCGGCACCACCACGTTGTTGTCCTCGAAGCGGGTCAGCGCCGAGGGGTCATGCAGGAGAACGTTGGTGTCGAGAACGAAGGTCTTGCGCATGCCAGTGGCCAGGCCGGATCGGCGGACCCGAACCTAGGGCCATCCCCCCATCTACGCTCCGCCCGTTCGTACCTCGATGGGTGATCGGCTTGCCGCTCCTCTCCACACTCCTGCTGTTTCTTCTCCTCTTCGGCCTCAGCCTGCTTTGGCTGGAGCTACGCCATCGGCTGCGGCCCGCCTCGCCCCTGCGCCTGCGGCCCGGCAGCTTCGATGTGCGCCGCAGCGGCGAATCCGTGGAGGTGAGCGGCGAGATCACGATCGAAAACCCCCATGGCCGCATGGAGGTGTTCGTGCCGGAGATCACGGTGGAGCCGGTATTGCTCGGCAAGGGAAGCCTGGCCGCGGTGAAGCGCAGCGTGTCGATCACGCCGCTCCATCCCGATGAAGAGGCCAGAGCTGATGGCTACTGGTTCGCCTACATCGTGAAGGGCCACAAGCGCACCGCCGCCCGCATCGATCTGCTCTTCACCGCCCCCCCCGGCGTGAACGTGGCCGAGCTGCTCGACACCCTCTGGCTCGATATCCGCTGGATCAACTACGGCCCCTTCGGCCGCCTCGAGCGCCGCGACGGCGTTCTGGTGCCGTTGCAGCGTCCGCAGCCGATCCTGCCGGAGCAGGCGTCCTGGCGCTCCGGCGAGGGCTGCAGGGTGCTTCCCTTGCGCACCCATCTGCTCGGAGTTCTGGATAACCCCCAGGAGGTGCTGGAGCGCTACGCCGGCTCCCTGATCCAGCCCGGTGATGTGCTCACGATCGGTGAGACGCCGCTGGCGGTGATCCAGGGCCGCTACAACCATCCCTCCAATGTCGAGCCCTCGCTACTGGCCCGCCAGCTCTGCCGCGTGTTCCACCCCACCAGCAGCCTGGCCACCGCCTGCGGTCTCCAGTCGCTGATCGATGTGGTGGGCCCCGCCCGGGTGCTCTGCGCCTGGCTGGTTGGCACCGCCCTCAAAGCCGTGGGCAGCAAAGGCTGGTTCTACCGACTCGCCGGCGATCAGGCCCGGCTGATCGACGACGTGACCGGCACCACGCCGCCCTATGACCAGACGATCGTTCTGGGTCCCCAGGACCCCCAGGCCTTCTGCGAGGCGATGGCCCGCAAGCTCGGGGTGGGCGTGGCCGTGGTGGATGTGAACGACCTAGGCCGGGTGAAGGTGTTGGCCTCGAACAGCGGCTGCGATGAGGCCCTGCTCCATCGCGCCCTGCGGCCCAACCCCGCCGGCAACGCCAATGAACGCACCCCCCTCGTGCTGGTGAGGCCGGCGTAGCCCTGGGCCAGCCCCCTAAAGTGAGGAAGGATTCCCTAGCCCCGCACCACGTCTGGAACCTGCCGTGTTACCTCCCGTCAGGACCGACTCCCCAGCCGTGAGGCTCGACCCGCGCTCCTCCGAGACTCCCTGCATCGTGGAGCGGCTGCAGGGCTGGCACCTGCCACACCTGGACGATCCGGCCTTCCTGCCCCTGCACCCCCTCCTGCAGCGCACCCTGCTGCTGTCGGTGCCCCGGGGTCTGGCCTCCGCCCTGGGCCGCCGTCAGTCGATGGGCTCCCTGGTGCTCGTCGCCCGGGAGAACGGGCCCGGCAGCAAGCCCACGATCCTGGGTCTGATCGTGGCCCGGCCCCTTAACCGCCGAGGCAGCTGCTGGGAAGTGCAGCATCTCCGCCTAGCCCTGGCCGCCGCCGAGCTCCCCTCCAGTCCGGCCCGGGGCCACACCGCATCCTCCCTGCTCCGGGAGGCGATCCAACAGACCCCTGGCGCCGTGAGCTGGATCGCCTCCGCCTCCAGCCTCGATCACAACCACCTGGCCCTGCTCCGGGAAAACGGCTTCCAGCCCCAGCGCACCGAGAGGCTCTGGCGCTGGTCGATCGGCGACGCTCCGGCCCTGGATTCCCTGCCCGCCCCCCTGCAACTGCGCCCGCTGCATCGGCGCAACGCTGCCCTCCTTTGGCATCTGGAGCAGGCCACCTGCCCAGCTCCGCTCCGCCAGGTGCTCGACCGCCGCATCGAGGACCTGCTGGAGCGGAGTGGCGGCCATGGCTGGCTATTGATCGATCCCGACCGCAATGAAGCCGTGGCGGGGGCCCGCTGGATCGCCGATCATCCGGGGGGTGGTCACCAGGTGGAACTGAGCGTGCACCCTGGCTGGAGCCACCTGCTGGGTTCAGCCACCGAAGTGCTGCTGCGCCGTCTCGCCCCGAAGGGCGACCAGCTCTGGCTCCTCAGCGACACCGACGATGGGCCCCGCCAGCAGTGGCTGGCGCAGCTGGGGGCTGAGGAGCACGGCGACGTGGTGTTGATGGCCCGCAGCCTCTGGCGCCGTCAGGATGCACCGGCCGTTCGGGGGGCGGCCCAGCGCATCAGTGCGGTGCTCGAGCAGCTCCAACCCCGCCTCCAACCCCGCCGCCGCAGCGTGCCCACCCCGCTGGTCAGGCCCTGAGTGCCCCGGCCCCGCCCGCGATCGGCCCTGGCCCTCGATGTGGGTCGGCGGAGGATCGGCCTGGCCGGCTGCGATCCCCTCGGCATCACCGTGACTCCCCTGCAGGCCCTGGCCCGCAGCGATCTCCCCGCCGATTTCGCCCGGCTCCTGCCGCTGGTGCTGGAGCGAAGGGTGGAAGTACTGGTGGTGGGCCTGCCGCTGGACGCCGACCAGCAGCCGACGCGACAGGCGCTGCACTGCCGCCGTTATGGCCTCAAGCTGCAGGTGGCCCTGAAGGATGCCGGCCACGCCTTGCCGCTGGCCTGGGTGGATGAACATGCCAGCAGCTGGATGGCCGGCGAGGCCCATGGCCTTCACGGCGACCGCAGCGGACGGCTCGACAGCGCAGCCGCTGCCCTCCTGCTGGAACAATGGCTAAGGGATGGACCCGAGCCCGAAACCCGGCCATCCTGATCCCAACGCCCTCCCCCACCCGCCATGCCACCCGAGTCCCCTTCGATGACGGGTTCAGGAGACGTGCCCACCCTGCTCGTCCATGACGGCAACGGTCGCCAGCTGCTCTGTTATCTCGAGCAGCTGATCCCGCTCGATGGCCACGATTACGGCCTGTTCACCCCAGTGGACACCCCGGTGTGCCTGTTCCGCCTCCACGGCGATGAGGATCCCGAACTGATCGAAACCCTTGATGCCACCGAACCGATCCTCTCGGTGGCCGATGTGGTGCTCCAGGAGCACGACCTCACCCTGATCCGTTCCGCCGTGACCCTCACCGTGAACGGCGAGCTCGACGAGCCGGATCCAGATGAGCTCGACGACGAAGACGAGGGCGATGATGAAAGTGAAACCTATGAACTCCTGGTGAGTTTTCTGGTCGATGAGGTGGAATACGGCCTCTACATTCCCCTCGATCCCTTCTTCGTGGTCGCCCGGATCAACGGCGCTGAAGCCAGGTTGGTGGAAGGGGAGGAATTCGAGCGCATCCAGCCCCGGATCGAGGCGGAGATCGAGGATCGGGAGCCGGAAGACTGATGCTGGCCTCCTTGCTCAGCCCGGACTGGACCGCTGGCACCACCCTGGCCCACCTGCCCTTCCAGCCCTTGCTTGAGCGGCCGGAGGGACCGATCCGCGCCCTGGTGCTGGATGTGGACCGCACCCTGCTGCCCCGCCGCAGCGCCACGCTGCCGCCAAGCGCTGAACAGTGGCTCCGCCATGCCCAGTCGCTCATGCCGCTGCACCTGCTGAGCAACAACCCCTCCCGCCGACGGATCGGCTCAGTCGCCAGCCAGCTCGGCCTGCCCTTCACCACCTCGGCCGGCAAGCCGCGCCGCGCCGCCCTGCGGCGGGTGGTGGCGGAACTGGGTCTGGAACCGCACCAGATCGCCTTGGTGGGCGACCGCCTCTTCACCGATGTGCTCGCCGGCAACCGGCTCGGGCTCTTCACGGTGCTGGTGCGGCCGATTGGTCCGGATGGGGATCCCTGCCCCCATGACCAGGTGCAGAGCCTGGAGATTCGGATGTCCCGCTGGCTGGGCGCCCTGGTCGAAGGATGAGCGCAGGCAGCGCCTCGGGAAACCTCACCCCGGCCGGCGGCGGCCTGCGGCGGGTGATCAAGGTGGGCACCAGCCTGCTCAGGGGCCAGCCCGGCCGCTCCACCACCGCGGTGATCACCGACCTGGCCACCAGCCTGGCCCGCTGCCGCCAGCGGGGTGAATCCGTCGCTCTGGTCACCAGTGGGGCGGTGGGCCTCGGCTGCACGGCCCTGGGGATGGAACGGCGCCCCGCCGAGGTGGTAGCCCTTCAGGCCGCGGCCGCCGTGGGCCAGGGGCGGCTGATGGCCCTCTACCAGGACGCCTTCGCCATCCGCGGCCTGGCCGTGGCCCAGGTGCTGCTCACCCGTGGCGACCTCGCCTCCCGCCGCCGCTACCAGAACGCCTGCCGCACCCTCGAACAGCTGCTGGCCTGGGGTGTGGTGCCGATCGTGAACGAGAACGACACCCTCGCCACCGACGAGCTGCGTTTCGGCGACAACGACACCCTCTCCGCCCTGGTGGCGGTGGCGATCGGTGCCCAGGAGCTGGTGCTGCTCACCGATATCGATCGCCTCTACTCCGGTGATCCCCGCCACGACCCCGAGGCCCGCCCCATCGACGAGGTGCGCGACCTGGCCGAGCTGGAGCACGTGGGCCGCGGCGCCGGCGGTGGCGGCCGCTGGGGCACCGGCGGAATGGGCACCAAGATCACCGCAGCCCGGATTGCCACCACCAGCGGCGTGCGGGTGCGCCTGGCCGATGGCCGGGATCCGGCGGTGCTGGAGGCCCTGCTGGCGGGCGAGCGGATCGGCACCCTGTTCCATCCCAGTGCCTCCCCCCTGGGGAATCGCAAGGGCTGGCTGGCCCATGCGGTGCTGCCCCAGGGAAGCCTCCAGGTGGATGACGGCGCCGCCCAGGCCCTGATCCACCGCGGCGCCTCCTTGCTGGCGGTGGGGATTCGCGCCGTGGAGGGAAGCTTTGGGCGGGATCAACCGGTGCGGGTGCTTGGCGAGGACGGCCGCGAAATCGGCCGGGGACTGGTGACCCTGGCCAGCGAGGAGCTCGAGGGGGTCCTGGGCCTGGACCGGGCCGCGATCGTTCGCAAACTCGGGGAGGCGGGCGACACGGTGATCCACCGCGACCACTTCGTGCTGACCCCGGCGGCGACCGACTCGACCAACCCCTAAGGGCAGCTGGTGCCCATGGACGGCGCGATGCAAGGCCCCATGGGCCCTACGATCCGCCCACTGGCCCCCGGCGCATGCGCTTCAGCAGCCTGCTCAGCCACCTCAGCGCGGTGGACGCGGCAACCCCCCGCCATCTGGCCTCCGATCCGGAGATCCAGGGCGCCCAAGCCATTGATCTGGCGGCCGAAGGCCAGGTCTGTTTTCTGGAAAGCGGCAGCGGTCATGTCGCCTCCCTGGCCGAAACCGGCGCCTCGGCCGTGCTGCTCCCCCTCGACGAAGCCCTGCATCAGCAGGCCACCGAGCGGGGCCTGGCCTGGGTGGCCCTGAAGGATCCGAGGCTTGCCTTTGCCGAAGCCCTCGACGCCATCCATCCCCGCGTCCGTCCGCAGCCCGGCATCCATCCCAGCGCGGTGATCGATCCCTCCGCCCGGATCGGTGCCGGCGTTCATGTGGGTGCCCACGCGGTGGTGGGTGCCGCCACCGTGATCGCGGAGGGCTGCATCCTCCATCCGGCCGCCGTGCTCTACGACGACGTGCAGCTGGCCGAGGGCTGTGAGGTGCATGCCCACGCCGTGCTGCATCCCGGCAGCCGGCTGGGCCGGGGCTGTGTGGTGCATTCCACTGCCGTGATCGGTTCGGAGGGCTTCGGTTTTGTGCCCACGCCCAGCGGCTGGCGCAAGATGCCCCAGACCGGCCAGGTGGTGCTGGAGGACGGCGTTGAGGTGGGCTGCGGCTCCACGATCGATCGCCCTTCTGTGGGGGAAACGCGCATTGGCGCCGGCACCAAGATCGACAACCTGGTGCACATCGGCCACGGCGTGACCACCGGCCGAGGCTGTGCCCTGGCGGCCCAGGTGGGGATCGCCGGCGGGGCCCGCCTGGGCAACGGTGTGATCCTGGCCGGCCAGGTGGGCGTGGCGAACCGGGCAACGATCGGCGACCGAGCGATCGCCTCCTCCAAATCCGGCATCCACGGCGAGGTGGCCGCCGGCGAGGTGGTGAGCGGCTATCCCGCCATCCCCAACCGGCTGTGGCTGCGCTGCTCCGCCGCCTTCAACAAACTGCCGGAGATGGCGCGCACCCTGCGCAAACTCCAGGCCGCTCAGGATTGATCCAGCCGGGGCCCCCTCGGCAGCGCCCCGCCACAGCACCCCGGCCTCAACACGATCACGTCCAAGGCGCCGCTGCACTCCAGCGACCCAAGCTGCCTGCAGAGGCACCAGCCCATTGCTTCCCTCCCTGGCAACGTTGGCCAGACCCCTGGGCGGAGAGAACCGGACCTCTGGCCAAGGCGCCACCGGCTGCGCCGTAGCCTCGCGCTCTCCCCTTGTGCCCCGCCGGAGCGCCGCCCGCCATGACCAGCCACCGGATCACCCTGCTCGCCGGCGACGGCATCGGTCCGGAGATCACGGCGGTGGCCCGTCAGCTGCTGGATGCGGTGAGCCAGCGCCATGGTTTCGAACTCCTCTACGACGAGCAGCCCATGGGGGGCGCCGCCATCGATGCCACCGGCGAACCCCTCCCCCCAAGCACCTTGGAAGCCTGCCGGGCTTCCGATGCGGTGCTGCTCGCCGCGATCGGCAGCCCGCAATACGACAGCCTTCCCCGCGAGAAACGGCCCGAATCAGGACTGCTGGGCCTGAGGGCCGGCCTGGGTCTGTTTGCCAACCTGCGGCCGGTGAAGATCATCCCTTCCCTGGCCGGCGCCAGCACCCTCAAACCGGAGGTGATTGAGGGGGTGGATCTGCTGGTGGTGCGGGAGCTCACCGGCGGCGTGTACTTCGGCACCCCCAAGGGGCGAGTGGAGGCCGATGGCCACGTACGGGCCTTCAACACGATGGCCTACAGCGACTTCGAGATCGATCGCATCGCCCGGGTGGGCTTCGATCTGGCCCGCCAGCGCGGCGGCCGGCTCTGCTCGGTCGACAAGGCCAATGTGCTGGATGTGAGCCAGCTCTGGCGCGACCGGGTCGAGGCGATCGCCGCCGATTACCCCGGCGTGACCCTCAGCCACATGTACGTGGATAACGCCGCCATGCAGCTGGTGCGGGCGCCGAAGCAGTTCGACGTGATCCTCACCAGCAACCTCTTCGGCGACATCCTCAGCGATGAGGCCGCCATGCTCACCGGCTCGATCGGCATGCTGCCCTCGGCCTCCCTGGGCTCCGGCGGACCGGGTCTGTTCGAGCCGATCCACGGCTCAGCCCCGGACATCGCCGGCCAGGACCTGGCCAACCCCATGGCCATGGTGCTCAGTGCCGCCATGCTGCTGCGCATCGGCCTGAAGCAGGAGGCCGCCGCCGCCGATCTGGAGGCCGCCGTGGAACGCACCCTGGCGGCCGGATTCCGCACCGGCGATCTGATGGCCGAGGGCTGCACCCAGCTCGGTTGCCGGGCGATGGGCGAGCAGCTGCTGGCGGCCCTGGAGGGCTAAGGACGGCGGAAGCGGGGACGCAGGCGATAAAGCTCAGGGAGCAGCTAGTGCTGAGAAGGCAGGAAGCACAGGGAACCCGATCAGCAGCAACCCAGACAGGCCGGCCGGAAGGGCGGACCGGCGATCTGCGAAACTTTCAGCCGGTTTCCCTCCTTGGCTCGATGTCGAAGCGTCACCCGGTTGTCTCTGTCACCGGCTCCTCCGGCGCTGGCACCAGCACGGTGAAGCGCGCCTTCGAGCACATCTTCAAGCGGGAGGGGATCACCCCAGCCGTGGTCGAGGGCGACAGCTACCACCGCTACGAGCGGGGTCCGATGAAGGAGGCCATGGCCGCCGCCCTGGCCAATGGCGAGAACTTCTCCCACTTCGGTCCCGAAGCCAACCTGTTCGAAAAGCTCGAGGAGCTGTTCAGGACCTACGGCGAGACCGGCAGCGGCGAGAAGCGCTACTACCTGCACTCCGTTGAGGAGGCCGCCGAGCACAACGCTCGCCTCGGCACCAACCTCCAGCCCGGCCAGTTCACCCCCTGGGAAGCCATCCCCGCCGGCACCGACCTGCTCTTCTACGAAGGCCTGCACGGCGGCGTGAAGGGTGAGGGCTACGACGTGGCCGGTCTGGCCGACCTGCTGGTGGGCGTGGTGCCTGTCGTGAACCTGGAGTGGATTCAGAAGATTGCCCGCGACAACAAGGAGCGTGGCTACTCGGCTGAAGCCACAGTGGACACGATCCTGCGGCGGATGCCCGACTACATCAACCACATCTGCCCCCAGTTCAGCCAGACGGACATCAACTTCCAAAGGGTCTCGACTCTGGACACCTCCAACCCGTTCATGATCCGCGATATCCCAACGCCGGATGAGTCGTTCGTGATCTGCCACTTCCGCAAGGGGGCTCGCGCCAAATGGGGGATCGACTTCACCTATCTTCTCGACATGATCAATGGCTCCTTCATGTCCAGTCCCACCAGCATCGTGGTGGACGGCGGCAAGATGGGCTTCGCGATGGAACTGATCCTCACCCCGACCATCCACCGCATGATTGAGGAGAAGAAAAATCTCGCTTGATTCCTGCGGCAGCCCTACACTCGCTGCAGTGCAACGGGTTCTTCCCCCTGCGCGTCGTTCCGCTGCAGCCGCGTCATCAGCGCCGACATCGCCACTGACAACGCCGCTGATGGGCCCCTCGATCGAATCGGGGATCCGGCCCCACCGCCTGCGCGGGCTCCCGGCCCGCGCCAAGGTCCTTCTTTCGAAATCCGGTCGGCTTCGGGTTCGCTGAGCGCCAACACCCCGCTCGCCGGGTTTCAGGGATTGCGCCTGGATCGCATCAACAGTTCCGTGGTGCTGCAGCTAGCCCGACAGGTGTATTTCCGCTTTCTTGCCTCCGGTCCCGGCGGGATCGAGCCCGCCGGAATCGTGCTCAAGGCCACCGCCACGGAGGGAAGGGTGGTGTTCGAGTCGCCAGTGCTGCTGCCCGACGAGCAGTTCGTGCCGATCGACTGGCTGCGCAACCGCAGCGGCGGTCGCAACCGGCCCAGCCGCCCGGCTCCATCCCGCGGTCCGCTCTGAGGTTCCCCCCCAGGCCTGCCGATTCCATGCCTTCCCCACTCGACCCCATCCCGTCCCTGATCCCGCTGCTGGCGGCCCCGGTTGCCCTGATCGGAGCCTGCATCGGCAGTTTCATCAACGTGGTGGCCTGGCGGTTGCCCCGGGAAGAATCCCTGATCTGGCCGGGAAGCCATTGCCCCCGCTGCGGCACTCCTCTGGCCTGGTTCGAGAACGTCCCCGTGCTCGCCTGGCTGGTCCTGCGAGGACGCTGCCGTCACTGCCATCAGCCGATCGCGGCCCGCTACCCCCTGGTGGAAAGCCTCTGTGCTGGTCTCTGGGTGGCGGTGTTGCTAGCCAGGCCGGATCGGATGGGTGCCGGGGCCGAGCCCCTGCTCCTGCTGCTGGCCGGCTGGCTTTTAGTCAGTTGGCTCCTGCCCATGGTGCTGATCGATCTCGACCGCCTCTGGCTTCCCGAACCGATGCTGCGCTGGGGCGTGCTGCTCGGCCTGGCCTTCACCGCCCTGCTCGGGTTCCTTCAGGATCCGGCCACCGGTCGCCAACTCCTCCTCGCGCATCTGGTGGCCACGGCGCTGGGACTGCTGGGTTTCGAAGCCGTGAGCGCCATGGCCGAGCGTGCGTTCGGTCGGCCAGCCCTTGGCCTGGGGGACGCCAAACTCGCAGCCCTGATGGGCGCCTGGCTCGGGCCCGGCGGGCTCGGCGTGGCGGTGGCCCTTGCGGTGCTGGGGGGGGCTCTGGTGGGAGGACTGGCCAGGGTTCTTGGCCGGCTGGGTCCGAACCAGCCCTTCCCCTTCGGCCCCTTCCTCGCCGCGGGGACCGTGCTGGTTTGGTTGGTGGGGCCCCAGCCCTGGCTGCGGCTGATGCTCCCCGCTCTCGTGCCGGGAAGTCCCCTCTGAAGTGTCCTGCCAGGCCCAGCCCCTCCGTGGGCGGCAGCGTTAAATAGAGAGCCACCAGGTTCCCGCCCGATTCGCACCGAGCCTCTTCCCGCCCATGTCCCTGTTCGACTGGTTCGCCGATCGCCGCAAGAACGCTCCTGTGGTGCGACCCAGCCAGGGTCCAGAACCCGATGAGGGGGATGGCCTCTGGAGCAAGTGCCCCGAGTGCGATCTGGTGGTCTATCGGAAGGATCTGGTGGCCAATGCCCACGTTTGCAAGGGCTGTGGCCATCACCACCGCATCGACAGCGACGAGCGGATCCGCCTGATCGTCGATGAGGGGAGTTTCGAAGCCCTCGATGCCGATCTTTCCCCCACCGATCCGCTCGCCTTCAAAGACCGCCGCTCCTATGCCGATCGCCTGCGGGATAGCCAGCAGAGCACCGGCCTCCGGGATGCGGTGGTCACCGGCCTCTGCCGCCTGGAGGGCATGCCCCTAGCCCTGGGGGTGATGGACTTCCGCTTCATGGGGGGCTCGATGGGTTCGGTGGTGGGGGAAAAACTCACCCGCCTGATCGAGGAGGCCACCGCCCGGCGCTGCCCCGTGGTGATCGTGTGCGCCTCCGGCGGGGCCCGCATGCAGGAGGGCATGCTGAGCTTGATGCAGATGGCCAAGATCTCCGGCGCGCTCGAACGGCACCGCCAGGCCGAACTGCTCTATATCCCCCTGCTCACCCACCCCACCACCGGTGGGGTGACGGCCAGCTTCGCCATGCTCGGCGATCTGATTCTGGCCGAACCGAAGGCCCTGATCGGCTTCGCCGGACGCCGAGTGATCGAGCAGACCCTGCGCGAGAAGCTCCCGGAGAATTTCCAGACCGCCGAATACCTGCAGGAGCATGGATTCGTCGACAAGATCGTGCCCCGCACCGAGCTGCGCGCCACCCTGGCCCTCCTGCTGCGCCTGCATGCGCCATCCCGTCTCGGTCAGCCGGTGGCCCCATGAAGCGTCGGCCCGACCGGTCCGAATGGCCTCACCGCCTTGAAGGGCGAAGCCGGCTGGGATGGCTCCAGGCCCTCCTGCCCTTGGCCCTGCTGCTGGTGGGCCTGGCCCTGCCCCCGGCGCCGGATCCCCTGCTGCCGGGCCTAAAGCCCGCCTGGGCCGGGCCAGTGGACTGGCGGGAGGTTCCGGCCTCCGCCACGGGCCGTCAGTGGTGGGATGCAGGCAGCTTGAGGCGTGATCGCCGCGGCACCCTCTCGGTGCTGAGCCGCTTTCAGCCCCTTTCCGAGCCGGAAGCGATGCAAGCTCCGCAGTCGCAGCCCACCCCCACCGCTGGGAGCTCGGAAGCAAAACCGCGGAGCACCCGCCAACCCCTGGGAACGTTGGTGGTGATGGAACTCGACTGCGACCTCAGGCTCTACCGAGACGTGTCGGTGAACGGCCTGCCCCGCTTCAATGCCACCTGGCAGCCCACCGGCGGCGATCCTCTCGTGGCGGCCACACTTCAGGAGGCCTGCGCTGCAGCGTCAGGGCCCGCCATCGGCCGGGAGCCGACGGCCTGAACGCCCGCCAGTTCCCACCACCTCTAAGCCTTCTCCCCTCCATGGCTGCGCCCACCCACCGTCCCCTCGGCGTCGCCATCGCCGGCCTTGGCTTTGGTGAGGCGGTGCACCTTCCAGCCCTGCGGGATTGCCCCGGCACCGAGCCTGTGGCCCTCTGGCATCCCCGTGCCGAACGACTGGAGCGGGCCTGCCAAGCGGCCGAGCTCGGCGGCAGCACCGATTTCAGCGCCGTTCTCGCCGACCCGCGGGTGGAGGCCGTGGTGATCGCCACCCCACCGGCCCCCCGCTTCGATCTGGCCCGCCAGGCCCTTGAGGCCGGCAAGCACCTATTGCTCGAGAAGCCGGTGGCCCTCGAATCCGCCGCCATCGAAGAACTGCAGCGGCTGGCCATCCGCCAAAGACTCTGTGTGGCGGTGGATTTCGAATACCGCGCCGTGCCGGTGTTCCAACAGCTCGCCGCGCTCTTGGCCGAAGGGGAGATGGGGGAACCCTGGCTGGTAAAACTCGACTGGCTGATGGCCAGCCGCGCCGACGTGGCGCGTCCCTGGAGCTGGTACTCCCAGGCGGCGGCGGGAGGGGGTGTGCTCGGCGCCCTCGGCACCCATGCCTTCGACATCCTGAACTGGCTCGTGGGACCCGCTGAGCTCCAGGCCGCCCGGCTGAGCACGGCGATCCGGGAGCGCCCCCTAGCCGGAGCCGAGGGCGCCAGCGCCTCCGCGATGGGCGCGGTGGACGCCGAGGACATCGCCCTGATCCAGCTCGATCTCAACGACTCCCGGGGCCGGCAGGTGCCGGCGCAGGTGAACCTGGCCTCGGTGACCCGGGCGGGCCGGGGCTGCTGGCTTGAGCTCTATGGCCGTGAGGCCACCCTGGTGCTCGGGTCGGCCAACCAGGCCGATTATGTCCACGGCTTTCAGTTAGCAATCGCCCGGCCCGGGGAGCCCCTGCGGCCCGTTGCCGCCGATCCCCAATTGGCTTTCGAGCGCACCTGGAAGGATGGCCGGATCGCGCCGGTGCGCCGGCTGATCGGCTGGTGGGCAAGCGCAGCCCGCGAAGGACGGCCGATGGTGCCGGGCCTGACGGAAGCGGCGGCCAGCCAGCGCCTCTGTGATGCCGCCCGGCGGCACCAGCCGATCGGGGCCGCCTGAAGCATGGGGGCCTGTTGGGCATCCCCTAGACTCGCCGCCAGGCACGGCGGGGGATCCCGCCAGTCGTCGCTTTCCCCCATTCTCGAGGTTTCCCATGGCGCTCGTTCCGCTTCGGCTGCTGCTCGACCACGCCGCCGAAAACGGCTACGGCATCCCCGCCTTCAACGTGAACAACCTGGAGCAAGTCCAGTCGATCATGGAGGCGGCCCACGAGACCGACAGCCCGGTGATCCTGCAGGCCTCCCGCGGCGCCCGCCAGTACGCCGGTGAGAGCTTCTTGCGCCACCTGATCCTGGCCGCCGTGGAAACCTATCCCGATATCCCGGTGGTGATGCACCAGGACCACGGCAACAGCCCCGCCACCTGCTATGGCGCCGCCGCCAACGGCTTCACCTCCGTGATGATGGATGGCTCCCTCGAAGCCGACGCCAAGACCCCGGCCAGCTACGAGTACAACGTGGCCGTGACCAAAGAAGTGGTGGATGTGGCCCATGCCATCGGCGTGAGCGTGGAGGGCGAGCTGGGCTGCCTGGGCTCCCTCGAGACTGGCCAGGGTGAAGCCGAGGACGGCCACGGTTTCGAGGGCACCCTCGACCACTCCCAGCTGCTCACCGATCCCGCCGAGGCTGCCGACTTCGTGGCCAAGACCAAGGTCGATGCCCTGGCGATCGCCATCGGCACCAGCCACGGCGCCTACAAGTTCACCCGCAAACCCACCGGAGAGGTGCTGGCGATCAGCCGCATCGCCGAGATCCACAAGGCCATCCCCAACACCCACCTGGTGATGCACGGCTCCTCCTCGGTGCCCCAGGAGTGGCTGGACATGATCAACAAGTACGGCGGCGCCATCCCCGAGACCTACGGCGTGCCCGTGGAAGAAATCCAGGAAGGCATCCGCAACGGCGTGCGCAAGGTGAACATCGACACCGACAACCGCCTGGCCTTCACCGCTGCGGTGCGTGAGGCGGCCTTCAAGGATCCCGCCAACTTCGATCCCCGCCACTTCAACAAGCCCGCCCGTCAGTACATGAAGCAGGTCTGCCTGGACCGCTATCAGCAGTTCTGGTGCGCCGGCAACGCCAGCAAGATCAAGCAGCGCGACATCAACTACTACGCCGCTCTCTATGCCAAGGGTGCCCTTGATCCCAAGAGCGCCGTGGCGGTCTGAACCTGCGGGTTCCCCGAGATCAAGCGATCACGATTCCCTGCCGGGGCCCCCATGGGGCCCCTTTTTTGTGGGCCTGCGGGCGCTGTGTCTGGCACGTTGGGGCACCCAGCCCGTTGAAGCAGTCCGTCCCTTGAAGTCGGAACGTTGAAGTCCGAACGTTGAAGCGGAGCGTTGCGGCGACCCGTTGCAGCGCTCCGGATCTGCTTTCAGGGCTGGGACGCCGTTGGCGGCGGCAGGGGCGGAGACCCCGCAGCGGCTCCGCCCTTACGGCCCACCAGTTCGTTGAGGGCCTGCTGCAGGTTGCGCTCCATCACGATCGTGCGGCCGTCGGTCACCACCACCCGCACCAGGGTGGGCAGGTCGTTGTTGCTGGACTGCAGGTAGATCGGTTCCACATAGAGCAGGCCCCTGCCCACCGGCAGCACCAGAAGATTGCCATGGATCACCTTGGAGCCGGCCCGGTTCCAGAGGCCGAACTGATAGCTGATCGCCGGGTCCTGTTCAATCAGGGCCGACACCTGCTGGGGTCCGAGCAGCAGGCGCTGCTGAGGGAAGCGGGCCAGCAGCAGCTCGCCGTAGTGGGGTGGATCGTTGCGGGCCGCCAGCCAGGCCACCAAGTTGGGCCTCTTCAGCGGTGAGAAGGGCAGCAGGAGCACGAACTCCGGCTTGTCCTGGCCCGGCAGCTGCACGGTGAGGTGGTAGGGCTCCACCGGCGTATTGGTGGAGCCGTAGATCTCCAGCGGAATCGACCAGACATCATCGCCGTTGTAGAAGGTGCGCACATCCGTGACGTGGTAGCGAAGCATCCGCTCCGCCTGAATCGCAAACTGGCTGCGCGGCACCTGGATATGGGCCTGGAGCGCTGCCGGCATGGCCGACAGCGGCCGGAACAGTTCCGGGAAGGCGCGCCGCCAGGTCGCCAGTACCGGATCGGAAGGGTCGCTCACGTAGAGCCAGACTTTGCCGTTGTAAGCATCGACCACCGTCTTGACCGGGTTGCGGATATAGCGAATTCCGCTCGGATTAGC
>JBBASH010000044.1:0-27925 GCA_040399305.1 Cyanobium sp.
GATGGTCATCGAGAGGTTCCTCGAGGGACGGAATCGAGGTGGAGGTCCACCCCTTTGGCAGCCAGGGCCTGTGGCCATGCCTGCCGGTGGGACCGGGCGTCGCCGAGGGAGCAAGGCTCCCGCCGGCGGTCGCCGACGCCAGTCACGGCGCGGGTAAGAACCCTTGCCGTGACTGGAGCTTTGGGCCCCGAAAGGGGACCGCTGGCGGAAGTATAGGGGCCAAAAACAATCGGATTCGGGGGCTAGTTACAAAGGTTCAATCCCTGGCCTTTTCAGGCTGGGACAGGGGTCTGGCGATGGCTCGCCCACATCAAACCGCTTGCTTCATTGCTGATTTAAATAGCTTATTTCCCGTTATTTCGACGTGGTCGTCACGACGATCCCTGCGCGCTCTGCGGGCGACTGTCGCCACAGCAGAATGCGCGGGAAACCTTGATTTCCAGGAGACGGGCCTTGGCGGGTGGAACCCGGATGCACCGAGGACCCTCGCGCCGGGGGCGTCCGCGCCCCGGTGCGGCGGCCATGGCAGGGCTGCTTGCCCTGGCGCTGCTGATCGGCGCCTGGCTGGGGCTCCCCCTGCCGGCCCAGGCCTGGACCCTGCCATGGCGATCGGCGGGGAGCGCCCCGGTGGCCACCCCTTCTTCTCCAAGGGGGCTGCAGGAGGTGGCGCCTCCCGCCGCTGTGCAGCAGCTGGCGGAGGCGCTGGGCCCAAGGCAGCCCAGGATCACGATCCTTGAACCCCGCGACGGCGCCCTGCTGCCGGAAGCCCCTTGGACCCTGCGATTGGAGGTGGCGGACTGGCCCTTGGTGGATGCGGGATCCCTCGGGCTGGGATCCCATCTGATGGTGCAGCTCGATGACGGACTTCCCCAGCCCCTGCTGGAGACCTCCGCCTCCATGCCGCCCCTCAGCCCAGGCAGCCATCGGCTCACGGTTTATGCGGTGCGCCCCTGGGGCGAAGTGGTGAAGTCGCCGGGAGCCTTCCGCCAGATCAGGCTGCATCGGGTTGCGGCCAATCCCCTCGCTCTGCCCGCTGAGGGCAGTCCCCAGCTGCTGGCGGTGAGTCCCTCGCAGGCCATCGCGGGGGAACCGGTGCTGCTCGACTGGCTCCTGATCGATGCCCCCCTGCAGAACCTGCGGGCCGATGACGCCCGCTGGCGGCTGCGGGTGACGGTGAACGGCGACAGCTTTCTGGTGAACCAGCAGACCCCTCTTTGGCTTAAGGGCTGGAAGTCGGGAAGCAATGCCGTGCTCTTTGAGCTGGTGGATGGGCGGGGGGAACCGCTCAATCCACCCTTCAACAGCGTGGTGAGGGAGGTCCGTCTCGACCCCGGATCCCCGCGTCCACCCTGGCTGGGCCTCCGCCTTGATGGGCCGACCCTGGCCAGGCTGCTGGGGGAAGTGCCATCAGTCGAATCAGAAGCCCCATCCCAGCAGCCCCAAGCTCAGAAGGCCCCACCCCAAGAGAGCGTTGCCGTTCCCCCGCCCATGCCGGAGCCGCAGCAGCAGCCGGTCCCATCCCAGGTCCTGGAGAGCCCGGCGCCACTCCGAATGGCCCCGGACCTGGGCCAGGACTCAGGTTCGCCCGGGCAAGCCGCGTCGGAGGTTGTTCCTCCGCCAGCGCGGCCGCTCCCTTCGGCGGCCACCCTCCCTTTGCCCCCTCCAGAACTGGATCGGTCTGCGCAGGACGCCAACCGCCCCGCGGAGATCGAGGCCCCTTCTCCTCTTCAGACTCCTTCCCTTCCCCCCTCGGACGCTCCCCTGACTCCTCCTTCCGGATCCCTATCTGTGCCTCCCTTCGATCCCGGCGGGCCGGGGGCGGAGCTCCCGGCCTCCAGCGAGGCGGACCGGGCTGCTCCGCCCAGCCAGTCTGGAGAAGGCTCCGTTCCGGCTGGCACCCCCGGGCGGATGACCTCCGCCCGGGACGAAGTCAATGCCGATGGCACGCTGATCCGTCCCGCCCGCCGGAGTCCACTCCAGGCGCTGCGGGAGAGGTTTGCACGATGAGCGTCCATTCCCGCGTCCCAGAGAAGGTTCGGAACCCCGGGTCTGGCGGCACGGGTTCGCGGCCGATCGTGGCCCTGGGTTTCAGTCCTGAGGCCAAGGCTCTGCTGCAGAGGGTGGAGTCCACCGGGATGCTGGGCGCGATCCGCTGGCCGGGCGCGGCGCTATCCCCGGCGGACTGGTTGCAGCAGCACTGGGACCAGGCCGAGGCGGTGGTCGCGGTGGGGGCCTGCGGGCTAGTGGTGCGCCTGATCGCCCCACTCCTGGCGGATAAGCAGAGCGATCCTGCGGTGGTGGTGCTGGATCCTGCCGGGCGGTTCGCCATCCCCCTGCTGGGGGGGCACGCCGGCGGTGGCGAAGCCCTGGCCGCCAGGCTTGCCGCTCTGCTTGGGGCCGAGTTCGTTCCCACGGGCAGTTCGGCGGCGATGGGCAGGCTTCCCCTCGATGCCTTCGGCAGTGCCTGGGGCTGGACCCGTGGCCGCGGGGACTGGAACGCCCTGATGCAGGCCGCCTCCCGCTCCGGAGCCCTGCCCCCCCTGGAGCAGACCCGGGGCCTGGAGCTCTGGCGCGACCTGCCTGCCCTCCAGGGGGCCGGCAATGGCGCTGCGGAGGAGGGGGCGGAGGGCGTGCCGGGGCCCCGATTCGTGATCGGACCGGCCACCGGTCAGGGATGTCGCTGGCATCCTCCCTGCCTCTGGCTGGGGGTGGGTTGTGAGCGCGACACCAGCCCCGCCTTGCTGGAGCGGTTGGTGGAGCGCACCCTCTCGCTGGCGGGGTTGGCCCCGGAGGCGGTGGCGGGCTTGGCGAGCGTCGACCGTAAGGGCGATGAGGCGGCCCTGCTGGCGCTTAGCGAGCGCCATGGCTGGCCCCTGCGGCTCTTCGACGCCGCCACCCTCGCGGCGGTGCCGGTGCCCAACCCCTCCAAGGCGGTGGCCGAGGCCATGGGAACCGCCAGCGTGGCCGAGGCTGCGGCCCTTCGCGCCGCCGGCGCTGCAGCCTCCGATCCCGCCGGTGTCACCGCCATCCCCGAGGGGAAGTCCGGGGCGGCAAGGGCCCCCGGCGCCGAACTGGTGGTGCCCAAGACCATCGAACGCGCCGCCCCCGGCGAGCGCGGTGCCGCCACCCTGGCGGTGGCCTTGGCGGGCCGGCAATGGGCGCCCCAGCGCGGCGAATTGCACTTGGTGGGCAGCGGCCCCGGCCAGCTTGACCTGCTCAGCGGCGATGCCCGCTCCGCCCTGGCCCTGGCGTCGGTGTGGGTGGGCTATGGGCCCTACTTGGATCTGCTGGAACCCCTGCGGCGTCCCGATCAGCTGCGCCGCGACGGCCGCCTCACCGAGGAGCGGGCTCGTTGTGCCGAGGCCCTCGATCTGGCGACTCAAGGGCTGCGGGTGGCCTTGGTGTCCTCCGGAGACAGCGGCATCTACGGCATGGCCGGCCTGGCCCTAGAGCAGTGGCTGGCCCGCGACCCGATCGACCGACCGGACTTCCAGGTGCATCCGGGCATCTCGGCTCTCCAGCTAGCGGCCGCCAGAGCCGGCGCGCCCCTGATGCACGACTTCTGCACAATCAGCCTCAGCGATCGCCTCACCCCCTGGGAGGTGATCGAGCGCCGGCTGCGGGCGGCTGCGGCCGGCGACTTTGTGGTGGCCCTCTATAACCCCCGCTCGCTCGGGCGCGACTGGCAGCTGGAGCGGGCCCGAACCCTGCTGTTGGAGGGGCGGCCGGCCGCCACGCCGGTTGCCCTGGCGCGCCAGTTGGGTCGCAAGGGTGAGACGGTGGAACTCCATACCCTTGCCACCCTGCCGGTGGAACGGGTGGACATGCTCACCCTGGTGCTGATCGGCAACAGCACGAGCCGGGTTCAGGACGGCCGAATGGTGACCCCTCGGGGCTATCCGGGCGCCAGCCTGGCCTAATCAGGGGCCACGGCACACCCCCGCAACCATCAGCGGGGTTTGGCGGTAGGACAGGCACTCGGAGCTCGGATTGGCCTAAGAGAAGGGGGCCAGCTAACGCTGGCCCCGTGCTGAATCGGGATGACAGGATTCGAACCTGCGGCCCCTTCGTCCCGAACGAAGTGCGCTACCAAGCTGCGCTACATCCCGATGGGGCGACTGTAAGGGATGGCCCAGGCCCCTCAAGCTGATCGGCGCTCCCAAAGGGACGTCGCCTAGGCGCCGAGATGGGGCCATACGGGGGGGGGCCGGAGAGGGTTCCTAAGCTGCGGCCACCGGCACCCCAAGGACGCCGGTGGCCTCTCCCCGGTGCATGCGTCTTGGCCGTCAGCAATCTCCAGCCCGGCAACCCCGCCGCCCCGGACCAGGGCCACCCGGCCCCCATCACCGAGGAGCCCCTTGAGTCCCCATCCCCAAGCAAGCCCGACTGGCTGCGGGTGAAGGCGCCGCAGCGCGAGCGGATCGGAGCCGTGGCCGACCTGCTCCTGGACCTCAAGCTCAACACCGTCTGCCAGGAGGCCAGCTGCCCCAACATTGGCGAGTGCTTCGCCGGCGGCACCGCCACCTTCTTGATCATGGGACCGGGCTGCACCCGCGCCTGCCCCTACTGCGACATCGACTTCGATAAGAGCGTGCGGTCCCTCGATCCCAGCGAACCGGAGCGGCTGGGGGAAGCGGTTGCCCGGCTGGGCCTCAGCCACGTGGTGATC
Organism: Cyanobium sp.; assembly: GCA_040399305.1. Taxonomy (GTDB): domain Bacteria; phylum Cyanobacteriota; class Cyanobacteriia; order PCC-6307; family Cyanobiaceae; genus Cyanobium. The sequence continues at coordinate 4,670 of JBBASH010000044.1, forward strand.
ACCTCGGTGAACCGCGACGACCTGGCCGATGGCGGAGCCAGCCAGTTCGTGGCCTGCATCCAGCAGGTGCGCCTTCGCTCCCCCCTCACCACAATCGAGCTGCTGATCCCTGATTTCTGCGGCGACTGGGACGCCCTGGCGACGGTGATGGAAGCCGCCCCCGATGTGCTCAACCACAACATCGAAACCGTGCCGCGCCTCTACCGCAAAGCCCGGCCCCAGGGGGTGTATGAACGCTCCTTGGAGCTCCTGGCGCTGGTGCGGCAGCGCTGGCCCCGCACTTACAGCAAATCGGGGTTGATGGTGGGCCTGGGCGAAACCGATGCCGAGGTGCTGGAGGTGTTGGCCGATCTGCGGCGCCACCAGGTGGACATCGTGACCATCGGCCAGTACCTCTCACCGGGCCCCAAACATCTGCCGGTGGATCGCTTCGTGACCCCGGAGCAGTTTGAGCGCTTCCGGCTGCATGGGGAGCAGGAGCTCGGCTTCCTGCAGGTGGTGAGCAGCCCCCTTACCCGCAGCAGTTACCACGCCGGTGAAGTGCAGCGCCTAATGGCCGAGTATCCGCGCTGAGGGCGGGCGGGATTCCCTTGCCCCGCCCCGTCAACGAGACCCAGCTGGTTGGTGGGATCACGGGAAGCCGCTCCTCAGGCCGCCACGGCTTCCCGGGGAGCCAGTCCCATGGCCACCTTCTCGCTCGGGGGCACCAGCAGCTTGAAGCGGGACTTCCAGCTGGGCCAGTCGGCCAGAACCTGGGCTGCCTTGGCGCTGCCGGTGGCCTCAAGATGGGCCTCCAGCAGAGCTTTGAGTAGCGCCTCCTGCTCTGCGGTGCTGAGCGACTCGATGGCCACGGTTTCCCGGTTGACCCGTCGCTCCAGATCTCCCTCCTCATCCAGCAGGAAGGCCACGCCGCCGGTCATGCCGGCGGCCACGTTGCGGCCGGTGGAGCCCAGCACCACCACCACACCGCCGGTCATGTACTCGCAGCAATGGTCGCCGGCACCTTCGACCACCGTTCGGGCCCCGCTGTTGCGCACGGCGAAGCGCTCGCCGGCCCGGCCGAGGGCGTAGATCTCGCCGCCGGTGGCGCCATAGAGGCAGGTGTTGCCCAGGATCACCTTGCTGCCGGGATCACTGCCCCCGGCGGGTGGCACCAGGGTGATGCGGCCGCCGTTGATGCCCTTGCCCACGTAGTCGTTGGCCTCGCCCACCAGGCGCACGTTCATGCCCTGGAGCAGGAAGGCGCCGAAGCTCTGGCCTGCGGCCCCTTCAAAGGTGAGGTCGAGGCTGCCGGTGAAGCCGGTGTTGCCATGGCGCTCGGCGATCTCGCCAGCGATGCGGGCCCCCACGCTGCGGTCGGTGTTCACGATCGCCAAGGATCGGGCCACCCGACCATGGCCCTCGATGGCGGCCAGGACCTCCCCATCGGCCAGCAGGGTGTCCTCGAGGATCGGTCCATTGCCATGGGCCGTGGCGTCGTGGTGGAGCCAGGCGCGATCGGCGGCCTGGGGGATGGGATCCAGCAGGCAGGAGAGATCGAGGGCCGTGGTCTTGGCCAGGGCCACGGAGCGAGCCTGCAGCAGCTCGGTGCGACCGATCAGCTCCTCAAGGCTGGCCACCCCGAGCACGCTGAGCAACTGGCGCACCTCCTCGGCCACATAGAGGAAGAAATTCACCACGTGCTCAGGCAGGCCGGTGAAGCGCTTGCGCAGGGCCTCTTTCTGGGTGGCCACCCCCACGGGGCAATTGTTGGTATGGCAAACGCGGGCCATGATGCAGCCCTCGGCAATCATCGCCACCGAGCCGAAGCCGTATTCCTCGGCCCCCAGCAGCGCGGCGATCACCACATCCCAGCCGGTCTTAAGGCCGCCGTCGGCCCGCAGCAGCACCCGGTCGCGCAGGCCGTTCTCCAGAAGGCTGCGGTGCACCTCGGTGAGACCGAGTTCCCAGGGGCTGCCGGCGTGCTTGATCGAGCTCAGGGGCGAGGCGCCGGTGCCGCCGTCGTGGCCGGAGATCTGAATCACATCGGCGTTGGCCTTGGCCACCCCGGTGGCGATTGTGCCGATGCCGATCTCGGCCACCAGCTTCACGCTTACCTTGGCGGCCGGATGCACCTGGTGCAGATCGTGGATCAGCTGGGCCAGGTCTTCGATCGAATAGATGTCGTGGTGGGGCGGCGGTGAGATCAGGGCCACGCCGGCCTTGCTGTTGCGCAGCCAGGCGATGTAGGCATCCACCTTGGGACCGGGCAGCTGGCCGCCCTCACCGGGCTTGGCACCCTGGGCCACCTTGATCTCCAGCTGGCGGCCACTGCGCAGGTATTCCGGGGTAACCCCGAAGCGACCGGAGGCGATCTGCTTGATCGCCGAGCAGGCGGTGTCGCCGTTGCGCAGGCCTCGGATCGAGGGAAGGGTGGCGGAATGGCCTTCGCCATCCACGTCGTTCAGCACGTGGAAACGGGCCGGATCCTCACCGCCCTCGCCGCTGTTGCTCTTGCCGCCGATGCGGTTCATCGCCACCGCCAGCACCTCGTGGGCTTCGCGGGAGAGGGCGCCGAGGCTCATGCCGCCGGTGCAGAAGCGGCTGCAGATGCTCTCGATGCTCTCCACCTGCTCGATCGGCAACGGCGCGGCAGCCTTTCGCAGCTGGAGCAGATCGCGCAGTGCCGTGACCGGCCGGTTTTCCAGCAGGGTCTGGTAGGTGGCGAAGTGGTCGTAGCCGGGACCAGCCGCTACGGCGGCATGGAGGGCCTTGGCCATCTCAGGGCTGTTGAGGTGGTATTCGCCACCGGTGCGGTACTGCACGAAGCCCATGAACTCGAGCTTGGTGCGGTTGAGCTCGGGGTAGGCCTTGGCGTGGAAGGCGAGGGTTTCACTGGCCAGATCCGCCAGGCTCAGGCCCGCCACCCGGCTGGTGGTGCCGGTGAAGGCCAGGGCGATCAGATCGGCGCCGATGCCGATCGCCTCGAAGATCTGAGCGCCGTGGTAGCTGGCCAGCAGCGAGATGCCGATCTTGGAAAGGATCTTGCGCAGGCCATCTTCCAGGGCCTTGCGCACGTTGGCCTGGGCCGCATCGGGCGTGAGATCGGGAAGTTTGCCCCGCTCGATTAGGGAGCGGGTCTTGGGGTGGGCGAGCCAATGGCGGGTGGTTTCCCAGGCCATCCAGGGGCACACGGCACTGGCGCCATAGCCGATCAGGCAGGCCAGGTGATGGGTGCTCCAGCACTGGGCGGTGTCGACCACGATCGAGCACTGCAGGCGCAGGCCCAGGCGCAGCAGGTGATGGTGAACCGCCCCGACCGCCAGGAGGGGGGGGATGTAGGTGGTGCCAGCGCTGATCCCGCCACCGCTGCGGTCGGAGAGCACCAGGATGCAGGTGCCGCCGCGCACCGCGGCTTCGGCCCCGGCACACAGGCGGGCCAACGCCTGCTCCAAACCAGCCGGCCCATCGGTCACCGGCAGCAGGGTGGAGAGGGTGGTCAGGGGCAGGTCATGGGCGGCCAGATCAGCCAGCTCGGCCTCATTGAGCACTGGGCTATCGAGGTGCAGCACCCCGGCGCCGGTGGGCTCGGGGCGCAGGGCCGAACCCCGCTGGCCCAGGTGCATCTCCAGGCTCATCACCAGCTTTTCGCGCAGCGGGTCGATCGGCGGGTTGGTGACCTGGGCGAAGCGCTGCTTGAAGTAGTCGTAGAGGAGGTGGGGCTTGGAGGAGAGCACCGCCAGGGGAATGTCGTCGCCCATGCAGTAGGTGGGCTCCTTGCCGGCCCCGGCCATGTCCTCGATCACCAGATCCAGGTCTTCGGCGGTGAAACCGAAGGCGCTCTGTTGCTGGAGCAGGTCGAGGTCGGCGAGCCGGCGCTCCTGCTCCCAGGCACAGGGGGCGAGGTTGCGGCGATAGGAGGCGAGCCAGGTGCCATAGGGGTGGCGGGAGGCGCTCTGCTCCTTCACCTCCCAGTTGCGCAGCACTCGCCCCTGCTCCAGATCGATCGCCAGCATCTGGCCAGGACCGAGGCGGCCCTTTTCGATGATGCGGCTCTCCTCCAGCTCCACCACGCCGGTTTCCGAGCCCATCACCACGTAGCCATCGCTGGTGATGCAGTAGCGGGCGGGCCGCAGGCCATTGCGATCGAGGGTGGCCCCCACCATGCGGCCATCGCTGAACACCAGCAGGGCCGGGCCATCCCATGGCTCCTGCAGGCAGGAGTTGTATTCGTAAAAGTCTTTGATCGCCGGGCGGCGATCTAGCTCAGGCTGGTCGCGGAAGGCCTCCGGCACCAGGGTGAGCAGGCTGTCGGTGATCGGCCGGCCGCTGCGCACCATCAACTCGAGGGTGGCATCGAGGTTGGCTGAATCGCTGAAGGCGGCATTCACCAGGGGCCGCAGGTCGGAGGCTGCATCGCCCCAAACGGCCTCGAGATTGGCCTCGGCGGCACTGGCCCAATTGATGTTGCCCAGCAGGGTGTTGATCTCGCCGTTGTGGCCGAGCAGCCGCATCGGCTGGGCCAGGGGCCAACGGGGCAGGGTGTTGGTGCTGAAGCGGCGGTGGTACACCGCAAAGCTCACCGTGAAGCGTTCGTCGCGCAGGTCGGCGTAGAAGCGATCGAGCACCTCGGAGCGCACCATGCCCTTGTACACAACTGTGCGGGCGCTGATCGAGGCGAAATAGAGGTTGCCGATGTCGCTGCCCCAGGCCTCGCGGGCGCGGTCCACTGCGCGGCGCCGCAGGCGGAACAGCAGGGCTTCGAGGGCATCCACATCGGCGGGAACGGGGGCGGATGCCCCCGGGGCCAGCAGCAGCCATTGCTCGATCACCGGGGCGGTGTCCCGGGCCAGCGGACCGAGCACGGCGGAGTCCACCGGCACGGGCCTCCAGCCCAGGCTGAGGAGCCCGAGGCCGGCGGCTTCCTCCTCGCAGAAGCGGCGGGCTTCCTCGCGGCGGCTGGCATCGGCGGGGAGGAACACCATCGCAAGCCCCCGTACGCCCGCTTCGCTGCTGGCGGCTGCCGGCCACACGGCTTCCAGGTAGCTCCAGGGAATGCCGCAGAGGATTCCGGCGCCATCGCCGGAATCGCCGTCACCGCCGCATCCCCCCCGGTGTTCCATGCAGCGCAGGCCCCGCAGCGCCTGCCGCAGCACCCAGTGGTTGGGCGTGCCATCGAGGTGGGCCAGGAAACCGACGCCGCAGGCATCCCTCTCGCCTGCCACCGCCGCCGGCGCCGGACTGTCGCAGTGGGGCCAGAGGGGAGCTGAGAAAGATTGCATAACCCGTCGTGTTGCTAGCGGAAGCGGAACGTCTGATCGGTGGGTCTGGGGGATCCAGCAGATTTGATCCCTCGGAGCGATCCATGCCCGGAACCCACCTAGGGGAAGGTGAACGGACGCAGGATCGGGTCGGAGGATTGGGATCCGCGGCAGGGAAGGACGCCGCCGCCGGGCAGAGTTCCTGATCCTAGGGATCGGCCAACACCATCCCGTTCACCACGCACCTCCTGGCAGGTTTAACTTTCAGGCCCCTGACCATGGACGTGATGGCGCAGCCTGCGGCGCTCCCCGCCACGCTCCTGATGGTCACAGCCCTTCTGGCGGCTCCTTTCACCGCGGCGAAGGCCGCGCCACCACCACCACCACCCCTCCCCGAGCTGCCGTCTGCCCCGGGCATCCCGCCAGAGGCGCCGATTTCCGCTTCCAGCACCGCACGCGCCACGGAGGGCTCCCGGCTGGTGATCCTTGGGCTGGCCCAACGGGGCGCCTGGCGCTGGATTGGCCGTCTCGACGCTCCTCCCCGGGAGCTGTGGCTTCCCCTGGAGGTGGCCCAGGGCCAGCTGGGGGTCACCACCCGCAGCCGGGGCCCCAGCGGAGCGCTGGAGCTCGAGTGGTTCGGTGCCCATCTGGTGGTGGCTGCCGATCGCCAGCGGCCCCTGGGCGACGAGGTGGCCATCGACCTGGCCCCCCTGCTGGTAGCCAACGGCCTGACGGCTCGCGCAGCCGGGAGCACCCTGCTGCTGGAGATGCCCACCCCGCGGTTGCTGGGCATCCGGCCCAGCGCCTCCCCACCGGGACTGAGGCGCGTGGTGTTCGACCTCAGCGGTCCCGCGATTGTGCGCAGCAGCGAGCCGGGGGGGGTGGTGGTGGCTGTGGCCCACAGCGCCGACCAGCGCGCCGCCCTGCAGGGCCAGGGCCTGCGGGGTGCCGGAACGGGTGCGCTGCTGCGGATCACGGACCGTGGCGGTGCCGCCCCGACCCGAGTTTTCACCTTGGGGGATCCCCATCGCCTGGTGCTGGATCTGCCCGGCGATCCGGCCCCTGCGGCCGACACCGCCAGCCCCGGCAGGATCGATCCCCGGCTCCAGGCCCGCCTGGGCCGCCAAATCCTCTGGGAGCGGCTGGTGCGGGAGGTGGCCGGCCGTCGGGTGCGGATCAATGCGGTGCGGATCGATCTGCTGAACTCCGATCTCGAACTTCGCGCCCTCAGCCGGGGCGATGGCATGGAGGGGCTGAGCACCCTGGTGCGGCTGGCGAATCGCCAGGACGCCCTGGTGGCGATCAACGGCGGCTTTTTCAACCGGGTGCGGCGTCTGCCGCTCGGCGCCCTGCGGGACCAGGGACGCTGGCTGTCGGGCCCGATCCTGAACCGGGGGGCCGTCGGCTGGGATCCGGGTGGACTGCCCCGTTTCGGCCGCCTCCGCCTCGAGGAGGCGGTGCTCGATGCCGGCGGCAACCGCTGGCCGGTGTCGGTGGTCAACAGTGGCTATGTGCAGCGGGGGCTCAGTCGCTACACGGCCGATTGGGGACCCACCTACCGCAGCCTGGTCGATAGGGAGACCGCAGTGCTGGTGCGGGATGGGGTGGTGCGGGCCCGCTACGGACCCGATCTTCTTGCCGGTGGCATTCCGCTGGGGGCGGGCGACACCCTGCTGGTGGGCCGCGCCGGCTTCAGCCTGCCCTGGCCTGAGGGGGAGACCCTCCGCCTGGAGAGCCGCCCCAGCACGGCGGTGGGAATGGCCGCCAACGTGGTGGGGGGCGGGCCGTTGCTGCTGTTGGGCGGGCGGCCGGTGTTGGATGGCGCCGCGGAGGGCTTCAGCGCCGCATTTATCAGCCAGGGGGCCCCCCGCACCGTGATCGGCAGCGACGGACGTCAGCTCTGGCTGCTCACCCTGGAGGGCGTCGACGACGAGGGGCCCACCCTGCTGGAGACCACGCAGCTGCTGGCCGGCTTGGGCCTGCGGGATGCCCTGAACTTGGATGGGGGCAGCTCGACCGGCCTGGTGATGGGAGGGCTCCACACCGTGAAGGGCCGCGGCGTGGTGAGTGCCGTGCACAACGGATTGGGGCTGGTGCCCCGGAGCGTCGCAATACCGCTGACCCGGGCCGGCAGCTGAGGCCCGGGCATTGATCGAGTCGGGCTGCGACAGTAGGGGCTGCGTTCGAACCCCCGCCGTGCCCAGGGGCCACAGCCTGCGATTGACCGCCGCCGCCGCCGCGGAGCTCTGCCGCCAGGCGGCGGTGGCCGGCACCCCCGGTCTGATGCACATCGATCTGCTGGAAGGGGGGTGCGAACCCTGGACGATTCGCCTGCGGCCCGGCCACCTCGCCGGCTCCCCGGTGGCCCGGGCCGACGGCGTGACCCTCCATGCCCCGGTTGCCCAGCTGCCTCTGCTCACCGGTCTGCTGCTCGATTACCGGGGTGATCTCAGTGGCGGCGCCTTTCTGGTCAGGCCGGTGGAGGGGGTCCACACCTGCGCCTGCGGGGCCGCTTTCCGCCGGGACTCTGGACGCGGGACGGCCGGGCAGTAAGGTGTCGGATTGTCGAAATCGGTCGGACCGTCCGACCAGTCACTCCGACAGGACCTGTCCCTGGACAGTCCGACCGACACGGGTGACACGACGAGTCCCTCCGACTAGCGCCACGGCCCTCGATGCCCACCATTCAGCAGCTGATCCGCACCGAGCGTCAGCGCCTCACCCGCAAGACCAAATCCCCCGCCCTACGGGCCTGTCCTGAGCGGCGTGGGGTGTGCACCCGTGTGTACACCTCCACCCCGAAGAAGCCGAACTCAGCCCTCCGCAAGGTGGCCCGGGTGCGCCTCACCTCCGGTTTTGAGGTGACCGCCTACATCCCGGGCATCGGCCACAACCTTCAGGAGCACTCCGTGGTGCTGATCCGGGGTGGCCGGGTCAAGGACCTCCCCGGGGTCCGGTATCACATCATCCGGGGAACCCTGGACACCGCCGGTGTGAAGGATCGCCGTCAGGCCCGCTCCAAGTACGGCGCCAAGACGCCGAAGGCCTGAGCCGTCCGCCACCTCCCCTCCCCTCCCCCCTCCGTCCGTCCCTTTCCTTCGTTTCCATGTCCCGCCGTAACGCCGCCGAGAAGCGCCCGGTTCTGCCTGATCCGCAGTTCAACAGCCGGCTCGCCTCGATGATCGTGGCTCGCCTGATGAAGCACGGCAAGAAGTCCACGGCCCAGCGGATCCTCTCCGATGCCTTCACCCTGATCAACGAACGCACAGGTTCCGATCCCTTGGAGCTGTTCGAGACCGCCGTTCGTAACGCCACTCCATTGGTGGAGGTGCGGGCTCGCCGGGTGGGCGGCGCCACCTACCAAGTGCCGATGGAGGTGCGCCAGGAGCGGGGAACCGCGATGGCCCTGCGCTGGCTTGTGAACTACTCTCGAGCCCGCAATGGCCGCAGCATGGCCCAGAAGCTCGCCGGTGAACTGATGGATGCCGCCAATGAGGCCGGCAGTGCCGTTCGCAAGCGGGAGGAGACCCACAAGATGGCCGAGGCGAACAAGGCCTTCGCCCACTACCGCTACTGAGTTCCCAGGAGCCGGATGCCTGGGCTGATCCGGCTCCCTGCCACCGGCAACCGGCCGGTCGGTAGAGTTATGCCCGCTTTTTGTCGACCCTCTTCGGAGCACTATCCCCGTGGCCCGCGCCTTTCCGCTTGAACGCGTCAGAAATATCGGTATCGCCGCTCACATCGACGCTGGCAAGACCACAACCACCGAGCGCATCCTCTTCTATTCGGGTGTGGTGCACAAAATGGGTGAGGTCCACGATGGTGCGGCCGTCACCGACTGGATGGAGCAGGAGCGCGAGCGCGGCATCACGATCACGGCGGCGGCCATTTCCACCAGTTGGAAGGATCACCGCATCAACATCATCGATACCCCTGGCCACGTGGACTTCACCATCGAGGTGGAGCGCTCGATGCGGGTGCTGGATGGCGTGATCGCCGTGTTCTGCGCCGTTGGTGGCGTACAACCCCAGTCGGAAACGGTGTGGCGGCAGGCCGATCGATACCGGGTGCCCCGGATGGTGTTCGTCAACAAGATGGACCGCACCGGCGCCGACTTCCTCAAGGTTTACGGCCAGATTAAGGATCGCCTGCGGGCAAACGCTGCGCCGATCCAGCTGCCGATCGGTGCCGAAGGCGAGCTCAGCGGCATCGTTGATCTGGTCAAGAACCGCGCCTTCATCTACAAGGACGACCTCGGTCAAGACATTGAGGAGACCGACATCCCCGCCTCGATGGTGGAGGAAGTCGCTCAATGGCGCACGGCCCTGATGGAGAGCGTGGCCGAGTCCGACGAAGAGCTGCTTGAGGTTTTTCTTGAGACGGGAGAGCTCAACGAAGCGCAGCTGCGCAAGGGCATCCGGGAAGGTGTGCTGAAGCACGGCTTGGTTCCCATGCTGTGCGGCTCCGCCTTCAAGAACAAGGGTGTGCAGCTGCTTCTTGATGCGGTGGTCGACTACCTGCCCGCCCCCATCGACGTGCCCCCGATTCAAGGTCTGCTTGCTGATGGCAGCGAAGCGATGCGCCCCGCCGACGACAGTGCCCCCTTCAGTGCCCTGGCGTTCAAGGTGATGGCCGATCCCTTCGGCAAGCTCACCTTTGTGCGGATTTATTCCGGTGTGCTCCAGAAGGGCAGCTATGTGCTGAATGCCACCAAGGACAAGAAGGAGCGCATCTCTCGCCTGATCCTGCTCAAGGCTGACGATCGCGAAGAGGTGGATGAACTGCGGGCCGGCGACCTCGGCGCCGTGCTTGGCCTCAAGGACACCACCACCGGCGACACCCTCTGCGTCGAGAGCGCCCCGATCATTCTGGAATCCCTCTTCATCCCCGAACCGGTGATTTCGGTGGCCGTGGAACCCAAAACCAAGGGGGACATGGAAAAGCTAGGCAAGGCGCTTCAGTCGCTCTCCGAGGAAGATCCCACCTTCCGCGTACGCACCGATCCGGAAACCAACCAGACCGTGATCGCCGGCATGGGCGAGCTTCACCTGGAAATTCTCGTGGACCGCATGCTGCGGGAGTTCAAAGTGGAGGCCAACATCGGTGCGCCTCAGGTTTCCTACCGTGAAACCATCCGGGGTAGCGCCAAGGGAGAAGGCAAGTTCGCCCGCCAGACCGGCGGCAAGGGCCAGTACGGCCACGTGGTGATCGAAATGGAGCCTGGCGAGCCAGGTTCAGGGTTTGAGTTCGTCAACAAGATTGTTGGCGGCATCGTCCCCAAGGAATACATCGGCCCGGCTGAAGCCGGCATGAAGGAAACCTGCCAATCCGGCGTGATTGCGGGCTTCCCGATGATCGATGTCAGGGTCACCATGGTGGACGGCTCTTATCACGATGTCGACTCTTCGGAGATGGCGTTCAAGATTGCCGGCTCCATGGCCTTCAAAGACGGCGTCAAGAAGTGCAATCCAGTACTGCTTGAGCCGATGATGAAGGTGGAAGTCGAAGTCCCCGAGGATTACCTCGGTTCGGTCATCGGCGACCTTTCCTCCCGCCGTGGCCAGATCGAAGGACAGTCCGTCGATGATGGAATGTCTAAGGTCCAGGCCAAGGTGCCTCTGGCCGAGATGTTCGGCTACGCCACCCAGCTCCGATCCATGACCCAGGGTCGGGGTATCTTCTCGATGGAGTTCAGCCATTACGAGGAAGTTCCTCGCAACGTCGCTGAAGCCATCATCTCCAAGAATCAGGGAAATTCCTGATCTTTCACCCCCACTCCAACCCACCCACCCCGATTCTTTTTCATCATGGCTCGCGAGAAGTTTGAGAGGAACAAACCCCACGTCAACATCGGCACCATCGGCCACGTTGACCACGGCAAGACCACCCTCACCGCCGCCATCACCAACGTGCTGGCATCGCTCGGTCAGGCCAAGGCCCAGGCCTATGACGACATCGATGGTGCCCCTGAAGAGAAGGAGCGCGGCATCACGATCAACACGGCCCACGTCGAATACGAGACCGGCAACCGCCACTACGCCCACGTGGATTGCCCCGGCCACGCCGACTACGTGAAGAACATGATCACCGGTGCCGCCCAGATGGACGGCGCCATCCTGGTGGTGGCCGCCACCGACGGTCCAATGGCCCAGACCAAGGAGCACATCCTGCTGGCTAAGCAGGTGGGCGTGCCCGCCCTGGTGGTGTTCCTCAACAAGAAGGACATGGTCGACGACGAGGAAATCCTCGAGCTCGTCGAACTGGAGATGCGCGAACTGCTGAGCAGCTACGACTTCCCCGGTGATGACATTCCCGTGGTGGCCGGCTCCGCCCTGAAGGCTCTTGAGCACATCCAAGGCGGCGGCAAGGGCATCCGCGGCGAAAACGAATGGGTCGACAAGATCCTCGACCTGATGGATGCCGTGGATGAGTCGATCCCCGAGCCCGAGCGCGAGATCGATAAGCCCTTCCTGATGGCCATCGAAGACGTGTTCTCGATCACTGGCCGCGGCACCGTGGCCACCGGCCGGATCGAGCGCGGCAAGGTGAAGGTGGGTGAAACCGTGCAGATCGTGGGCATCAGGGACACCCGCGAAACCACCGTGACCGGCGTGGAGATGTTCCGCAAGCTGCTCGATGAGGGCATGGCTGGCGACAACGTCGGCCTGCTGCTGCGCGGTGTTCAGAAGGAAGACATCGAGCGTGGGATGGTGCTGGTGAAGCCCAACTCCATCAAGCCCCACACCAAGTTCGAGGGTGAGGTCTATGTGCTGAAGAAGGAAGAGGGCGGTCGCCATACTCCCTTCTTCGCTGGTTATCGGCCTCAGTTCTACATCCGCACCACGGATGTGACCGGCCAAATCACCGCCTTCACCGCTGACGACGGCACCAACGTGGAGATGGTGATGCCCGGTGATCGCATCAAGATGAGCGCCGAGCTGATCTGCCCGGTCGCCATTGAGCAGGGTATGCGCTTCGCCATCCGCGAAGGTGGTCGTACGATCGGCGCCGGTGTGGTGTCCAAGATCGTGCTCTGAGGCCCTAGTGCCTCTGCCGGGGGAGCCTTCGGGCCCTCCCGGCCCCTGCCGATCCGGATTCCACGCGGGGTTCACCTTTGCATTACACCAGCGGATTAAGCGAAGGATCACCTCAAGCCATCTGCTGAGCCTGATTCCGCAGCCTTCCGTTTGTTGCTCCCGTTTCCCGCACCTCGACAACACGACCTGCAGGGCTGACCGTCGCTCCTGCGGCAACCCGTTCTGGTTCTTCCCTCTGCCCGATTCCCATGGCCTCCGCCCTTGCCCAGCAGAAGATCCGCATCCGTCTGAAAGCGTTTGATCGCCGCATGCTGGATCTTTCCTGCGAAAAAATCATTGAAACCGCCGATCACACGGCAGCCACGGCGATCGGGCCGATCCCCCTGCCCACGAAACGCAAGATCTATTGCGTGCTGCGCTCGCCCCACGTGGACAAGGACTCCCGTGAGCACTTCGAAACCCGCACCCATCGCCGCATCATCGACATCTACAGCCCCAGCGCCAAGACCATCGACGCCCTGATGAAGCTCGACCTTCCCAGTGGCGTGGATATCGAAGTGAAGCTCTGACCTCGCCACCAGGTGGCTCCTGCCGACCTGCTCTCAACCTGGCTGCCGGTGCACCCGTTGGATGGGTTTGGCCCGCTCCGTCCACGCGCCTGCCTGTTGAGCCAAGTCTGGCCGCATCGTCTGTGACCCCTGTCGCCATCCCGGCGGCAGGGGCTTCTTTCTAGGATCACTCCACAGTGATTCGTGCCTGCCCTTGCCCACTCCACGCCCGGCCACCCCGTGCCCGAGCAGGGACCAGGTTCCCGTTGCCGGATGGGTGGCGTGAGCGACCTGGCCGTCAGGGAACTGCCCCTGTTCCCCCTTCCAGATGTGGTGCTCTTCCCCCAGGAGGTGCTGCCCCTTCACATTTTCGAACCCCGCTACCGCATGATGCTGCGCACCGTGATGGCGGAAGATCGCCGCTTCGGTGTGGTTCGCTGGGACCCCCAGGAGCAGCGCATGGCCGATGTGGGCTGCTGTGCCGAGATCCTGCACTGCCAGACCCAAGACGATGACCGCAGCAACATTGTGACCCTCGGCCAGCAGCGGTTCCGCATTCTTGACATCGTTCGCGAGGCGCCGTTCCGCGTCGGCATGGTGAGCTGGATTGAGGACAGCGTCAGCGAGAACCACGACGACCTCGAAGGCCTAGCTTCCCGGGTGACCCAGGCCCTCCGGGATGTGGTGGAACTCACCGGCAAACTGATCGGCCAGCCCTCCGCCCTTCCCGCCGATCTGCCGGACCTGCCCCGGGAGCTCTCCTTCTGGATCGGTTCCCATCTGGGTGGACCGGTGGCTGACCACCAGCAGGCATTGCTCGAAATCACCGACACGGGTGAGCGCCTGAGGCAGGAATTCACCCTCCTCGACCAGACACGTCGTCAACTCGCTGCCCGCACCGTGTTGAAGGACACCTTTGAAGGCCTCGGGGATTATCCCGCCGGCTTTGAAGGGCTTGATCCCGACGAGGGGCAGCGTGACGCCCTCGGTGATCGTTGACCATGTCGCTGACCCCCTGGGTCCTGGGCCTGGCCGGTCTGGCCGGTGCGGCTGGTCTTCTTCGCCTCTGGCAGCGCCGTGATCGGGCCTATCAGGACGCCGCCAGCGTGGCCCGCGCCTACGACCGCTGGACAGAGGATGCCCTTCTGGAGAACCTTTGGGGCGACCATGTGCACCTGGGGCATTACGGCTCTCCCCCCGGGCCCCGTGACTTCCGGGCCGCCAAGGCGGATCTGGTCCATGCCCTCGTGCATTGGAGCCATCTCGATACCCTGCCCCCTGGCAGCCGTGTTCTGGATGTGGGCTGCGGCATTGGCGGAAGTGCCAGGATCCTTGCCCGGGATTACGGCTTCACCGTGCTCGGTATCAGCATCAGCCCGGCCCAGGTGGCCCGCGCCACGGCGCTCACGCCTCCCGAACTGGCTGACAGATGCCGCTTCGCCGTGATGGATGCCCTCGCCTTGGAGCTGCCGGATGGCGGCTTTGATGGGGTTTGGAGCGTGGAGGCCGGCCCCCACATGCCCGATAAGCAACGCTACGCCGACGAATTGTTGCGGGTGCTCCGGCCCGGTGGCCTCCTGGCTGTGGCCGACTGGAATCAGCGGGATGCTGCCGATGGCGTACCCACGCCCCTAGAGCGTTGGGTGGTGCGGCAGCTGCTCAACCAATGGGCTCACCCCGCCTTCTCCAGCATCCGTTCCCTCAGGGCCAACCTCGAAGCCAGTCCTCATGCGGCGGGCCTGCGGGTGGAGACCGACGACTGGACCACGGCCACCCTGCCCTCCTGGCTCGATTCGATCGCCGAGGGGGTGCGTCGCCCTGGTGCCGTGCTGGGGCTCGGTCCGGCCGCGGTGCTGCAGGGTGTGCGGGAGATCCCCACCCTGCTCCTCATGGACTGGGCCTTTCGCCGGGGCCTGATGCAGTTCGGCGTGTTCCGGGGCCGCAAGGGGGGCTGAGGCCGCCTCAATCCTCCGCCGATCCTTCCGCAAACGCCAGGTTGGTGAGGGGATAGGAGCCGAACAGGATGAGGTGCTCACACAGGGGGGTGAGCTCCTCCAGCGCCTGCTCCAGTGGGATGGGGCCAGTGGACAGCTCCAGGTCCACGAAGAAGATGTATTCCCCCAGTTCTCGCTTCGATGGCCGGGATTCGATCCGGGTCATGTTGAGTCCCTGCCGGGAGAAGGAGCCCAGCGCTTCCAGCAGGGCACCCGGGCGGTTGGCCCGCAGGGAGAAGGCCAGGCTGGCGAGGGGACCCTCCTGCTGTTGGCCTCCGCGCCGCAGCAAAAGAAAGCGGGTGCAGTTTCCCGGCACATCGTTCACCGGGTAGGCCAGCACCTCCAGCTCGTGCTCCTTGCCCGCTTCCAGCGAGGCCACGGCGGCCCGGAACCGGCTGCCCCGCACCAGACGGGCGGCCTCGGCCGTGGAGCTGGTGGGCAGCTGCAGGGCGGAGCCAAGGTTCTGCGCCAGCCACTGGCTGCACTGAGCCAGGGCCTGGGGATGGGAGAGCACTTCGCTGACGCCCTCCAGGGGGCCGCTACCCAGAAGGGCGTGGCGGATCGGCAGCACCAACGCCCGCGCCACACTGAGCTTCGGCTGTTCCCAGAGGGCATCCAGGCAGGCGGTCACGCCACCCTCCACGGAGTTCTCCACCGGCACCACGGCGGCGTCGCAATCGCCGTTGGCCACGGCCTCGATCACCGCCCGGATGCCGGGTCGGGGCACCAGTTCCGCCGAGATCCCCTCCAGGGCTGCCAGTCGCTGGGCGGCCTGTTCGCCGTAGGTACCGACGGGGCCGAGGAAGGCGAGGCGCATGGAAGCGGGGACAGGGAGGCCGATAGGATCATGCCCTGTCGGCCCCCAGGCCATGCCCCTGGCCTTCAGCGCCGGTCAGCAGCTGAGTCTTCCCAGGATCGAACCGGCCCATCTGTTGCCGGAATATCTCGATGACGAGGCGAGGGTGGTGGCGGCCCTGCTGGATGCTCGCCATCTGGTTCCCCTCGGCCCAGGCCATTACCGCTACACCGTGACCAGGGTGCAGGTGTTTCAGCTTCAGGTGCAGCCCATCGTGGAGCTGCAGGCCCGCCACCATCGGGGACGCCTGGAACTGGAGGCCGTGGACTGCCAGCTCGAGGGCCTCGGCTTGGTGGATGACTTCCAGCTCCGGCTCCATTCCTGGCTGCAGGTCACGCCATCCGGCCTGGAGGGAGAGGCCCAGCTGGCCGTGGAGGTGAGTCAGCCGCCCCTGCTGCGGCTCATCCCTCCCCGGGTTCTCGAAGCCACGGGCCGTTCGGTGCTGAGTGGGTTTCTGCTGGGCATTCGTCGCCGGGTGGGTCAGCAACTGGCGGGCGACTTTCAGGCCTGGTGCCACGGCCGCGCGGAAGGTTTTCCGGATCCTTGACCCCTTGCCGGCCGCCGCAGTGATGGTCGGGGCATCGCTCTAATCGGGTGGGGCGTCGCTGTCTATCGCCGTAGCTGCCCGAAGGAAACCCAGAAAGCCCTGACGGTGAAGGGGTGTGGGCCCCAGCTGCCGGAGGGCCTCCTGGTGCTGGGCCGTGCCATAGCCCCGATGGCGCTCCAGGCCGTAGCCCGGAAAATGGGCCGCCAGCCTTTCGAGCAGCTCATCCCGTTCCACCTTGGCCAGCACACTCGCCGCGGCGATGGCGGCGCAACGGTTGTCACCTCTAATCAGGGTGCGCTGGGCTCCGCTCCAGCCCCTCAGGGGGAGGGATCCATCCACAAGCAGCATCAGCGGTGGCGAAGGCAGGCGGTGTAAAGCCCGCAGCATCGCCCTCTCGGTGGCCAAGCGGATGCCCCAACGATCGATCTCGGCTGCACTGGCCTGGCCGAGGGACCAGTGCACCGCCTGATACCGGATTAGGGGCACCAGTTCCTCCCGGCGACGGGCGGAGAGCTTCTTGCTGTCGGTGAGGCCGGCGCGCTCCAGGGGCAGGAGGGATGCCGCCGGCAGCACCACCGCTGCAGCGAAGACGGGGCCGAAGAGGCAGCCCCGCCCCACCTCATCGACCCCGGCACAGCTACGGGGATCGTGGCCTGCCCAGGGATCCCCCTCAGACGGAGGCGGAGGAACGGCGGCGACGGCGGCGGGGCTCACCGGAGGCATCGGATTCTGCGGCGGTTTCGCCATCCTGGGGTTCGGCTTCGGCGGCCAGCGTGCGGTGGGCCGCCGCCGGCTCCGCCGCACGCTGGCCGCGGCCGCCGCCTGTGCTCCGATGCACGGGAACATCCACGGTGAGGAGTTCGAAGGGCCTGGCGGATTCCTCCGGCACAAGGGGAAGGGGGGTGATCTCCACCAGGGGGATCTCCATCAGGGTGTCCAGGTCGGCGCCTTGATCTGTGGGCGCTTCCGTGGATCCCTGGCGGCCTTCGCCGCTACCACGACCCCGGCGACGACGACGGGAGCCGCTCGCCGCCAGTTGCTGCCGCGCCTCCTCCACCACCGCTTCCGGATCGGATCCCGGCCGCACGATCCTCACCACCAGGTTGTCGGCAGCGGGCGGGGATTCGAGCAGCAGGGCAGGACTCAGGCCCATCCAGCCGTACACCAGTTCCTGGGTGTCATCCATGGGAACCGCTACCACCTCGGGCTCCTGACGACGGTGGCCCTGGTCGGCGCCGTTTTCCTCGGCTGGGGAGAGGAGGCTCTCCTCCGCGGATGACAAGGATTCGTTGACGGTGCCCGCTTCGTTGCCATCGCCACCGCGACCGCCCCGGCCGCCTCGTCGGCGCCGGCTGCCGCTGCTTGCCTCCAACGCCACTGGACTGGTCACCTCGGCCCGGGCGGAGGCGGCGGAGCGCACCAGCCCCGACACCGTGGCCAGGGGTTGCAGGGTGTCCCGGCCGGGCAGCACGGCCACATGGCCGAGGCCCCCGCAGCTCGGGCAGGCCCGGCCGAAGAGTTCGTAGATGTTCTGGCCCTGGCGTTTGCGGGTGAGTTCCACCAGCCCCAGTTCGGTGAGCTGGGCGACCTGGGGCCGGGCCGAATCGTGGCGGATCGCCTGGGTGAAATGCTCCAGCAGCTGCAGCTGGTCCCGGCGGGAATCCATGTCGATGAAATCGACGATCACCACGCCGCCGATGTTGCGCAGCCTCAATTGCCGGGCGATCTCCACCGCCGCCTCGCAGTTGGTCCACAGCACCGTCTCGCGGGCGTTGGCCGAACGGGTGAAGGAGCCGGAGTTCACGTCGATCACGGTGAGCGCCTCGGTGGGCTCGATGATCACGTAGCCCCCCGAGGGCAGATCGACCCGGGGCTTGAGGGCGTCGCGGATGGCGGCGTTGACCTTGTAGTGCTCAAGGATCTCGCCACCCTCATCGTGGTGCTCCACCGAGAGGGTGGCCTGATCGGCGCCGAGGAAGGCGTTCACCCGGGCCACCGCGTCGGGAGTGTCCACCACGACCCTCACGACCTCCGGGCTGTAGAAGTCGCGCAGCACCCGATGGATGAAGTCCTCATCCCGGTTGAGCAGCACGGGCGGGCTCGCCGTCTCGGCCGCTTGCTGGATAGCCTCCCACTGGCGCAGGAGCGATTCGAGGTCGTCGATCAGGAGATCCTCGCTGACCCCTTCGGCCTCGGTGCGGACGAGTAGGCCGGAGCCGGGGGGCTTGATCAGCACCCCCAGGGCCCGCAGTCGGTTGCGTTCGTTCTCGCCATCGATGCGGCGGGAGATGTTCACCCCCTGGCCATGGGGCTGGAGCACCAAGAAGCGGCCAGGCAAGGAGAGGTTTCCCGTGAGCCGGGGGCCCTTCGTGCCGGTGGGTTCCTTCATCACCTGCACCAGAACCTTCTGGCGAGGTTCAAGGAGCTCGGTGATGCCAGCACCGCCCTTGCGGAGCCGGAGGGGGCCGAGATCGGTGATGTGAATGAAGCCGTTCTTTTCGCTTTCGCCGATGTTGACGAAAGCGGCGTCGATACCGGGGAGCACGTTCTCGACGGTGCCGAGATAGACATCACCGATCTGGTAGCGACCTTGGGCGACGATCAGTTCGTCGACCCGTTCGTCGCTGAGCACCGCCGCGATCCGCAGGTGCTCAGCGATGACGATCTGCTGGGGCATGGAAAGATTTCTGGGCTCAGGGGAGCCCTGCCCGGGTGGGCAGGAGAAGGGAGGAAGAACGCAGACTTGGGGTTCAGGGAGCGAACGCGTCTGCAGGACAGCCGTGACACGAAGCACGGAGCTGCCGGAATGGGGCGGGGTGACTGAAGACCTAGTAGCGATGAACCTGGGGGTTTATCGCTGGAAGGGCTGGCGCTCGGTCAGCGCTGTAACGGGGAGGGAATCACCCGACCCGGGGAAAGCAACGGGGACCGATACCTGCATCGCTGCTCAGAGATTGCGCTTGCCGGTTACGTTCGTGAGAGGGAACGGATGGGGAAAGCGTCTGGAGGAGGGGATTCAGGGATAACCCTAGTTCCACCTGCCTGTGTCATTAAATTAGCACGGCCTCAAACGCAGCTGTTGGCGCCGTACCGCGTCCACAGCCAGGGGACATGCCAGCGCTTCCGCAAGCCAGTGGGCCACCTGGTCGGGACGCAGGCTGCGGCCTTGGGGGTCGATGGCAGCCTCCAGCTCCAGATCCAGCCGCAGCGGCTCCAAGGCCCTCGAGGCTGCGGCGGCCTCGGTGGTGATGCGCAGGGCCAGTAAATAGGGCCGGCAATCCCGTTCCCGGGGTCGGCCTTTCTTGTCCTGGTCCCGCCAGGGCAGGGTCGGCGCATTCAGCACGGCGTTGATCGCCCGATCCCAAGCTTCAGCCGGCGGCCAGGATTCCACCCTCTCGGGAAGGCTTCTCTGCATCTCCAGCCCGGCGTCGCCTGCTTTGGCGACCTGTTCTTCGCCCGTTGCGGCCGGTCGCAGGCTGAAGCGCCACTGGGCCGCCTCCAGCTCCTGGGAGAGGCTTGGGGCCGCCACCGGCACCACGGCGGCTGAAAGCAGTCGGAACTCCGCCGGCAGTACCTCCGCCAGCGCCTGGCGGGCCGCCTCGGGATCGATCGGCGCCGTGAACTCCAGGTCCAGCCATTCCCCTTCCCCCTCCACCCCCAGGGGCAGCGGCAGGGCGAGTTGGAGCCGCGGCAGGGGGTGGAAACCGCCGGTGAAGCTCACCGGCAGGCCGCTGCGACGCAGGGCCCGCTCCAGCATCCGCAGGGTGTCGAGGTGGCTGATCAGGGCCAGGGTGCCCCCCTTGGCGAAGCCGAAGCGCAGCCGGGCCACCCGCTCGCTGGGGGGGGCGCGGCGGGGCAGGGCGGCGGGCACAGGCGGCGGCGGAATCACCACGTTGTGCCCCAGTTCGGGGCCGCAGACGCCGCAGCTGCTGCAGCCCTCAAAGGAGCAATCGGGCACCACGGCGGCGGCCAGGGCCCGCTGCAGATCCTCGGCCAGCCAGGCTTTATCCACCCCGCTGTCGATGTGATCCCAGGGGAGGCTCTGGCGGCAGAAGCCATCCAGATCCGCCGCCTCCATGGCGCCTGCGGCGCTCCAGTCCCCCATCTCCAGGGCGCGGTAGCGGCCCCCCAGCCCGGCGGCCTCGATGGCGCCGGTCCAGGCGGCGTGGGTGCGCTCGGCGGATTCAAACCAGGCATCCAGGCCGGCCCCGGCCCGCCAGGCCGCCTCGATCACCGGGGCCAGGCGCCGATCACCCCGGCCCACGAAGTCCTCCACAGCGGAAAGACGGGGATCGGTCATGTTCACCTTCATGCCTCGCAACCCCCGCAGGGCGCCTCGCAGCAGCTCCTGGCGGCGGCGGAATTCCGCTGTGCTCACGCTGTGCCACTGGAAGGGGGTGTGGGGCTTGGGCGTGAAGTTGCTGATCGTGAGGTTGAGCTCCAGCCGCCCCAGGTCGCTGCATTGCTGCTGCAGGGAGCGGCAGGTGTCAGCGATGCCGACCACGTCAGCGTCGGTTTCGCCGGGCAGGCCGATCATGAAATAGAGCTTCACCCGCCGGTAGCCGTTCTCCATGGCGGTGCGGATGCCCCGCAGCAGCTCAGCGTCGGTGAGGCCCTTGTTCACGATGTCGCGCAGGCGCTGGCTGCCGGCCTCCGGGGCGAAGGTGAGGCCGGCCTGGCGGGCGCCGCCGAGCACGTGGGCGATGTTGGCGTCGAAGCGATCCACCCGCTGGCTGGGCAGGGTGAGGGTCACGTTTTTATCGGCGAGGCGGTTGCGCAGCTCCACCCCCACCGCCGGTAGGGCCAGGTAATCGCTGCAGCTGAGCGAGAGCAGCGAGAAATCGCTGTAGCCGGTGCGCTCCATGCCGGTTTCGATCGCCTCGATCACCGCCTCGGGCTCCACATCGCGGGCGGGGCGGGTGAGCATGCCGGGCTGGCAGAAGCGGCAGCCACGGGTGCAGCCGCGGCGGATCTCCACGGTGAGGCGGTCGTGCACCGTTTCGATGTGGGGCACCAACCCCATGGCGTAGTGGGGCATCGGGGTGGCGGTGCGGCGCAGGACGCGGCGGGGCAATCCCGGCTCCAGCGTCTCCACGGCCACCCCATCGGCTCCGGGGGCATACAGCGAAGGCACGTAGACCCCCGGCACCTGGGCCAGATCCTGCAGCAGCTCGCGGCGGCTAAGGCCGGTGGCGCGGGCTTCGGCCACCACCAGGCCGATCTCGGGCAGCAGCTCCTCGCCATCGCCGAGGGCGATGAAATCGAAAAAGGCGGCGAAGGGTTCGGGGTTGCTGGTGGCGGTAGGGCCGCCAGCAAAGATCAGCGGCGGCGCGGCCGGATCGGCCAGGGGCAGGTCGCCCCGGTCGGCGGTGCGCAGGGGAATGGCGGCCAGATCCAGCAGCTCGAGGATGTTGGTGGCGCCGAGCTCGTAGCTGAGGCTGAAGCCGAGGATGTCGAAGGCGTTGAGGCGGCGGCGGCTCTCGACGGCGAACAGGGGCTCTCCCCGTTCCCGCAGGCGTGCGGCCAGGTCGGCGGCGGGCAGGTAGGCGCGGTCGCAGAGCTGGCCGGGAACGCAGTTGAGAATCGAATAGAGAATGATGTGGCCCAGGTTGCTGGCCCCCACCTCGTAGACCTCGGGGTAGGTGAGGGCCCAGCGCACACCGGCCTCAGCCCAGGCGGCGTTCCAGTCGCGGGGGATCACACCGAGCTCATTGCCCAGGTAGCGGGCCGGCTTGCTGATGGCCAGGTCCACCAGGCTGTTGAAGTCCACCGCAGGGGGCACCGGAACGGGGGGTGCTGCCGCTGAAGTGGTCGTGGACGGGGAGGGCATGGCGACAGCGGTGGGGCCAAAAGGGCCTGTGCGGATCGTATTCAGGCCAGGGGGCTAGACCCCGTCCCTTCGCGGAGAGGCGCACGGGAATTTAGGGGTGCAGGCTGTCTGCAGGATTGACGCGCACGCCCGGCAGCCTTTGTTTGGGTTCGCCAGCCTGCTCGGGGGCACGCTTGTCGGCGGGCCAGGGCCTCACCATGTCTCAGCAGTGCCCCAGGCTGGGCAGGGCCATTCGCTCCCGGTCCGAATTGGCCGAATCGTGCACGCCATGGCGCTGGTCCGGCTCGAGAAAAGGGTCGAAGGGCAGTGCGGCTGCCGCAGCAGCCCCAAGCCCCCGGCCAAGGTCACGACTCCGACCGGAGCTCCCTGGCAAGCCTGGATCGAACCGCAAACCACCTGACGCTCCCTCACACCGGACTCGGGGGGCATCGTTGAAGGGCCGCCAGCGCCCCCCCCCTGGCCCCGGCTTCCGCCATCCGCTCTCAGCCCCCGGGACCGGCGCCATAGGACAATCCCGCCATCCCTTATCGCAGCGGCTCCGTGGTCCAGGTCAACGGCAACTACCTCAAGCTCAAGGCGGGCTATCTGTTTCCGGAGATCGCCCGGCGGGTGAAAGCCTTCAGCGAGGCCAACCCCGAAGCACCGATCATCCGCCTGGGCATTGGCGATGTGACCGAACCCTTGCCCGAGGCCTGCCGCACCGCCATGAAGGCGGCGGTGGATGAACTGGGAACCCGGGAGGGCTTCCACGGCTATGGCCCCGAGCAGGGCTACCTGTGGCTGCGCGAAGCGATCGCAAAGCAAGATTTCCAGGCCCGCGGCTGCGAGGTGAGCGCTGAGGAGATCTTCATCTCCGATGGCTCCAAGTGCGACAGCAGCAACATCCTCGACATCCTCGGCGAGGGCAACCGCATCGCCGTGACCGACCCGGTGTATCCGGTGTATGTGGACAGCAACGTGATGGCGGGCCGCACCGGCGACGCCGACGGCAGCGGTCAGTACGGCGGACTCACCTACCTGCCGATCACGGCCGAGAACGGCTTCACCGCGCCGTTGCCCGAAGGGAAGGTGGACCTGATCTACCTCTGTTTCCCCAACAACCCCACCGGCGCCGTGGCCAGCCGGGCCCAGCTGCAGCAATGGGTGGACTACGCCAGGGCCCACAACGCCCTGATCCTGTTTGACGCCGCCTACGAGGCCTTCA
>JBBASH010000045.1:0-27602 GCA_040399305.1 Cyanobium sp.
GGATCGAGATGGTTAGCCTCCAACTCCCGCCGGTTCTGCAGCTTGGTGCCCTCGATCCACTCGGTGGTGAGCACGCGGCGGCTGCTGAGGCTCCGCTCCACCGCGGGCACCGTCACCTCGGGATGGTCAGCGAAGAGGGCAGCGAAGCGTTCGGCGTTGTCGGCCTCGCGGCGGTAGTCGATCTCCTCGAACAGGGTGGAGCCGAACTCATCGATAATCGCCCCCAGCCCGAAGCCCAGGTTCAGGGGCAGCAGCGGAGCCAGCAGCACCGCCAGGGAGCGGATGATCACCAGATCGCGTCGCATCACGAACGGCAGCCGCGGCCGTTGCACCTTCACCGCCACCCAGCGGCCGTCATCAAGACGGGCCCGGTAGACCTGGCCGAGGCTGGCCGCGGCCACTGGAAAATCGGGGAACTCGGCAAACAACTGTTGGGCCGGTGCGCCCAGTTCCGTCTCGATCAGGCCCAGCGCCACCCCATGGGGAAAAGGCGGCAGGTCGTCCTGCAAGCGGGTGAGTTCTTCAAGCCATTCCCGCTTCACCAGGTCGGGCCGGGTGGAAAGGGCCTGCCCGACCTTGATGAAGCAGGGGCCTAGGGCGCTGAGGGTGGACAGGATGCTGCGGGCCAGCCGCTGCTGCACGCGGGGATCGGGGCTGCTCGACTGGCTAACCAGGGTGATCGCTAGCCAGCCGAGGCGGCTGATCACCTCGATGAGCCGGCTGATCCAGATCCAGGGGCGCAGGATCAGCCAGCGCAGGTCGGCTTCGGGGTCGTAGCGGGGCGCATCCCCGGCTGGATCGACGGGGCGCGCAAGCGGCACCTCGACTGGGGACTGAATGGGGGTGGGTAGGGCCGCGTTGGCGACCGCTGGGGCGGAGGTGGGCAACGCTGCGGGGGCCGGCGCCGAGCCGGTGACTGTCCAGACTCTAGAAACCACATGCCTGTCTCCATGGGGGAGCTCCCCGACTGGTCCCTGTTCCGGCTGCTGCGGGACCCCGGCGGGCGTGGTGGTCTGGATCTGCATCTGCCGGCCCATGGGCGGGGCCGCGGCCTGGCCCCGGCGCTGCGTTCCCTGCTGAGCCGACCGCCCGGCAGCTGGGATCTCCCCGAACTGCCCTCCTTCGGTGGGCCCCTGGAGCCGGAGGGTGCGGTGGCCGAGGCTCAGGCCGCCTGTGCCGCTCTGCTGGGGGCCGAGCGTTGCTGGTTTGGGGTGAATGGCGCTAGCGGCCTGCTCCAGGCCGCCCTGCTGGCGCTGGCACCCCCGGGCGCCCGCGTGCTGCTGCCCCGCAACCTGCACCGTTCGCTGCTGCATGCCTGTGTGTTGGGGGGGATCGAGCCGCTGCTCTTCGATCTCCCCTTCGATCCCCTCACCGGCCTCTGGCTGCCGCCCACCGCGGCCCATTTAGCGCAGGTGCTGGCCGCCGCCGCCCCCTATCGCCCCGAGGCCGTGGTGCTGCTGGATCCCACCTACCAAGGGCTCGCGGCCGACCTCCCGGCCCTGGTGGAACTGATCCATACCCATGGCGGTTCCGGTCTGCCCGTGCTGGTGGACCAGGCCCATGGTGATGGCGCCGCCCTGGCGGCCGGCGCCGATCTGGTGGTGCTCTCACTCCAGAAGGCCGGTGGCGGCCTGGCCCAGAGCGCGACCCTGCTCGCCCAGGGCTCCCGCATCGAGCCGGCCCGCCTGGAGCGGAGCCTGCTCTGGCTGCAGACCTCCAGCCCTAGCGCCCTGCTCCTGGCCTCCACCGCCGCTGCCCTGGCCCATGGACGCAGCGATGCCGGGATGCGGCAGCGCCACAGGGCCGTGGCACGCGCCACACGGCTGCGGCAGCGCCTGGAGGGTCTCGGCTTCCCCCTGGTGGCCAACCACGATCCGTTGCGGCTGGTGCTGGCAACCGGACCGCTGGGGATCCGCGGCACCGAGGCCGATGGCTGGCTGCTGGAGCGGGGGGTGGTGGCCGAGCTTCCCGAGCCGGGAGCCCTCACCTTTTGCCTTGGGCTGGCTCCACCGGCCGCCCTGGAGCGGCGATTGCCGCCCTGTCTGCTGGATCTGCGCCAGAACCTCGGTGGCCCACCCTTGCCGCCCTTCGCGCCGCCCCCCCTGCCCTTGGTGGCGGCTCCGGAGCTGGCGGTCGGCCTGGCCTGGCGGTCGCAGGCCCAGGAGGTGCCCCTGGCGCAGGCGATCGGCCGGATCGCGGCGGAGCCGCTCTGCCCCTACCCACCCGGTATTCCCCTGCTGATCCCCGGCGAGCGGATCGATGCGCCGCGGGCCGCCTGGCTGGAGGGTCAGCGGGCCCTGTGGCCCGGGCAGATCGCTGATACGGTGAAGGTTGTGGCCCCTGCGGTGGGGCCTGGAACGAGCGGTCGATGACGCACTCTCCACCGGCTGACCCGCTCCGCCCGATCGGTTCCTCCGGGTCCGGCCTGGCTGCCCCGCTGCTGTCCCCCTACGGCTGGGACTTTGTGACCCCCGGCCTGCCCGATGCGGCCTTCGAAGACGCCCCAGGGTTCAGCCCCACTCCCATGGAGCTGCGGGTGATGCTGCTGGCCCATCTGCGGCCCCGGGCCGACTCCCTGGTGTGGGATGTGGGGGGGGGCACCGGCGCCCTAGCCCTGGAGATCGCCCGCCTGATGCCCGCCGGAGCCGTTCACACCCTCGAGCGCGACCCCGAGGCGATCGAACTCTTGGAGCGCAACCGCCTGCGCTTCGGAATCGGCAACCTTCACATCCATGCCGGCCGGGCCCCGGACGATCTTCCCCAGCTTCCCTCCCATCCCGACCGGGTGCTGCTGGAGGTGGGAAGGCCCCTGGGGGATGTGCTGCGGGCGGTCTGGGACGCTCTTCAGGAGCAGGGCCGCCTGGTGATCAGCACCACCAGCCTGGAGGGGCTGGTGGATGCCACCGATACCCTGGGCCAGCTCGGTGCCCATGACGTGCAGGTGGTTCAGGCCACGGTGCACCGCATGCAGCGCCGCGGCAGCCAGGCCAAACTGGCCGCTGCGGAGCCCCTCTTCGTGATCGCCGCCGAACGTTGATTCCCCGCCCCCGCTCCGCCACCTCTCTGGCCCGTCTGGCCAGCGGTTGGGCCGCCGGTGGGTTTGGCTTCCTGGTGGTGATGCTGGGGGGCTGGTGGTTCACCCTGGCGGTGGGCGTGATCGTGCATCTCGGCCTGCTCGAGTTCTTCCGCATGGCCCGCTTCAAGGGGATCCGTCCGGCCACCCGCACCACCCTGGTGGCGGTGCAGCTGCTGCTGGTTACCACGCAAGCGGCCGCCGGCAGCGGCTGGTTCGTGCCGGAGGTGGCCACCGATGTGGCCGCCGCCGTGCTGCCGGCCAGCGGCGCGGTGATCTGCGGCTGGCTCTTACTCCAGCCCACCACGGGCACGATCGCCGACATCGCGGCCTCGATCTTCGGACTCTTCTATTTGGGCTTTCTGCCCAGCCACTGGATCAAGCTGCGGGACCTCGCCGATCCGGCCCTGGCCCCCTCCCTGGCCAACGCCACCCTTCCGGGCACCTCCTGGCCCTGGACCAGTGGGCTTGCCCTCACCCTGTTGGCCTGCTTCCTGATCGTGGCGACCGATCTTGGGGCGTATGCCATCGGCCGGCGCTGGGGCCGCCATCCGCTGTCTCCGATCTCACCGGGCAAGACCGTGGAGGGGGCCCTCGGCGGCATGGTGTCCGCCCTGCTCGTGGGAGCCGCAGGGGGCGTCTGGCTTGGTTGGCACTGGGGTGCGTTGGTGGGGGGCTTGCTCGGAGCGGTGGTGTCGGTCTTCGCCCTGGTGGGGGATCTCACCGAATCGATGATGAAGCGCGATGCCGGCCTCAAGGATTCCGGCGATGCCATCCCCGGCCATGGGGGCATTCTCGACCGGATCGACAGCTACCTGTTCGTGCCTGCGGTGGTCTATTCCGTGGTCACCTTGGTTTATCCCCTCGTGGACCGGCTGTCCTAGCCAGGCCGAAGGGCGCGCCTCAGTCCTTTTGCTCCTCGATGGCGGCCACCGTGCCGTCCCCCCGCGTGCGGCAGAGCCCGATCGGCGCCGGTGCGGGCCGGCCGTGAAGCATCCAGCCGAACTGGAGTCCTTCCCGACGCACCGCCGTGGACCCCAGCTCGCCGCTTTCGATGGCGATCCTCAGGCCCGGTGTCAGCCAGATCTCCAGGCTGGCTGGGTCGGCGGAGTAGCGGCTGGCCAGCGACGTTCGGCAGGCCTGGGCGCCGCCGGCCACCAGGGCTTCCACGGCGCCATCGGCCCCGGCTGCGGTCAGGTCGCCGGTTCTGCCGGGGCCGGCGGCCAGCCCCAGGGTGACCCCCAGGCCGATGGCCAGCAGGCCGGTGCCGGTCGTTGGGAGTCCCAGCCGGAGGGCCCCGGTCTGGTTCACAGGGGGATGGCTAGCCATCGGGTGCAGCGCATCGGCATCAGCCCTTCACCCTGGCATCCAGCACGATTCTGACGGACTGGGCTCCTAGGGGGAAACCCGAGCTTCGCCCAGGAGTTGCAGCAGCCCGGCGCCGATCTGGGCCTGTTCGATCCGGATGGCGGGATCCATCGGCAACCGGGCCAAGGCGCCGCCATCGAGGCTCCGGACCACGAGTTTGCCCTCCAAGGCCTGCACGCTGGTCGGTACCTCCAAAGGCATTCCGCTGCCGGAGCCATGGGCGATCAGCACAAGCCGCTCCTCCTCAATCCTCAGCCCCGCCAAGGGGCTCAGGCCGAGAATCTCCTCCGCCAGGCCATCGCCGACGCTGCGCCAGGGGGGTGTGGCCAGGGACACCCCGAGGTCGGGGCCGCTGAAGGCCACGGTGCCCCGCACCTGGAAGGGTTGCTCCAGGTTCAGGCTCTGGCCCCGCAGCAGGGCCCCCATTCGCACCCGGATCACGCCGCTGGCCAGCTCCACCCGGTCGAAGCGCAGGTTCTGGTACACCACCCGACGTGCCCGAAGACGCACCCCCTCCAGGCGACCCCGCATCAACTGGGCCGCCGACCCCTCCAGCTGGATCTCCAGCCCCTCGATCGCGGTGCACTGCTGGCGTAGCCACAATTCCAGGCCCCTCGAAAGCAGTCCCAGCAGCGGCCCCGCCGGTGTCAACGGCTCGGCATCGGTTGGGGGGAGGGTGTCCATGCGGCCGCAGGGGATTGGGGCTCTCCTAACAGAGAAGGGAAAGGGCTCACTCCATCCGGGCCCGGCGGGCCGCCAGGAAGGCTTCCACCGCGCTCACGGCGGCCAGCAGCACCAATCCCCCCAGCCCCACCAGGCGCGTGCGCGGATCGATCTCGGAGGGGTCCGGCTGCAGCAGGGCCCCGAGCAGGAACCATGCGCTGGAGAGGCCCGTGGTGATCCACCAGGCCCGCCAGCGGCGTTGATACAGGTAGCCGGCCCCGAGACCGGGCAGCACGTTGAGCAGCGCACCGAGCCAGGGGGCCGAGGCGGCCAGCACGGCTTTCCGGTCGGGGCCGTGGCCTTCGTGGGGCACCGAGTTGGTGGGCAGTTCCGGCATGGGGGCAGACTTTTTGGTTGGGTTGGGCGCCGGGGATCCCGGGTGGCGGCCATGCTGGCGCCTTACTCCCCCCAGCGGCGCAGAAGGTTGCTGTAGCTGCGGCTGATCAGGTCGAACACCTCACTCTTGCCCTCCCGCTGGAAGAGGCCACGGCGGGCCGTGTCGAGATCGAAGAGGATCTCGCGCTGTTCGGCATCGCGCACTCGGCTCTGGATCCAGCCCACCGCCACGAGTCGTTCGCCGCCGGTCACGGGTGCCACCCGATGCAGCAGGGTGCTCGGATACACGAAGGCGCTGCCGGCCGCCAGCCGCACCTCCTCCTCCCCGGCCGGCGATTCGAGCATCAGGCCTCCGCCGCTGTAGGCGGCCGGATCCTGCAGGAACAGGGTGAAGGACACATCCGCCCGCCCACCGGCCATAAAGGCGTTGTCGACATGGCGCCCATAGCCTTCGCCGGGCCCGCAGCGGCTAAACAGCAGCCCGTGGATCCGCACCGGCAGGGCGGCCGCCTGGAGCAACGGATGGGCCTCGAGGCTGGCGGTCACCTGAGCGGCCAGCCGCTGATGCAGGGGGGAGGCGCGGTCGAGTTGCCGGTTGTGCTTCACGCTGCGGGCATGCCAGCCGGCGCTCTCATGGCCGGGCCGCCAGTCGGCCTGAGGCGTGAGGAGCTCGTTCCGCAGGCTGTCCAGAGCCTGGGAATTGAGCACGGCATCGAGCTGGAATCGCATGGTGCTGGGGAACAGTGAGACCTGAAAAGGTGATCAATGGCACAGGTATCGGTCGCATCCTGGCCCCCGTTGCCGGTGCCGCCTGCCAAGAATGGCCATCGTTCCTGAGACCTGCCTTGGATCGTTCCCGCATTGCCCTCTTCCTTGCCACTGCCGGCCTGGTGGCCATGGGCGGTGGTTGCGCCCGCGTGCCCTCCGGGGAGGGAGGTCCGGGTCCGGCGGAGATGGGGAAGCCCGCCGTGGCGCCGCCTGCGGTTCCCGCTGCGCCCAGGCCCGCACCCCAGAAGCATGGCGGCGAGGGCGGTGAGGGCGGCGAAGGTGGAGAAGGCGGCGAAGGCTGAGCCCGTAGGAGCTCAGGCTGCCTCTAGGGCACGCCGGAGGGTGGCCAGCCGACGGCCGTTGACCCCCAGGTCGGAGTCACCGATGCGGGACAGCGAGCGTGCCTCGATTACCCCGTCGGCCGATGCGGCGTGGAGTTCCAAGTCGTCCACGAAGCCGAAGATGCGGCTCGTGGCGGTGGCGTGGATGTAGCCGGATCCCGTTTCAACGATCTCAACGCCCTCTAGGGCCAGCACAGCGGGCAAGAGCCTTTCCAGGGCGGCGGCAGGATCCGCCACAGACCAGTCTTCCCGGGCGCAGTGGGCGGGAGTCGGGCAGGGTGACAAATGCTCCTGGTGCAGGCCCAGGTCGGCCGGAGCAGGCCCTTCCAGGTGGAGGAGGGATGCCTGGGCGGCGCCGGGAGCGGTGAACACGAGGGCCAGGAGCATCCCCATGATCAGCGCGTATCCAGCTAGCCAGGGCACCCGCCGCCCGCCGCTGGCGCGAGTCCGTTGTTCAGCCGCTTGGGGGGGCGTGAAGGGTGCAGGGACCGTGGGCATTGTTCAGCCTGGTTCGGATTCCAGCCAGCATGCCGCCACCGCCTGGGGTTGGTCGACGTGCGGCAGGTGTCCGCACTCGTCCAGTTCCCTCAGCCGATCACCGAGCAGTGCCTGGGCGGCGCGTTTCTGAGGTGGTCGCAGGATCCGGTCTTCCCGGCCCCAGAGCACTTGCAGGGGTTGCTCCGGCAGGGGGTCGCCGCAACCGGCGAACCCACCGGAGCGGGCAAAGCGACCCAGGGCCTCGCCCCAGCCGGGTGTGGCTAGATGCAGGGAGGCGATCTCCAGTTCGGCGGGTCCGACGGCCGAGTCCGGATCGGCGAAGGCGGAGCGGCACAGTCCCCGCCGAACCCCCGGCCGCCCTAGGAACCAGACCCCTAGGGCATCCAGGCCAGGCGGGAGGGGCATGGGGCGACCGGTGAGCCCCGCCGGGGATAGCAGTAACAACCTTCCCACTCGCCCGGCATGGCGGCGGGCGAGTTCGACGGCCACGGACCCACCCATCGAGGCTCCAATCAGTCCCACTGGTTCGTGGATCCCCTGGCGCAGCAAGGCCTCTAGGAGGGCATCGAGATGGGCCAGGACAGCGGCTGGGGAAAAGCTGCCATCGATGGGGCGAGGGCTGAAGCCAAAGCCGTAGAGGTCGGGGATGAGCAGCCGGTGGTGGGGGGCCAGCAGGGGAGCGAGGCGGCGGAACTCCAGGAAGGAACTGTCGAAGCCGTGGAGCAGCAGCAACGGCGGGCCCTGGCCGGTGACCGCCACCGGCCAGCGATCAGGCAGTCCCTCCAGTTCCCACCATTGGACCGCCTCGGCCAGTTCTCGGCCCTGGGGGTCGAGCAGGGTCCTGGCTGCCGACTCCACGAGCTGGCGGCCATCACGGACCGTTGGGGTTGTGCTCATGCAGGCTGGCGCTCGGATGTGGTGCTCACCAGGGCCGCCAACAGATCGTCGGGGGCGACCTGGAAGGGCAGGTTGTGGAGGTCGGAATCCTTCCGGCAGGCGAAGGTGCACACCGCCCTGAGATCGCTGAGGCTGGCGGAGCCCAGGCCCAGGTCGGCGAGGCTCAGGGGCAGGCCCAGGGAGCGGAAGAAGGGAAGCAGCTGCCGCCTGGCCTGGGCCGCGAGTCGGTTGCCCCCCACCAGCTCCTCGAGCCGCAGCTGCACCAGCACGCCGAAGCCCACCTTTTCGCCGTGAAGGCTGCCATGGGTGACTTCCAGCTGGGTGAGGCCGTTGTGAACGGCGTGGGCTGCCACGGTGCGGCAGCGGGCCCCCCCCAGGCCACCGACCAGACCGGCGGTCAGGGCCGAGGCCTCAGCCACCCGTTTCCAGGCCGCCCCGCCGGGGGTTGCCATCGCCTCCTGGCCCTCGAGCAGCAGCTGGTCCCGCAGGATGCGGGCCATCTGCACGGCCTGGTGCACGAGGCCGTCTTCGCTGTCACCGCTGCTCACCGAGGCCTCGTACCACTTGGCCATGGCATCGGCGATGCCGCTGGCCAGAGTGCGGGCTGGCGCCTGGCCCACCAGGGCATGGTCGAACACCAGCAGCTCTGGACAGCGCCTGAGGGTGACGTCTTGGGCAAAGGCGCCGTTAGGGGAATAAAGGTTGGCCAGCGCCGTCCAGCCGGCGCAGGTGGCGGCGCTGGTCGGCACGGTGACGCAGGGGAGGTCAAGGCGATCGGCGAGCAGCTTGCCCGCATCCAGCACCTTGCCTCCTCCAGCGGCGATCACGAGATCGCAGGCAGGGGTTTCCGCCAAGGCGCTGATCCGGGCTAGATCCTCCTCACAGCAGTCGTACTGAAGGCTGGCTGCAAGCGGCCTCAGCCCGTGGCGGCCGAACTGCTCGAATAGCCCTTCGCGGATGAATGCCGTGCCGGCACTGCGACCCAGCAGCAGGGGGCGGTGGCCGAGCCGAGCGATGGCGTCGATCGCTTTTGGCCAGAAAACATCACCGCGCAACACATGGGCCGGGGCGATCGCCTGGGTGGTGGTGGAGGTGCCCATGGTCTGGCTGGCTGGTGAGCCCTAGTTGGGGCACAGGTGATTGAGAAATTTTGGATTGAGGAGATTGGAGAAGAACGTTTTCGACAGATCCATGGCTTCGGTGAGCTCAACTCCCACAAAGCGGGCGCCGTGAATGGAATTCAGCCAGGCCACACGGCAGGGGGAGGTGATGGATTGCTCTTTCTCAGGCCAGAGAAAACGAACCTGTAGGTCATCCTCATCACTGAGGTTGCTCGCCTCTTCGCTGAAACAGAGACAGGCACCTGAGGCACTCACATCCCAGAGATAGCCCACGTGGCAGAAGCTGGAAGTGAACAGCTCTGCCCTGAGCACAACACTGGAAAATGGGATGAGATGACGATCTTCGCGCCGGGGGATCGGGGGTGGGCTCATCAGTGCTGATGAATTCAAGCTGAGGCCCCGGCCAGTTCAGGAATGGCAATAGTCTCCACCTGTTTGCGGATCACTACCTGTTTCTCAGCATTGACATCCACCAATGCCGCATCACCTTCACCAAGTCTGCCGGAGAGGAATTCTTCGGCAAGACTGTCTTCAAGCAGACGCATCACGGCCCTCCGCAGTGGCCTCGCCCCGTAGCTGGGGTTGTAACCCTCCTCAACAAGTCGCTCTTTGAAGGCTTCCGTAACCGAGAGCGTGATGCCCTTCTCCTGCATGCGGCCAAACACCTCGCGCAGCATGATTTCGGCGATGTCCTTCACCTCGTCGCGGCTGAGCTGACGGAAGACGATGATTTCATCAAGGCGGTTGAGGAACTCAGGCCGGAAATACTGCTTGAGCTCTTCATTCACCAAGGAGCGGATGCGGTTGTAGTTGGTCTCGTCGGCGTCGCCGCCGCCGAACTCAAAGCCGAGACCACCACCGCCTTTTTCGATCACCTTCGATCCGATGTTCGAAGTCATGATAATCAGGGTGTTCTTGAAGTCCACCGTGCGTCCCTTGGAATCGGTGAGGCGGCCGTCTTCCAAGAGTTGCAGCAGGAGGTTGAACACATCGGGATGGGCTTTCTCGATTTCATCGAAGAGCACCACGGTGTAGGGGCGACGCCGCACCGCCTCGGTGAGCTGGCCGCCTTCGTTAAAGCCCACATAGCCCGGAGGGGAACCGATCAGCTTGCTGACCGTATGCCGCTCCATGAATTCGGACATGTCGAGGCGGATCATCGCATCCTCACTGCCGAAGAAGTAGGCGGCCAGTGCCTTGGTGAGCTCCGTTTTGCCAACACCGGTGGGGCCGGAGAAGATGAAGCTGGCGATCGGGCGGTTGGGGTTCTTCAACCCGACCCGAGCCCTGCGGATCGCCCTAGAAACGGCCTTCACGGCTTCGTCTTGGCCGATCAGACGCTGGTGGAGGGTTTCCTCCATGTTGAGCAGTTTCACCGATTCGCTCTCGGTGAGCTTCTGCACAGGCACGCCGGTCCAGGAGGCCACGATCTGGGCGATGTCCTCCTCAGTGACGACCGGATTCCGCTCGATCGTGGCAGCCTCGCTGGCTTCGGTTCCACCCGTAGCGGCGGCTGCCGCATCCGGGGTCTCACCGCTTTCGCTGGTTTCGCCATCGCGGCGGGTCTGGAGGATGGAGCGGATCTGGTCGCGCAATTCCACTTCCCTGTCGCGCAGTTCTCCGGCCTTGGTGAAGTCCTGATCGCGAACGGCGTCCTCCTTTTCCTTCTGCACGGCCCGCAGTTGCTTATCCACTTCCTTAGCGGCAGGCGGCAGCTTGGAGTTCATTAGCCGCACCCGACTACCGGCCTCATCGATCAGGTCGATGGCCTTGTCCGGCAGGAAGCGGTCGGAGATGTAGCGATCGCCGAGGGTGGCGGCGGCCACTAACGCTTCATCGGAGATCTTCAGCCGGTGGTGCTGCTCGTAGCGCTCGCGCAGACCCCGCAGGATCTCGATCGTGTCGACCACGGAGGGCTCACCCACCATCACCGGCTGGAAGCGCCGCTCCAGGGCCGCATCACGCTCGATGTGTTTGCGGTACTCATCGAGGGTGGTGGCCCCAATGCACTGGAGTTCGCCGCGGGCCAGGGCGGGCTTGAGGATGTTGGCGGCATCGATGGCGCCCTCGGCGGCACCAGCGCCAATCAGGGTGTGAACCTCGTCGATTACCAGGATCACGTTCCCGGCGGATCGGATCTCCTCCATGATCTTCTTGAGGCGCTCCTCGAACTCACCGCGGTACTTGGTGCCGGCCACCAGCAGGCCGATGTCGAGGGTGAGGACCCGCTTGTCCTCAAGGATGTCGGGGATATCGCCCTGGGTGATTCGCTGCGCGAGCCCCTCAGCGATGGCGGTCTTGCCGACGCCCGGTTCGCCGATCAGGACGGGGTTGTTCTTGGTGCGGCGACCGAGGATCTGGATCACCCGGTCAATCTCGTTGTGGCGGCCCACCACGGGATCCAGCTTGGCTTCGGCCGCCATCTGGGTGAGGTTGGTGCCGAACTCGTCGAGGGTCGGGGTCTTGGTGGACCCCTTGCCGCCACCGCCGGCGGCCACCTCGGCGGTCTCGCCGAGCATGCGGATCACCTGGGTGCGGACCTTGGCGAGATCAACGCCGAGGTTCTCCAGCACCCGGGCTGCCACGCCCTCGCCCTCGCGGATGAGGCCGAGCAGCAGGTGTTCGGTGCCGATGTAGTTGTGGCCAAGTTGGCGAGCCTCTTCCAAGGAGAGCTCAAGCACTCGCTTGGCCCGCGGAGTGAAGGGGATCTCCACCGCCACGAAGCCGGAGCCCCGGCCGATGATCTTCTCCACCTCGACCCGAGCGTCCTTGAGGTTGACCCCCATCGACTTGAGGACCTTGGCGGCCACGCCGGTGCCTTCGCCGATCAGCCCGAGCAGGATTTGCTCCGTTCCCACGAAGTTGTGACCCAGCCGTCGGGCCTCCTCCTGGGCCAGCATGATCACCTTGATGGCCTTCTCGGTAAACCGCTCGAACATGGGCCGGGGCCTGGTGCAGTAAGACCAACCTATCAGGATTGAAGCGCCGCGTGGGTTGCCGTTGGCACCATTTCAGCCGTTGCAGTGATGGCAAGGGATCTGGCTGTTCCTGGCATAAATCAAGCCCCCGATATTGGCTACGGGGTTAACACAAACTGCCGGTTTCCCGTACCGATGCTCAAGGAACCAGTCTGAGCCATTGGATCAGGGCATCGTCGCCATTTCGGTAGTAGGCGCGACGGATCCCCGCTTCCTGGAAGCCGGCCGCGGCGTAGAGCCCCCTGGCGGCCTCGTTGGGAGCGGCCACCTCCAGGGTGGCGTGGCGGGCGCCAGCCGCTTGGCCGTGGGCCAGCAAGCCCGCCAGCACCCCGCGACCAAGGCCTCGGCGTCGGAAGGCAGGATCCACCGCCACCACGGTGATGTGGAGTTCGTCGAGGATCAGCCAGCCACAGGCCAAAGCACGAAGACTGGCCTCCCGCCAGATCCCGAGCCCCGGCCTGTTCTCCTCGGCCAGTTCACGGTGCCACTGGTCCTTGCTCCAGAGGCCGCCGAGGGCTCGCTGATCGAGATCCAGGCAGTCCGCCAGATCGTCCAACCGCAGCGGCCGGATCAGGCCCTGCCCAGCCTCCGTTCGTGCTTCGCGATCCAAGCCGGTCCGGGTCGGGAAGATCCCTACGATGACTGATCCATTCTCTCCACCGGGATCGGGCCGCATCAGCCCAAATCCCGTAGCCCGACCACCATGGTGTCCACGTCAGCCCTCGACAGCGCCCCATCTGGCTTCGCCGGCGGCGAGGCTCCCACCGCGGCTGTTGTGGGACTCGACCCGTTCGAAGCCGGCCTGGATGTCGTCAGTCCGAACCGCAACCTCGCCCCCATCACCACAGGGCTTGACCAGGAAGGCAGCCTCGTGGTCGGCGGCTGCCGCCTCGAGGACCTGGCCCGCACCTACGGAACCCCGCTTTATGTGCTCGACGAAGCCACCCTCAGGGCCACCTGCCGGGCCTATCGCCAGGCCCTCGAGACCTTTTATGCCGGGCCTTCCCTGGCGCTTTACGCCTCCAAGGCCAACAGTTCCCTCGCCCTAACGGCCCTAGTGGCCTCCGAGGGCCTAGGGCTCGATGCGGTGTCCGCCGGAGAGCTGCTCACGGCCCTCCAGGGGGGGATGCCTCCGGAGCGGATCGTGCTGCACGGCAACAACAAATCTGAGGAGGAGCTCGAGCTGGCCCTGGCTCACCGCGTCACCGTGGTGCTCGACAACTGGCAAGACGTGGAGATCCTCAGTCGCATCGCTCCAGGCCGGCAGGCCCCGGTGCGGTTGCTGCTGCGCTTCACCCCCGGCATCGAGTGCCACACCCACGAGTACATCCGCACCGGCCATCTCGACAGCAAGTTCGGCTTCGATCCCGACCAGCTGGAGCCAGTGCTCCGCCATCTGGCCAGCTGCAGCTGGGCCTGGCTGGATGGGCTCCATGCCCACATTGGCTCCCAGATCTTCGAAATTGAGCCCCACCGCGACCTGGCCGCCGTGATGGCCGACGCCCTCGCCCTGGCCCGCTCCCTCGGCCACCCCTGCTCCGATCTCAACGTGGGCGGGGGGCTGGGGATCCGCTATGTGGCCACTGATGATCCCCCGACGATCCAGGACTGGGTGCGCACCGTGGCCGAGGCTGTGGCGGAGGCCTGCCGAGCCCGTGGTCTCAGCCTCCCTCGTTTGCTGTGTGAACCCGGCCGTTCCCTGGTAGCCACCGCCGGGGTGACGCTCTACACCCTCGGCAGCCGCAAGGAGATCCCCGGCATTCGCACCTATGTGTCCGTGGACGGGGGAATGAGCGACAACCCTCGGCCGATCACGTATCAATCGCGCTACACCGCCGTGCTGGCGGCCCAGCCCCTGGCGGCGGCTGACGGCTCCTTCACCGTGGCGGGGAAGCATTGCGAATCCGGTGATGTGCTCCTGCCGGACATCGCCCTGCCGCAGCCGGTCCCGGGGGCCGTGTTGGCCGTGTTCGCCACCGGTGCCTACAACGCATCGATGGCCTCCAATTACAACCGGATTCCCCGCCCGGCCACGGTGCTCGTGCACGGTGGGGAGGCGGAGGTGGTGCAACGGCGCGAACAGCCGGAGGAACTACTGCGCTACGACCTTCTGCCATCCCATCTTCAGCCGATAACCTGATTGAGGGCACTGGCTGGCTGGCCATGGGCAGTTGGCGGGGGCGCTTGACCTCAGCAGTGGAACGATTCACCCAGTGATCTGGCAGCCAACCGGCGATTTTCTTTTGCTGCTGGTGGATGTTGCCCTTGCCGGATCCATCGGAGTGCTTCTTCTTGGGAGGGTTAAAGAAGCCCGTACCCTCTGGCTGCTTCGGGGGTATCTCTTTTTGGTGGCACTGGCCTGGATGGTGCAGCGCTATGCGCCCCTTCCCCTCACCAGCAAGCTG
Organism: Cyanobium sp.; assembly: GCA_040399305.1. GTDB lineage: Bacteria > Cyanobacteriota > Cyanobacteriia > PCC-6307 > Cyanobiaceae > Cyanobium. The sequence goes on from JBBASH010000045.1 coordinate 14,509, forward strand.
ATCGATGCCCTTGTGCTGGCCTGCAGCCTGGCCCTGGCGATCCTGTGGCAGGGCGATCTGCGCCGGTTGATGGAATTGCTCGGCACCGGCCGCATCGGGGTGCTGTTCGCTGATCGCAGTGGCGATCAGCTCACCTCCGGATCCGTGAGCACCCTCACCGAGGCGGCCGGGCGGCTGTCCCAGGCCCGGCGTGGGGCGCTGATGGTGCTGGATGTGGGCAGCGACCTGCGGCCGGAGGATTTCCTCAATCCCGGCATCCATCTCGATGCGCGCCTTTCCGTGGACCTGGTCTTGAATCTCTTCGCGGCCGATACCCCGCTTCACGACGGCGCCGTGCTGGTGCAGAAGAACCGGGTGGTGGCCGCCGGGGTGATCCTGCCTCTCTCCCGGCAAGGCCCGAACCGATTTGGTACCCGCCATCTGGCGGCTCTTGGCCTCACCGAGCGCTTCGACCGCTGCCTTTGTGTGGTGGTCTCGGAGGAGACCGGCACTCTCTCCCTGGCCAGCCAGGGGCGGCTGGAGCGGCCGATCACCAGCAGCCGACTCCATGACCTGCTCACCGAGGCCCTGGCGGCGGCTGGCACGGCACCGGCGGGTCGTACGGTGGCCTTGGACCCGCCGGAGCCCCGCGGATGAGTCGCGCCCTGGCGACCACTCCCCTATCCCAGCGTCAGCCCCTGCCACGGCAGCTGGATCCTGACCGTCTCCCCGCCCATGTGGCGGTGATTATGGATGGCAACGGTCGCTGGGCCCGCCAGCGGGGGCTGCCCCGCGTGATGGGCCATCGGGCCGGTGTGGAGGCCCTCAAGCGCACCCTCCGCCTCTGCAGCGACTGGGGCATCGGGGCCCTCACCGCCTACGCCTTCTCCACGGAGAACTGGAGTCGGCCCGGGGAGGAGGTCACCTTCCTGATGGCCCTCTTTGAGCGGGTGCTGGCCCGGGAGCTGGAGGCCCTGGAGAAGGAGCAGGTGAGGATCCGCTTTCTCGGAGATCTGGAGGAACTGCCCCAGGGTCTGCAGAGTCTGATTGCCGATGCCACGGCCCGCACGGCGGGCAACACCGGCATCCACTTCAACGTGTGCACTAACTACGGCGGCCGCCGGGAGTTGGTGCGGGCCGCCCGCCGTCTGGCCGAGCAGGCTGCCCGGGGCGACCTGGATCCGGCCTGTCTCGATGAGGAGCGTTTTGCGGCCGAACTGCACACCGCCGGTGAACCCGATCCCGACCTCCTGATCCGCACCAGCGGCGAACACCGGATCAGCAACTTCCTCCTCTGGCAGCTGGCCTACGCCGAGCTCCACATCACCGATGTGCTCTGGCCCGATTTCGACGCCCAGGCCCTGCTGGCCGCCCTGGAGGACTACCAGGGCCGCAACCGCCGCTTCGGTGGGGTGGAGACGCCGGCATGATCACCCGTCACGACTGGAGCCAGGTCGAAATCCAGGCCCTGCTGGATCTGCCCTTGATGGACTTGCTCTGGCAGGCCCAACAGGTGCACCGGGCCGCCAACCCGGGTTACCGGGTGCAGCTGGCCTCGCTGCTAAGCGTCAAGACCGGCGGTTGCGAGGAAGACTGCGCCTACTGCCCCCAGTCGATGCACCACAGCAGTGATGTGAGCGGCCGTCCCGAGCTGGAGGTGGAGCCGGTGCTGGCGCGGGCCCGCTCAGCCCGGGATGCCGGCGCTCACCGCTTCTGCATGGGCTGGGCCTGGCGCGACATCCGCGATGGCGCCCCCTTTGAGGCGATGCTGGCGATGGTGCGGGGCGTGCGGGAGCTGGGGTTGGAGGCCTGCGTGACCGCCGGCATGCTCACCGGGCCCCAGGCCGCCCGGCTAGCCGAAGCGGGCCTCACCGCCTACAACCACAACCTCGACACCAGCCCGGAGCACTACGACCGGATCATCAGCACCCGCACCTACCAGGAACGGCTCGAAACCCTGGAGCGGGTGCGCACAGCGGGCATTCAGCTCTGCTGCGGCGGCATCATCGGCCTGGGCGAGAGCGGCGCCGACCGGGCTTCCTTGCTGCAGGTGCTGGCCAGCCTCGATCCCCACCCCGAGAGCGTGCCGATCAATGCCCTGGTGGCGGTGGAGGGCACCCCGCTGGAAGATCGCCCGGCGGTGGATCCCCTCGAGCTGGTGCGGATGGTGGCCACCGCCCGCATCCTGATGCCCCACAGCCGGGTGCGGCTCAGCGCCGGCCGGGAGCAGCTGAACCGTGAGGCCCAGATCCTCTGCCTGCTGGCGGGGGCCGATTCGATCTTCTACGGCGACACCCTGCTCACCACCGGCAACCCCGATGTGGCAGACGATCGGGAGCTGCTGGCGGCCGCCGGGGTGCAGGTGGAGGCCGAGCCCACCCTGGTGCGATGAGCCTGCGGGTGGCCGCCTTCTATCGCTTCGCGGCCCTGGTCGAGGCGGATCTGCCGGCTCTGCGGGAGCGGCTTCTGGCTGTGGGGAATGCCGGGGAGGTGAAGGGCACCGTGCTGCTGGCCTGCGAGGGGGTGAACGGCACCGTGAGTGGTCCGGAGTTTGGCGTCGAGGCGCTGCTGGAGTTGCTGCAGCAGGGAGTTCCGGGCCTGGCTTCCCTCGAGGTGAAACGCCACTGCACGGAAGTCCAGGCCTTTCATCGGCTCAAGGTGCGGATCAAGCGCGAGATCGTCACGATCGGCCGGCCGGAAGTGGACCCCACCGCCGCGGTGGGCGCCTACCTGGACCCCCAGGACTGGAACGCCCTGATCGCCAGCCCCGACACCCTGGTGATCGACACCCGCAATGCCTACGAGGTGGCCGTGGGGACCTTCGCCGGGGCCCTTGATCCCGGCACGGCCTCGTTCCGGGATTTTCCCGCCTGGGTGGAACGGGAACTCAGGCCCTTGGTGGAAGCGCGCCGGCCCCGGGCCCTTGCCCTCTTCTGCACCGGCGGCATCCGCTGCGAGAAGGCCACGGCCCATCTGATCCAGGAGGGTTTCGAGGGGGTGCACCATCTGCAGGGCGGCATCCTGCGGTATCTGGAGACCGTGGATCCGGCCGAGAGCCGCTGGCAGGGCGAATGCTTCGTGTTCGATCAACGGGTGGCGGTGAACCATCGGCTGGAGCGCGGCGATCACAGCCTCTGCCATGGCTGCCGCATGCCCCTGTCCCCTGCCGACCGTGAACTGGAGAGCTACCTGGAGGGCGTGAGCTGCCGCCACTGCGCCGATCGCCTTACGCCGGAGGACCGGCAACGCTTTCTGGAACGGCAGCGTCAGATCGTGCTGGCTCGGCGGCGCGGTGAGGCCCACATCGGGCGGGTGTTTGCCGAGGGGGCGGACGTCCCTTAGGGGCAGCTGGTCGCCGGAACCATCCCGGCATCGCAATCGGCCAGGTTTCATCATCCACGCCCCCTCCCACGGCCTGTGCCGCCGCGGCAGAACCCCATCGATCCGAGAACCCATTCCTCCAGCGCGCTCTTGAGGGCCTGGCCAGCTGCTGGAGGGCGATTGAGCTCATGCCACATTGGGCACCAATTCACTGCGGGGCGTCCCGCGGATCAGGAATGGCGGAGCGGCTCCGGTCATCAGGTTCAACGCCAACCCCCGGTCGGGGGCGATGGCTGCGGAGTCTGCTGGGCCTGCTGCTCACGCTGGGACTGGCCATTGCGCTGCTCCATCACGGCCCCGCCGGGGCTGGCGATGGACGATCCTCCCTGAAACCTGGCGATGGCCTGCTCCAGCCGCCGGCGATGCAACCGCAACCGGTGCGCCGCCGCGATCTCTACAGGCGCCTTGAGCCGGTTCCCCCCGCCCTGGCCGCCGCACCGCGCATCCGCCTGGGGGTGCACCTGGAGAATTGTTATTTTATCTCCATAGCCCTGTTCGTGCTCTTCGTCTGGGGCACCAACGTGCACGCCACGGCTGAAGCCGACCCCTCCACCGAAGCGGCGGCGGCGATCCGGCAGCGGGTTGATCGGGCCGATCGTCGCTTCCAGGTGATCTCTCTGATTGGCCTGGCATTGGTGCTGGTGCTGGCCTATCTCTTCTGAGCTGCGGGCCTCAATGGCGCTTACCGACACTCCACCACTCCCGATCCTGTGGAGTTTTCGCCGCTGTCCCTATGCCATCCGGGCCCGCTTGGCCGTGGCGCAGGCGGGGGTGGTTGTGGAGGTGCGGGAGCTGAATCTTGCGATTCGCCCCCCTGAATTCGTGGCGCTCGGTGCACCGGGAACGGTTCCGGTGCTGGAGAGGCCCGATGGCACCCGGTTCCGCGAAAGCCTGGAGATCATGGTGTGGGCGTTGGAGGCCCACGATCCCGGCGACTGGCTGCGGCGCGCCGGGGATGCCGCGTCAGCGGCCAAGGCCTGGGAGCAGATCATGGCGCTGGTGGCCGAGAACGATGGGCCCTTCAAGCACCATCTCGATCGCTTCAAGTACGCCAGCCGCTACCCCGGTTCCGATCCAGTGGTCCATCGCGAAGCGGCTTTCACCATCCTGCGGCGTTGGAATGCTTGCCTGGAGCACTCCAGCGATGCAGGCGAGCCGCTCTGGTTGCTGGGGGTGCGCTCCTGCCTGGCCGATTGGGCCCTGCTGCCCTTCGTGCGGCAGTTCCGGCTCGCTGATCCGGCCGGTTTCGACGCCGCCCTTGGCATCAGGGCGCTGCAAGCCTGGCTGGCCCGCTTCGAGGCGGGAAGCGAACTGGCGGAGGTGATGGCACCGCCCCTGGCTCCCCGCCACCCCTGGCGTTCTCCGAGCTGGCTCTACCACCTGGCCCTGGCCGATGAGTGGCAGCAGGCCCTGGCGGAGGGTGTTTACCGGCGCTCCACCCGGGGGTTGTCCCTCGAGCAGGTGGGCTTTGTGCACGCCAGCCATGGCGACCAGATTGCGGCCACGTACGAACGCTTCTACGCCGACGCCGGTCCGGTTCGCTTGCTCAGCATCGATCCGGAGCGTCTGGCGGCCGCCGGCCTGGAGGTGCGGGAGGAACCGGCGCCGGAGAGCGGCGAGCTGTTCCCGCATCTCTATGGCGGTCCGCTGCCCTGTGGGGTCGTGGTGGCCGCTGAGCCCTACCGGCCATGAGCAGCGCTGTCCCCGCCTTTCCATCGCCTCCCGGCCTGAGCCTGCAGCGGGTGGAAGCGCTTGCGGCCAAGCGGGGCCTCAAGCTGCGCCTGCGGGCCCCCCGCCGCCTGGGGGTGTGGAGCCTCCAGGTGGTGGTGGCTCGGCCCCTGGCCACTGACCGAGCCGAACTGTTGGGAGAACTCAAGGGCTGGTCTCTGCCGACCCCCGCCGGACTGCAGCTCGACACGATGCGGGTGCAGGGCCAGGACACCGCCGGGGTCGGCCTGCTGATCTGGGCCGCCACCTTCGCCTGGGCCCTGGAGAGCACCCCCTGTCGCAGCGCTCGGCTGCTGGCCATCCGCGACGGCGACCGCCAGCACCGCTGCCTGGTGCGCTATTTCCAACGGCTGGGCTTTGGGCCGGTGCGGGAGGTAGGGGCCGGCCTCACCGACCTGCCGCTCCGCCTGGTTTGGGGGGGCTCCGGCCTGCTGATGCGGGGCGACTGCGCCGAGGGGCTGAAGCGCTGTGGCCGGCTGCTCGGCGACTGAATCGCCTGTGTTGGGCTGATCAGCCCCCAGGCCGGATTTGAGGGGGCAAAGGTTGGCAAGGCGGCTCCAGGCTGGGATAGGGCAGGGGCGGCCCATCGCCAAGGCTGGCCTCGGCGGCACGCCAGAGGGCCGGTTCGGCGGTGGAGGCCCGGCTGGGCAGGCACCAGGGGTGGACCCGCAGTTGCACCGTGACGCCGGCCAAGGTGCCATGGCCCCGCTCCAGCACCGCCTGGGCCATCGCCTTGACCACCACCTCCCACCAGCTGTCGATCGGCACGGCCGGGGTGGGTTGGAGCAGCTCCTCGATCCCGGCCTGGAGCAGGCGGTAGTCGGGATAGCGCATGGGGCCGGCGGAGGCGGTCATGCCAGGGCGGTAGCGAACCCCCACGCCCACGTCGATCCGATGGCCCTGTTGGCGCCGCGTGGGTTGCCCCTGCAGCTGGAAGAAGAACTCCTCCCGCAGGGGCACAGACATCCCCGAAGCGGCGACTGGGGCGACTGGTCCGCTGCCATCGGCCCGCACGGCCGGGGAGCAAGGAAACCAGAGCAAGGTGAGGGCCGGGATCGTCAGCAAGGCCCGGCAGCAACGGGCTGAACCGGGCCCAGGGCGTTCAGCCATCGTCCGCCGCGTGGTAGCTGCTGCGCACCAGGGGGCCACTGCGCACCTGGGCAAAGCCGAGCTCCCGGGCAATGGCGCCGAGACGGGTGAACTCCTCGGGGGTCCAGTAGCGGGCGACCGGAATGTGGGCCAGGGAAGGCCTTAGGTACTGGCCGAGGGTGAGGCGCTGGCAATCCACCGATCGCAGATCCCTGAGGGCGGCCACCACCTCCTCCTCGGTCTCACCCAGGCCGAGCATCAGACCCGATTTAGTGGGGATGGTGGGCGCCAGTTCCCGGGCCGCCGCCAGCAGGGTCAACGAGCGGGCGTAGGTGGCGCCGCGACGCACCTCCCCCTGTAACCGCTCGACCGTTTCGAGGTTGTGGTTGAAGCACACCGGATCGGCCGCCAGCACCGCGGCCAGCCGTTGCCGCTGGGCGGCGCGGCCCTCGGCCTCCTCGCGGTGGCCGCCCCAGAAATCGGGGGTGAGCACCTCGATCGCAATCACGGGGTTGCGGGCCCGTATTGCAGCCATGGTGCCGGTGAAGAGGCTGGCGCCATGGTCGGCCAGGTCATCGCGGGCGACGGCGGTGAGCACCACGTAGCGCAGATCGAGGGTCTCAACCGCCTCGGCCACCCGTTCGGCCTCGCCGGGATCGAAGGGCACCGGCGCCTCCCCTTTCTCCACCTGGCAGAAGGCACAGCTGCGGGTGCAGATCGGGCCGCCCAGCAGGAAGGTGGCAGTGCCGGCGGCGTAGCACTCGCCGCGGTTGGGGCAGCGGCCCTCCTCACAGATCGTGTGCAGGCGCTGCTGCTTCACAACCCCCTGCACGGTCTCGAGGGCGGAGGCGTTGCCAATCGGCGTGCGGATCCATTCCGGCAGCCGTTCGGTAGGCGGGATGGTGCTGTAGCGGGTCGGACGTTGGGGCATGGCGCGCTTCATTCCATCCGGCGGCGGCCCTCGAAAGCCCGGGCCAGGGTCACCTGGTCGGCATATTCGAGCTCACTGCCCACCGGCAGCCCGTAGGCGATGCGGGTGACCGTGGTGAAGGGCTTCAGCAGCCGGGCCAGGTAGAGGCTGGTGGTGTCACCCTCGACGCTGGGGGTGAGGGCCAGGATCACCTCGCTGGCGTTCTCGCGGTCAACCCGCTCCACCAGCGGCTGGATGTGCAGCGACTCCGGACCGATGCCATCCATGGGTGAAATCACGCCGCCCAACACGTGGTAGCGACCGCGGTACTCGCGGGTGCGCTCCATCGCCAGCAGGTCGCGGGAGTCGGCCACCACGCAGATCTGGCCGTTGCCCCGTTCCTCGTCGCGGCAGATTTCACATTCCGCCTCGGCCGAGAGGTGGAAGCAGCTCCGGCACTGGCCCACCTGGGAGCGAGCCGCCAGCAGGGCGTCGGCGAAGACGCGGATCTGCTCCTCGGGCTGGCGCAGCAGGTGGAGGGCCAGGCGCTGGGCGGTGCGCGGACCGATGCCAGGCAACCGCTCGAACTGGTCGATCAGCCGGGCCAGGGGTCGGGTGAAACCGCTCAGGGCTCGGGCGCATCTCGGCGAAATCTAGGCGCCCTGAGGGGGGCACCGACGCTGGCGCGTCGGTGCCCAGGCCAGAATGCGCGCCAGCATCGTGACCCCCCATGCTTCAAGCCCTCGCCCGCCGATCCCATCGCTGGCCCTCGCTGCTGGCGGGAGTGCTGCTGGCCCTGGTGCTGGTGGGCTGTAGCGCGTTGGCGGCGGGTCTCAACTCCTACCAGAGTCCCGATGGGCGCTACGCCTTTCTCTATCCCACCGGCTGGACGCGGGTGCAAGTGAGCGGCGGGCCCCAGGTGGTGTTCCACGACCTGATCAACAGCGATGAAACCCTCAGCCTGGTGGTGTCCGAGCTGGCCGCCGACCGGGATCTGAGCGACCTGGGCAGCGCCGTGGCGGTGGGCGAGAAGCTGCGCCGTGAGGTGATCGCGCCGGAGGGCAGCGGTCGCCAGGCCGAACTCGTGGAGGCCCGCGAACGTCAGCAGGAGGGCCGCACCTTCTACGACCTCGAGTACGCCGTACACCTGGCCGACCGCGACCGCCATGAGTTGGCCACCGCCGTGGTGGACCGGGGCCGGCTCTACACCTTCGCCGCCAGCACCAACGAACTGCGTTGGCCCAGGGTGAAGGAGCTCTTTGGGCGTGTGATCACCTCCTTCAACCTGCTGATCTGAACGGAGCGTTCCACCTCCCCGTGACCCAGCAGAAGGGAATCGACCCGCCGGTCGTGGTGGTGGGAGCCGGTCTGGCGGGATCCCTTCTGGCTCTTGCCCTGGCGCGGCGCGGCTGCCGGGTGGAAATGGTCGGAGCGGCTGGGCCCTCGGCCACGGCCCTGAGCTATGCCGGTCTTCCCGCTGTCGGGATCCGGGCCTGGAAGCAGCTGGAGCGCTGCCATGGCCCCCTGGGCTTACGCCCTTCCCGCCTCGTACTGCACGGCTGGCCTGGGCCCCTTCGGCACCTCCCGGCCCCGGTTCAGGCCCTGCCCACCGCCCTGCTGCCCTTCGGCCGTGTGGATGCGCCCACCCTGACGGCGGCCATGCCTCGGGTCCTCAAACGCGCCGGTGTGGCTCGACAGGAGACGGGTGTCGCCCGCATCGTGCCCTTGCAGGGAGGCGGCTGGCGCCTCCTGGATGGAAACGGCGGCGCCCTGGGTTTCGCCCAGGACCGCGAGGGCGTCCGCCACTCGGACGCGGTGTCCCAGCTGGTGCTCGCGGCGGGTGCCAGCTGCCGGGCCCTCTGGCCCGCCTTGCCGGAACGGCTCCGGTTCAGCTGGGCCGGCGTGATCGAGCTGGATCCTGCGGTCCTCATTGCCAAGGGCCCAGCCCATCCCTGGCTCGACCAGGCCCTGGGCGGGCGCATTGTGCAGCCCATGCGCCTGCGGCGTCCCTCACTGGAGTCCGCTGCGGCCGGCCTGCACGAGGAATGCTGGATCGTGGATGCGGGTCTTGCCCCGCGGGATGGGGGCATGGTGCTGGGTCAGATCACCCTGGTGGGGCCCGATCCCGATCCCTCCCGGCCCCCCGATCCGGCCGTGATGGAAGCCAGGCTGCGGTCGGGTCTGGCGGAACTGGATCCCCACCTGGCGACCCTGCCGGGTCGTTACCGACAGGTGCCGGTCACGTACTGCCTCCAGGGCCCACCCCTGGCTGAATCAGTGGAGAACGCCCCGGGACTCTGGGTGTTCACCGGGTTCAGCGGCGCCTTCGCTGTGGTGCCCTCCCTGGCGGAATCCCTGGCGGACCAGCTGGTGGCTGCGGTGGAGCGCCATGGGGGGATCTGACGGTCTGAGCCGACGATCTGATGAGATCCGGCTACAGGCCCGGCTGGGATCCGGGCCCGGCAGGGGTGCCATTGGTCCGAGGCCGTGGCCGGGACGGAGCCGCCGACCAATCATGGGGACTCGTTGCCGTGATGGTCTTGGCGATGGTCTTGGCCGCTTCCTCCTTGAGCGTGCTCTCCCCCGTGCCCGATCTGGAGGCTCTGCTGCGCATGGGACTGGCGGTGCTGTGCGGCCTGGCGGTGGGTCTCAACCGTGCCCAACATGGGGATCGTCCCCATCCCAATCGGGTGCGGGTTCACGTGCTGGTGGGCCTCAGCTCTTGCCTGCTGCTGCTGGCCGCTGGACCCGACCTCGACGCCCGCAGCCGGGCGATCCAGGGGGTGGCCGCCGGTGTGGGCTTCCTGGGCGCCGGCGAGATCATGACGCCCTCTGCTGCCACCTCCGCTGATGCCCCCCACGAGGTGCGGGGCCTGAGCAGCGCCGCCTCGATTTGGTTCACGGCCTCCCTCGGCATCACGGTTGCGGCCTCCAGCCCGGTGCTTGCCCTGCTGGCCCTGCTCCTGGCGCTGGTCACCCTTTCGGATCGTCCGCGCAATGGACATCGAGGGCCAGGGGGGCCGGAGGGCGGGCCTTAGTGGCTGCCCTTAGCGCCTGCTCTTCGCCTGGGCCCTTCAACCCGGTGGCCCGCCAACGGTCAGGCCGCAGCTTTCAGCCGGATCTAGTACAGGAACCGGTAGCCCTGCGCCGCAGGCTTCTCTTTGCCGTTGCCGGCGAGTGGGCGCACCGGCCCTCGCCCTGAACTGGTTGCGGAGCTGGAGAGGCCGGCGTGCTCCTGGGGTACAGGCCAGTCCGTGTCCCAGTAGCTGATGCCGTTCCGGTCGAAGGGATGGCCCTGTAAGCGCTCCGTCTCCAGCCGGGTCGAACCGATGGCGCTCATCAGCCCCCCCAGCTCCATCGGTCCGAGGTCCGTGCGGATCTCCTTGCTCGTTGCCATCAAGAGCGAGGGCAGGCGCACCATGCTTTCGGGCCGCCCCAGCTTGTGGAAAAGGCCCTGCAAAGCCAGTTGCTGGCGCTCTAGGCGCCCGATGTCGCCGGCATCATCGTGGCGGAAGCGCAGGAAGCCCTCCAGCTGGCGGCCCTTGAGGGTCTGGCGGCCTGGCTGCAGGTCGATCATCAGGCCCTGGCTGTTATCCACGTAGTAGAGGCGCTTCGGCACGGTCAACTCGATGCCTCCCACTAGATCGGCAAGGTGCCGGAGGGCGGCCAGATTCACGATCACATGGTGTCGAATCGGGTTGCCCATGCGCTGGGAGAGCTCCCGCTTCAACGCCTCCTCTCCGCCGAGGCTGAACAGCGCATTGATTTTGATCGGCCCCCAGCGCTCGGTCTCGAGATAGGAATCGCGGGGAATCTGGCGGACCCGGGTGACGCCCCCCTCGATCCGCACCAAGCTGATGACATCGGTGTTGCCGCCTCCCTCATCGGTGCCCAGCACCAGCAGATCCTCGCCGTTCCCCTCCACCCAGCCGGCGAAGGGGTTGGCGATCGGTTGCCGACCTTGCGCCCCTTCCGTGCCATCGCTGCGGAGCAGGGCGGCCATGGGCGCCGCCAAGGCCAGACCGAGGCCTAGTCCCACGGCAATGGCGATCAGTACCGGACCCTGGGTTTTCACGGCTGGAGCACTTCGCCCGGTAGCAGACCACTTTGCACCCGCCAGAGGGCCGCATAGGGGCCCTGGCGAGCCAGCAGCTCCCCGTGCCGGCCGCTTTCCACCACCCGCCCCCGGTCGAGCACCACGATCCGGTCCGCATGGCGGACGGTGCTCAGACGGTGGGCGATCACCAGGGTGGTGCGGTGGCGGGTGATCTCCTGCAGGGAACGCTGGATGGCTGCCTCGGTTTCGTTGTCCACCGCGGCGGTGGCCTCATCGAGGATGAGCACCGGGGGATTCTTGAGCAGGGCCCGGGCCAGGGCGATGCGCTGGCGCTGGCCGCCGGAGAGGCGCTGGCCCCGCTCGCCCACCACGGTGTCATAGCCCTGGGGCAACGCTTCGATGAAGCCGGCCGCCTCCGCTTGGGCTGCGGCCCGCTCGATGGCGGACCGTGGTGCCTGGAAACTGCCGTAGGCGATGTTCTCGGCCACCGTGCCGTGAAAGAGGAACACCTCTTGGCTGACCAGACCGATCGCCCGGCGTAGATCTTCCAGGCGCAGCGTGGTGATCGGCTGACCGTCCAGCAGGATCAGTCCCTGCTGGACCTCGTAGAGGCGCAGCAGAAGCTTCACGATCGTGCTTTTGCCTGAGCCGGTTGCGCCCACGATGCCCACAGTGCTGCCGGCGGGTATCTCGAGGTTGAAGTGCTCCAGGATCGGCAGGCGGCCCCCATAGGCAAAGCCCACATCCTCGAACTGGATCGTTCCCTTTACGGCTTCGAGCGGGAGCGCCCGTTGACCACTGGGAATCGCGATCGGGGTGTCGAGCAGCTCCACCACCCGGTCGGTGGAGGCCATGCCCCTCTGATAGTCGTCGAGGGTGCGACCGAGGGTGGTGAGGGGCCAGAGCAGGCGCTGGGTGATGAACACCAGGAAGCTGTAGCTGCCCACGGCGATCACGCCGCGCCAGGCCTGCAGTCCGCCGATCACCAGGATCGCCAGGAAGGCGAAGAGGATCGCGAACCGGATCAGGGGGATGAAGGCCGCCGAGAGGCGGATGGCTCGGCGATTGCTGAGCCGGTAGGCCTCGCTTTCCCGCTCCAGTCGCTGCTTCTCCCAAGCCTCTGCTGCATAGCTCTTGATCGTGAGCATGCCCCCCAGGTTGTTGGCCAACAGGCTCGCCACATCACCGGCCTTCTCCCTCACCTCCCGATAGCGGGGCGCCAGTCGCTGCTGGAAATGCAGCGAGCCCCAGAGGATCACCGGAATCGGTAGGAAGGCCACCCCGGCCACCCCAGGCGACAACCACACCATCGCGGCCCCCACGGCCAGCACGGTGGTGAGCAGTTGGAGAATTTCGTTGGCGCCGTGGTCGAGAAAGCGCTCAAGTTGGTTGATGTCGTCATTGAGGACGGCCATCAAGCGACCGCTGCTGCCCGCCTCGAAGAAGGCCATCTCCAGGTGCTGGAGGTGGTCGTAGCCCTCAAGCCGCAGCTCGTGCTGCACGGTCTGGGCGAGGTTGCGCCAGAGCAGGGCGTAGAGGTACTCGAACAGCGATTCGGCGCTCCAGACCAGGAACGACACGAAGGCGAGAACGGTGAGCTGGCCTGGCACCGAGGGCACACCAAAACCCGCCAGCCAGGAGCCATTGCGCTTCACCACCACATCGACCGCTAGGCCGATCAGCACCGGCGGAGCGAGATCGAAGAGCTTGTTGAGAACGGAGCAGGTGGCCGCCAGAAGAACGCGGCGGCGATGGGGCCGCAGCAGCTTGATCAGCTGCTGCGGCCCCGCTGCTGAGGATCTCAACGGAGGGACTGGATCACCAGCGGTTGCCACCGCCACCGCCGTAGCCGCCACCGCCGCCACCAGCACCGCCACCGCCGTAGCCACCGCCACCGCCGGAGCGGCCGCCACCGCCACCGCCATAGCCGCCACCGCCGCCGGAGCGACC
>JBBASH010000046.1:0-26862 GCA_040399305.1 Cyanobium sp.
ATCGCGACGAGCCCGGCGTGAACCCCAACAGCACCACGGAAACCTATGTGGCGATGAAGCTCTTCATCGACAACTGGCGCTGGCAGGGGGTGCCCTTCTATTTGCGCACCGGCAAACGGCTGCCCAAACGGCTATCGGAGGTGGTGCTCACCTTCCGCGAGGCCCCGGTTCACCTCTTTGATGCCGCCGGTGGCGCTCCGACACCCAACCAGTTGATCCTGCGCATCCAGCCCGATGAGGGCGCCGAGTTCAAGTTCGAGGTGAAGGCCCCCGGCTCGGGCATGCGCAGCCGCCCCGTGGACATGGGCTTCTCCTATGACGACTCGTTCGGAGAACCCTCCGATGAGGGCTACGTGCGCCTGCTCGCCGACGCCATGCTGGGGGATCCCACCCTCTACACCCGCAGCGATGAGGTGGAGGCCGCCTGGCGCCTCTACACCCCCCTCCTGGAACTGATCGAGGAGGCTCCCTGGCAGCTTCCGGTGCACCCCTACGAAGCCCGCACCTGGGGGCCCGCCGCCGCCGACAACCTGCTGGCCGACGAAGGCCTGATCTGGCGGCGCCCCTGAAACCCCGGAGTTTCAGCCGGCGACTTGCGGGTGGGCCATCCGCCTTCCAGGCCACCCAGTCCTTCCATCCCGTCCTTTCATCCACAGCGCCATGTCCGCCCAGCTGACCCTGCAGGCCCCCCTGGATGTCCCTCCGGCGGAGGTCACGCCCTACCTGGATCGCCTCTGGAAGGGGATGGTGGAGGGCTCCAGCGGTGCCGCCACCTTCACCCTGTTGGTTTGGGAGCCCTCCTGGATCGAGCAGCAGTTGGTGCGGGTGGGACTGATCGATGGCCCGATTCGGGGCTTCGACCGCAGTGATCTGATGCAGGCCGCCCGCCAGGCCGTGAGCGACTGCGGACTGCCCCTGAGCACCGCCCCGATGGATCCCCGCCTGGCCTGGGCCCTGGGCCAGCGGCCTGGCCACCAGACCAGCGCGGATCTGCGGGGGCAGGTGGTGGAAAGCGCCATCAGCGCCCACATGCCCCGCCGGCTGATCACCCTGGCCCCCACCCTTGATGCGGGGAGGCCGCTCGAAACGATGGTGGCGGCCTACTGCCCCCTGCCGGAGGAGGGAGGTAGCGGGGCGGCCTGTGGCGACGCGGTGGTGCTGCGGGGCGGCATGGGGGCCATCCAGCAGAACCTTGACCTGATCCAGCCCCTGGTGGGTGATGACCTGCCCTGCTGGGTGTGGTGGAACAGCAGCCTCGACGAACCCCTCGACATGCTGGAGGCCCTGGCGCCGCTGCCGAGGCGCCTGGTGATCGACACCTCCCTGGGCAGCCCCCGCCGCTGCCTGGATGTGCTGGTGGCCCGCATCGAGGCAGGCCAGGCCGTGAACGATCTCAACTGGCTGCGGCTACGCAGCTGGAGAGAATCGCTCGCCATGGTGTTCGATCCCCCCACGCGGCGGGATGCCCTCGCCAACGTGGTGCAGCTCGACATCGACGTGGAAGGCGATAACCCCGTGAAGGGCCTGCTGCTGGCGGCCTGGATCGCGGATCGGCTCGGCTGGCATCTGATCGCGAGCCGTCCGATCCCCCCCGATGCCGGTTCATCGTCGGAGAGGGGGGGGATTGCCGCAGAATTCGAACGCACGGATGGGGCGAGCGTGCGCTTCCGGCTGATGCCGGTGCCCATGGGGATGCCCAAGGCCCACCCCGGGGCGATCGTGGGCCTGCGGCTGATCTGTGAACCCACGGGCCGGCCCCAGCTGTGCGTGATCCTCTGCTCCGAATCGGGGGGCTGCATGCGGCTCGAATCCGGCGGCATGGCGGCCCTGGAGCTCGCTGAGGAGCTGGTTCCCCTGCCCGAGGAACATGAGGAAATGGAGATGGCGCGCCTGCTCTCCGGTGGCCATGACTCCACCAATCCCCTGCTCGCCGCCGCCGCCCCCCTGGCGGCCCGGATCCTGCCGGACTGAGACCCGCCCGTGGAATGGGACCAGCTCCCTCGGCGGGGGTTCGGTCGGCTGGCAAGCTGCCTGCTGCCCCTTCCCGGCGGCGTTTGCCCATGGCCTGCCTGATCGCCGCACCCTGCAGCGGCAGCGGCAAGACCCTGCTCAGCCTCAGCCTCGCCGCCGTGGCCTGCGAGCGGGGGGAAAGCCTCCAGCCCTTCAAGGTGGGGCCCGATTACCTCGATCCCCAGTTGCTCTCCGCCGTGGCAGGCCGGGAGTGTCGCAACCTTGATCCGATCCTCTGCGGGGAGCCCTGGGTACAGAGCAGCTTCCGCTGGCATGGCAGCCGGGCGGAGCGCGTCCTGGTGGAAGGGGTGATGGGGCTGTTCGATGGACGGGGGCCCAGCTCCGAGGGAAGTTCGGCAGCGGTGGCTGCCCTGCTGGATCTTCCCGTGGTGCTGGTGGTGGAAGCGTCCCGACAAGCGGGGTCCCTGGCCGCCCTGGTGCGCGGTTTCCGGGACCACGGACCGCCCCGGGTGCGCCTGGCCGGGGTGGTGCTCAACCGGGTGGGCAGCGAGCGGCACCGGGCCCTGCTAGAGGAGGCCCTGGCCAGCATCGAGGTTCCCCTGCTGGGGGTGTTGCCGAACCACCCCTCCCTTGAGCTCCCCTCCCGCCACCTGGGACTCCTGCCGCCCCAGGAGCTGCACGACTTGGGGGAGCGACAACCAGTCTGGGTTGAGCTGGCGCGACGCCACCTGGATCTCGAAAGGCTCTGGCCGCTGCTGTCTCCTGTGGCCCCCGATCCCGGGCTCTCCGATCCGATCGGGTCCCTGGTGGGCCAGCCTCCACCCCGGCCAGCCCTGCCGGTGGCCATCGCCGCCGACGCCGCGTTTCACTTCCGCTACCCGGAAACCACCGAACTGCTAGAGGCGGTGGGACTCAAACCGGTGAGCTGGAGTCCCCTGGCGGATCAGCCGCTGCCCGCCAATACCCGGGCGATCGTGCTGCCGGGTGGCTACCCGGAACTCCATGCCGAACAGCTGGAAACCTGCCAGCGCAGCCTGGGGGAACTGGCTGCGGCAGCGGCGCGGGGTGTGCCGATCGTGGCGGAATGCGGAGGGCTGCTGCTGTTGGGCACCCGCCTGGAGGATGGCACGGGCCAGCCGCGGTCCATGGCCGGCGTGCTGCCGTTCCAGGCCCGGCGGGGTGAGCTCAGCCTGGGCTACCGCAACGCCCAGGTCCAGGCGGACGGCCTGCTGGTGCGCCGGGGGGAGATCTATCAGGGCCACGAATTCCACCGCTGGCAGATCGCCATCGAGACCGAGCCCCGGTCGGCAGTGGCGGTGGAAGCACCGTTGTGGCACTTGGCGGGTTGGGGAGCGGCGAGCCGGCCGGAGGGCTGGACCAGCGCTCACCTGCACGCCAGCTGGCTCCATCTCCATTGGGCCGGATCTCCGCAACTGGTGAAACGCCTGGCGGCCCGAATCGAGGCACCGGCCAATCAAGAGGCGAATCAGGAGGGGACGTCGCGGCCCTCGTCGGGGGAGGGAGAGAGGCTGTCGTCCTTGGCAGGGGAGTCTGCGGAGCAACGGGAGGAAGAGGTTTGCAACGAACCGGAGGGCGGGCGGCTGCCACCAAATTCGGCCTGCAGCACCCGGTCGAGATAAGGCTTGTCATGAATCACATGACGCCGCCGCCGGATGGGCCTGAACAGCCCCAGGAAATCCTCGGAGCTGATGCGGCACCACTCCCGGAAACGAGACTCCGGCCGCAGCCCCATCAACAGGAGCACCAGTAACGGAATCAGCGCCAGGGCCAGGGGAGCCGGTGGCAGGGCCCGGAGGTCGGGCTCAAGCTTCACCGGCAGGGAGAGAGAGATGGTCCCGTCGATGGCCGACGCTGACGCGACCTGATGGGGAGGGTCGTTCGCGGCCAGGCGAAACGAGTCTATGTCTGCCAGGAAAGCACTCGACTGGATGCTTGCCTGGCCCACGGACAACTTCAAGTAGTAGAACCATAACCCGAAAGCAGTACTTTGCGGCATTTAGGCAGATCTTGACTGCGTTGATGCCGAATCTGCATCACCTCCTATTGGTGCCCGGCAGCCGAGCCCGAGCGGCAAAAGATGCAGAAATATTTTTACAAAATCTAATGATTGAGCTGCCGGCCCCGCGCCCCTAGGTCCAGCAAGCCCCCGACCAGTGGCCGCGCGGCGCGATCCGTGCCAGCGTGCAGTGGGTGACATCAAGCGCGCCCACGCCTCGCCTCAGCTCCCTGCGCCATGGACAGCCGCGAACACGCCCGACGCCTGGCCGACCCCGGCTTCGGCTGGATGGCCGGCGATTCCCTGGCGCCGGCCCGGCGACTACGGGCCCGGCGCGCCGCCGCCGATGAACGGCGTTTTCTCCAGCCCAGCCAACCCCGCAACGGCACCCCTTCCGAACGCTGGCGCCTGATGGTGCGGGGCCGGGTGCAGGGGGTCGGCTACCGCGCCGGCTGCAGTCGGCGGGCCAACGAACTGGGGCTCAGCGGCTGGGTACGCAACCTCCCGGATGGCTCCGTGGAGGTGGAGGCGGAGGGCCTCCCCCAGCAGCTGGCCGAACTGGTGCTCTGGTGCGAGAAGGGTCCCCTGCGGGCCCAGGTCACCGGGCTAGGCACCACCCGGGTGGCGGCCACCGGCGACGACTGGTTCGAAATCCGCGGCTGATCGCGGCGGCGCCGGGCAGGCCGCAGGAACGGGCGCCGTTGATGAGCAGCCCTTGAGCGCCCCGGTGAGCGGCCTGGAGCCAGCGGCAGGTTCCACAATGGCGCCAATCGGTGGGGCGCTCCTGAACCTCCTCAGCCTCGGCGCTGAACTGGCGGGCTTTGGCCTGGCCATCGGCTTCAGCCCGCTCCACATCGCCCTGCTGCTGCTGCTGCTCTTAGGGCCCGACCCCCTGCGGCGTGGCGGCTGGTTCGTGGCGGCCTGGTTGCTCACCTCGGCGCTGGAACTCGGCCTGATGCTCAGCCTGGGCCATGGCCTGGTGCTGCCGATGGAGAAAGGAAGCCAGCACCGCACGGGTCTGGATCTGCTGGCGGCCGGGGCCCTGCTGGCTTTGGGCCTGCGGGAACTCCTGAGCGCCGGGGAGGAGGGGGAGTCGCCGGCCTGGAGCCGCCGGCTTGATCGCTTCGGCGCCCTACCTCTGCTCCCCCTGCTCGGCCTGAGTTCGCTCGTGCAGGTGGTGAGCCCCGACGATCTGTTTCTCTACGCAAAAGCCAGCGGCAACCTGCTGGCGGCAGGTCTCGATCGGAGCCGGGAATGGCTGGTGGGTGGATTCTTCACCCTGAGCACGGCCCTGCTGCTGCTGGTGCCGCTGCTGGCCCTGGCCCTGCTGGGCCGGGAGCGGGTGATCCCGGGCCTGGAAGGGGGAAAATCCTGGCTGCTCAGGAATGCCGACCCCTTGGTGGGACTGGTGAGTCTGGCCCTGGCGGTCTACTTGGGCTGGCAGGGCATCGAGGGCCTGCGGCTCGGCTAACCGCTGCTTGGCTCAGGCACTCCGTCCCGCAGCCAGGTGCCCCACCCATCCCGATCGGATCCCGCCCGCGCCACCAGGCTGACCGCCTGGCTGGCCCGGCTCACCGCCACATAAACCAGCTGGCGCCGCAGCACTGGATCCTTCGGCCAGAACACATCGGCATCCACAAACACCTCCGAGAAGGTGCTGCCCTGGCTGCGATGCACCGTGAGCACCGCGGCCGGTCCCAGCCAGGCGAAGGAATCCCGTAGCAGGAAAAAACGACGCCAGAGGGCCCGGCCCTCCTGCCTGCCGGCCTCGCGGGCCTCCTGGCGCAGCCGCTGCAACACCCCATCGAGCGCCAGGCGTCCGGGGGTACCCAGCGGCGGCAGGAGGCGCAGGGCCAGCTGACTCGCACCGGCCTCCACCGTGGCGGTGAGGGTGTCGATCACCGGGACCTCCTGGCCCCCCAAGGTTCCGCTGGCGATGCCGAAGTCGGCCAAATCACAGCGCTCCGGGGCCACATCCCGCACCACTAGCTCCCGATTGGAGCCCAGCACCATGTCGGGCTCCTCGCCGCCCTCCTCCCCCGAACGGCAGGCCGGCGCCATCACGGCGGTGCGGGTGATCAGCACCTCGCCCGGCAGCACCGGCAGCTGGTCGGCCATTGAGCCATGCAGGGCCCGCCGGGCGATCGGCACCAGCTGCTCCAGGGAGCGGTTCGTGTAGCAGAGAATGCGGGCGAGATCGGGGGCATCGGCTTCGGCGCTGCGGCGCAGGGCCTCCTGGGCTGCCGCCAGCCAGCTGGCGCGATCGAGGGCACACACCATGCCCTGATCGGTGCGGACCGGCACCAGGGGGGGCGGTGGGCTGCAGGGAAGCGATCCCTCCCGCAGGCCGGAGGCCAGGCGCAGCACGGGGCCCTGGTGGCGCACCACCTGCAGCAGGCTGGCGCAGCGGGCCCGCCCCAGGGCGAACACGGGGCTGAGGGCCTCTCCAACCGGCGGAAGCTGGGCCGGATCCCCCACGAACACGATCCGGGTTCCGAAGGGATGGGCACAGCGCAGGGTGATCTCCAGCAGGGTGCTGTCGACCATGGAGGCCTCATCGACCAACACCAGACCCAGGTGTTCAAGGGCCTGGGCGGTCTGCTCGGTTTCCTCGCAGCGCTCCAGATCCCGCTCCCGCTTCAGCCGCAACCGCAGCAGTCGATGGATCGTGGAGGGATACCAGGTGGGCCTTAGGCCCGCCAGCTCCAGCTGCCCCCTCAACACGCCCACGGCCTTATGGGTGGGGGCGACCACCGTCCAGCAGAGGCCGGCCCTTTCGACCAAGGCGAGCAGCCGAATCGAGAGGAAGGTCTTGCCGCTGCCGGCGTAACCACTGAGCACAAAGGGGGTGCCCTCCACTGGCGCGGCCAGCCAAGTGGCGAAGGCGGCCTGCACGGCCTGCTGGTCAGGGGTGAGGGCCTGATCCCCGACCCCGGCTCCGGGGGAAGCGCTCACCCAACCGGGCTCGGCAAGCGGGAGAGCAGCCCAACCAGATGAAGGGGTGAGCCCACGAGGGCCAGGCCCGGCAGGGCCACCAGGGGACCGATCAAGCTTCCCACCAGCACTTGGAGCCGGGTGTGACCGATGTTCTCCTTGAGCGGATGTTCCCAGATCGCACCGCCGACATCGCTGATCCGCTCCCGGCCTTGGGCCAGGGCGTTCACCCGGGCGGCGGTTTCACCCGCGGCCCGGCGCACGCCGCTCGCGTCGTAGAGGACGACGAAGGCCACGGCCGCCGCCAGAGCGAAGAGTGGATCCTGGTAGCCCTGATACCAACCCACCCCCGCGGCGGTGCCGGTCATCAGGGCGGAATGGCTGGAGGGCATGCCGCCGGTCTCGAGGAGCACCTCGGGGCGCCAGCGGCCATGGAGCACGAACTCCACGGCGAGCTTGGAGAGCTGGGCCACGCCGCAGGCGGCCAGACCCCACCAGAGAACGGCGTTGTCGAGGAGATCGCGCACCATCAGCAGCAGATGGCCGGAATCACTGGAAATCGGTGGGGTCATCGGTCGCGGCTGGTGATGTAATCGGCCAAGGCCAGAAGTGGGGCCGCCCGATCCCGCCAGGGTTCGAGCGCCGCCTTGGCCTCGGCCACCAGGCCATCGGCCCGGCGCCTCGACTCCTCCAGCCCGAGCAGCTTGGGATAGGTGGTCTTGTCGGCGGTGAGATCCTTGCCGGCCGTCTTGCCGAGCACATCGCTGCTGGCGGTCACATCCAGGATGTCATCGATGATCTGGAAGGCAAGGCCGATGCCGCGGGCATAGGTGTGCAGGGCGGCCTGCAAGGTGGCATCCGCACCGGCGATCAGGGCGCCGCTGATCACACAGGCCCGCAGCAGCGCCCCAGTCTTGTGGAGGTGGATGTATTCCAGGGTCTCAAGATCCACCGATTTGCCCTCGCACTCGAGGTCCACCACCTGGCCGCCCACCAGCCCCGGTGCCCCCGACGCCAGCGAGAGCTCCCCCACCACCTGCAGCAGCCGCTCGGCGGACACCCCGGGGCTGCGCAGGGCCACCATCTCGAAGGCCCGGGTGAGCAGGGCGTCTCCGGCGAGGATGGCGTTGGCCTCGCCGAACATCTTGTGGTTGGTCGGCCGACCCCGGCGCAGATCGTCGTTGTCCATGGCGGGGAGGTCGTCATGGATGAGCGACATGGTGTGGATCATCTCCAAAGCCACCGCTGTGGGGAGGGCTAGGTCGCCCTCCCCACCAGCGAGCTCGAAGGCCGCCAGACAAAGGATCGGGCGCAGCCGCTTGCCCCCGGCCAGCAGCGAGTAGCGCATCGCTTCCCGCAGGGATTGCGGCCGTTCAGGACCCAGGGATGCATCGAGGGCGCTCTCCACCCGCAGCCGGGCCGCCTCCAGATAGCTCGCAAAATTGAAGGCCCCGAGGGCCACGGCAGGGGGTGCCGGCTCGGCAGTGTCCTGGGACGTGCTCACCGCCGCAGCCATGACTTCGTGGGTTATGGGCCCATTGTTTCAGGCCATTGACCCGGAGCCGGGCCGGCGAGGGCCTGAAGTCATGGAGCGAAGCATCCGCGCCCCCGGCGAGCATGCTCGATCAGAGCTGCGCAGAAGACGAGCGTTGCTCGGCTCTGGCTTGGGGGAGGAGGTAGTCCCTGGCGATGGCGAAGAGCATGGCGTCATCGAGCTTGTCCGCCTCGAGGGAGAGCACCCCCACCACCCGTTCACGGAGATCGGGCCGCTCCTGCTCCAGCAGATGGGTGAGGCGCAGCAGGCTCTCATCGATTTCCTCCTCCGAGGCGCTGGCGAGGGAATCGACCGCCTTAGGGA
Source organism: Cyanobium sp. (assembly GCA_040399305.1). GTDB lineage: Bacteria > Cyanobacteriota > Cyanobacteriia > PCC-6307 > Cyanobiaceae > Cyanobium. The sequence goes on from JBBASH010000046.1 coordinate 8,781, forward strand.
TCCTGCGCAGCTGGCCGACCAGCAAGGCCCGCTCGATTCGCTCCAGCATCGCCACGATCCGACGCACGTAGGGCACCGTGCGCTGGGCCCGATGCAGGGTGATCTCGCCGTGCAGCCAGTGGCCCAGCGACAGGGTGGAGGCATCGGTCAGCCCCTGGTCATTGATCCAATAGACGCGAGTGGCTTCCGGGCCGATCCAGAGAATCGCAGCCCCCATCGGCGTCGGCACGCTGACTGCGCCTCCCCCCTCCCGCAACAAGCCGGTCTGGCGCAGCACCAACTGAAGGCGGGTCAGGGCGGCTGGATCCAGCCCGGATCCAGCCTGGATCGGCGCATCCCCCAGCATCCACAGGCCGCTGCGATCACCCCGCGAGATCTGCCAGTGGTGGTTGTCCACACTGCGGATCAGGGCGCCATGGGCCCGCAGCAGGGCCTCCACATCGGTGAGCCGAAGGCTGCCCCGCAGCGCTGTCGGCGGAATGGTTCCGCCCAGTGGGACTTCCTCCATGCTCATGCTCCCGGCTTGCCTGTGGTTCCAGGCTCTTGACCGCGCCCCGGGGCAGGGGGCCCCTGCGGCAAATCAGGGCGCGATGGGCTGCAGGGGACGGCAGGGGCCGGGGCAGCTCAGATCAGCAGGTCGGCCAGGGGAGAGGCATCAAGACCATGGCGACGGCACCAGGCCACCACCGTATTGACCAGCAGCATGCTGACCGTCATCGGGCCCACGCCGCCTGGAACCGGGGAGATGGCGGCGGCCATTGGCTCCACCTCCTCGAAACGCACATCTCCACACAGCCGGCTCCGGGCCTCGGGCCCTTCGCCGGGATCGGGATCGAGGCGGTGGATGCCCACATCCACAACCACGGCACCAGGCTTCACGTGCTCAGCTCCCACCATGCGGGGTCGGCCGGCGGCCACCACCAGCACATCGGCGCTGCGGGTCAGGGCCGCCAGATCGATGGTGCGGGAATGGGCCACGCTCACTGTGGCGTTCGCAGCCTGGAGCATCAGGGCCATCGGCTGACCCACCAGGATGCTGCGGCCCACCACCACCGCCCGGCGACCGGCCAGGTCCACACCGGCATCGGCCAGCAGGGCCATCACACCGGCCGGGGTGCAGCTGCGGGGACCCGGCTCACCCTTCAGCAGCCGGCCCAGATTGAGGGTGTGGAGGCCATCGGCATCCTTGTCGGGATCGATCGCCGCCAGCAGGGGCCCCTCCGCCAGCCCCGTCGGCAGCGGAAGCTGCAGCAGGATCCCATCGACGGCTGGATCGGCGTTGAGCCGTTCGATGCTGGCCTGCACCTCGGCAGCTGACGTGGTGGCGGCCAGATGGGCCCCGAGGTTCCGGATGCCGATCCGGCTACAGGCCTTTTCCTTGTTGGCCACGTACACCCCGCTGGCGGGATCGTCGCCGACCCGGAGCACCGCCAGCCCCGGGGGCCGGCCCGCCGCCTCCAGTCCAGCGGCCACCACCTCTTGCAGCCGCAGCTCGATCCTGGCGGCCAGGCGACGTCCGTCAAGGAGAGTGGCCATCACACCCATGCACCTAGTGCCAGCATGACCTGGCTCGGGGATTGCGCCAGTCCGCCCCGGCCGAGGCGGAGGGCACGTTTGGCTAACTTGACCCGATGGCACAAGGCCTGAAGCTGCTGTGGCGGCAACTGCTGCGGCTCGAGCGGCCGCGTCAAGCTCTGGTTCGGTGGCGAACCGGTGGCATGGCGGCCGTGCTGCTCTCTTGCCTAGTAGTGGCGCTGGTGTCGAGCTGGCCCTGGCTGGTGGAACCCAGCCTGCGGCCGGGGCTCCCCGCTCCCTTCACCGTGCGCGCCCCGCGGGACAGCCGTGTGATCGACAGCGCGGCCCTGGAGCGGCGCCGCAGCCAGATGGGCCCCCGCACCCAGGTGCAGATGGTGGATCCCCAGGCCAACCGAATCCTGCAAGCGGATCTGGAGCGTCGACTGAGCCAGGTGCGCCTGCAGAGCAGTGGCGCTCCTAATCCAATCAATGCTCTCAATCTCACCGCCGAAGAGAGCCGCTGGCTCGAAGGTCAGACCCCAGCCCAGTTGATCGCCTGGGAGACCGCCGTGCGGCAGGCCCAGTTGCGCATGCTCACCCAGGGGGTGGTGGCAAGCCTGGCCGATGAGTCGCTGCGATCGGCGGCCAACCTGCACCTCGAGGGCCAGCCCGCGCCCGCCCGCCGCCTGGGCAGCCGGCTCGTGGCCGAGGTACTGCAGGGTCGCACCAACCTGCGCACCGATGCCATGCTCAGCCAGCGGCGGATCGAGCAGATCGTGACCCAGCAGGGGCTCCCCACCCTGGCGGTGAAGCGGGGCGACCTGATCACCCGGCAGGGCGAGCCGATCACGCCCCAGGCCTTCGATGTGCTCGACCACTTCAACCTGATTAACCGCCGACCCCTACTACTGCCATGGCTGCTGCACCTGGTTGAGGCCCTGGCAGCATCGGCCGTGATGCTGCTGGTGATGCGGCGCTGGCGGGCCAGCCTGGAACCCCGTCAGGCCCTGCTGGCCCTGGCGATGCTGCTGGTGGTGCAGAGCTGCAAGCTCTGGCTGGGAGACCAGGTGAGCCCCCTGGCCCTGCTGGTGCCCCCCACCCTGCTGCTGGCCCAGGGCCTGGGCACCCCCGCCGGCCTGGCCTGGCTGGCGGTGGCCAGCCTCCTCTGGCCCTATCCGCTGGGCAGCAACCTCGAACCCCGGCTGGTGGTGGCCGCCTTGGTGGCTGCGGCCGCGGCGGTGCTGGCCGGGCGCCAGCGAAATCGGGCCCAACTGCTCCAGCTTGCGCTGCTCCTGCCCCTCGGCGCCCTGCTGCTGCAGGTTCCCCTGCTGCATCTGCACCGGGGGGCACCGGCAGGGGTGAGCACGGCCGCCGATGGCGATCTCCTCGGTGAGGCCGTGCTCGTGGGCGGAGTGCTGATGGGCGGCCTGTTGCTGGCCCCGCTGGTGGAGAGCTTCTTCGGCCTGCTCACGCGGGCGCGGCTGATGGAGCTGGCCGATCTGGAGCGACCGCTGCTGCGACGACTCTCCACCGAAGCCCCCGGCACCTTCGAGCACACCCTGATGATCTGTGGCCTGGCGGAGGAGGGCGCGCGGGCGATCCAGGCCGATGTGGACCTGATCCGCACTGGGGCGCTTTATCACGATGTCGGCAAATTGCATGCCCCCTCCTGGTTCATCGAGAACCAGGATGAGGGCCTCAACCCCCACGAGCAGCTGAACGATCCCCTGGCTAGCGCGGCGATACTCCAAGCCCACGTAGATGAGGGCCTCAAACTCGCCCGCCGCCATCACCTGCCGCGTCCCCTGGCGGATTTCATCCCCGAACACCAAGGCACCCTCAAGATGGGCTACTTCCTGCATCAGGCGCGGGAGAGGGATCCGGGCATTGCCGAGGCCCGATTCCGGTACCACGGACCCATTCCGCGCAGCCGCGAAACGGCCATCCTGATGCTGGCCGACGGCTGCGAGGCCGCCCTGCGCTCCCTCCCTCCGGGCACCTGCGAAGCCGAAGCCCGCGCCATGGTGCACCGCATCGTTGAGGCCCGTCAGCAGGATGGTCAGCTGGCCGCCAGCGGCATCAGCCGAGGCGAACTGGAATTGGTGATCCGCGCCTTCGTGCGGGTGTGGAAACGGATGCGCCACCGGCGAATCCCCTATCCGATCCCCGCCCGCAAGGGCTTCAGCGCCTGAGGCGCGGCCGCCTTCGGGCCAGCCTTCCCGCCAGCCCCCGACCCAGCAGCACCGCCAGGACGCCGGCGACCAACTCCAGCAGCAGCAGGGCCACCCCGCTGACTGATCCCCGCCCCATCGCCCTCTCCAGGGCCAGAATCCAGCCGCTGAAGGTGGTGAGCGAACCACAGAAGCCGATACCCACCAGGAGCATGGCCCGGGGACGGGGTGGCTCGGAGCCGGAGACGATGCCGATGACCAGGCAACCGAGCCCATTGGCCAGGGGATCGGCCTGAAGCAGCCAGCGCAGCAGGGCACCGGGAACGGCCCCGAGGGCCACCAGGAGCAGCTCCTCCGGGCGAGGAGGGAGGGAGGCCCCTCGCGAGCCTTCACGGCGGGACGACGGAGTCATCCCACCCAACCCCCCAGCCCCCGGCCGGCCAGCAGCGCCAGCAGGCCACCCAGCAGCGAACCGAGGGCAAGGACCAGGGCCTGCCGGCGTTCGCCCTGCCGAAGGCAGGCCTCCAGTTCGGCGGCCAGGGTTGAGAAGGTGCTCAGGCTGCCCAGAAAGCCGGTGCCGATCAACAGGGGCAGGGCTGATGCGGCCATGCCCCGCTCGTGGTGCCCGGCGGCGATGAGCAGGCCCAGTCCGAAGCAGGCCGCCAGGTTCACCGCGAAGGTGCCCCAGTGGCGCCGGGGCAGGCGGGGTTCCAGCTGATTCACCAGCCAGAAGCGGAGCCAGGCGCCTGGGATGGCACCAAGGGCCACGAGCAGGGCCGCTTCGGGCGGCGGCAGGGAGGCCAGGGCCATCGGGGGGGCTCAGCGGCGTCGGTGTTCGAACTCCGCCTTCAACCGCCGCTGCAGCACCACGCTGGCCGGCAAAAGGGTGATCAGGTTGGCCACGATCAGGGGCCCATCGCCCAGCAGCAGGCCATAGACGGCCCAGGCGGCGATGCCGATGGTGAGCAGGCCATAGGTGCGCAGCGAGATGCCGCTCACATCGGCGCCCCGCAGGGTCTTGATGGCCTGGGGAAAGAAGCTCAGCGTGGTGAGGGAGGCGGCGGCATAGCCGAGCAGGGTGACGGCGAAACCGGCCTGGGGCGCCATGGGAAGGGGGGCGGGATCCTTCAGCATGGTCCAGATTCCGCCGCCCTGCCCCGATGGCCCTGAGCTTCCGTGACCTCCAGCAGGAGCTCCGGCCGGAATGGATCGCCCCAGCCGGTGGAGAGGGGGCGGATCTGGATGTGCTGGTGCTGCCCTCCCTGTCGATGGACCGGGCCCAGATGGCCCTGGTGACCGGAGCCCATCACTACGAGGAACGCCAGCTCTTCGCTCTGGTGCGGCTGCGGGATCCCGGAGTGCGGATGGTGTACGTGAGCAGCAAACCCCTGGCCGATCTGGTGGTGGATGCGGTGCTGGAGCTGCTGCCGGGCATCCCCGCCTCCCATGCCCGGCGGCGCCTCCACCTCTTCGACACCGACGACGCCTCCGACCGGCCCCTAACGGAGAAGCTGCTGGAGCGGCCGGCCCTGCTGGCGCGCATCGCCGAGCTGCTGCGGCCCGGGCGGAGCTTCATCCAGTGCTACGTGGTGACGGAATTGGAGAAGGAGCTCTCGGAGCGCCTGCAAGTGCCGCTGCTGGGCACCGACCCGGCCCTGGGGTGGTGGGGCAGCAAGAAGGGGAGCCGGGATCTGTTCGCCCGCTGCGGGGTGCCCCACCCCGCTGGCAGCGATCTGGTGCGGGACCTTGACGGACTGGCGGAGGCGACCGCCAGCCTGTGGGAAAGCCAGCCCGACCTGGCACGCTGCGTGGTGAAGCTGAACGAAGGCTTCAGTGGCGAGGGGAACGCCCCGCTGGCGCTCAGCCCATTGGCGCTCCATGAGCTCACCGCAGCGGAACGGCTGAAACGGCTGCGGGAGGCCCTGGAAACCCTGCCCATGCCGGCGCTGAGCTGGCGACGGGTCAAGGAGCAAGGGGCCCTGGTGGAGGCCTGGCTGGAGGGAGGGGAGGGCCCGAGCTCCCCAAGCGTTCAGGGGTTCATCCATCCCGGCGGACAGGTGGAGGTGCTCTCCACCCATGAACAGATCCTCGGCGGGCCAAGCGGTCAGACCTACCTCGGCTGCCGCTTTCCGGCCGATGCCGCCTACCGCCAGGTGCTGATGGAGCACGGGCTTCGGGTGGGTCAGGCCTTGGCCGCCGAGGGGGCCCTGGAACGCTTCGGGGTGGACTTCATCGCCCGGCGCATGGCAGGACACTGGGATCTCCAGGCGATTGAGGTGAACCTGCGCCAGGGGGGCACCACCCACCCCTACATGGCTCTCTGCGCCCTCACCACAGGCCGGCTGGATCCGGCGAGCGGCCGCTTTCTCACCCCCACGGGGGAAGCCCTGCATTACCAGGCCACCGACAACCTCTGCGACGAACGGCTGCGGGGCCTGCTGCCGGTCGATCTGATCGACATCGTGGCGGAAGCCGGCCTCCATTACGACCCGGCCCGCCTGCGGGGAAGCGTGTTTCACCTGCTCGGCTGCCTCTCGGAATTTGGCAAGCTGGGCATGACCAGCATCGGCCGTGATGATCAGGAGGCGGATGCCGTGTTCCAGGCCACGGTGGAACGCCTGCTGGCCGGAGCCAGCCAGCGACGCTCGGCAAGCCTCGACCAGCTAAAGCTGGCCCGCAGCTGAACCACAGGGCAAGATCAGGGGAAGTTTCAACACCTGGCCCCCCCCCATGCCCCTGTCGCCGGAATCCCCAGCAGCGCCACCCTGGTTGGGCTGGTTCCAGCTGGGCTTGAGCTCGATGCTGGCGGTGCTGTTTCTGGTGATGCTCGCCTGGAGCCGGGAACAGGGAAGGGATCTGCGGCAGCTGCGGATGCGGGTGGAGACCCTTGAGAGCAGCAGTTCCCTGGAGAAGGCCGCCGATCAGAACGCCCAGCTGCGCACCCTCACCCAGCGGTTCGAGGAGCTGGAGGCCCGGGCCACGGAGCGGCTGGAACGGTCGGAGGCGGAACGGGTGCGGCTCCAGCAGCTTCTGGTGGAGATGCGCGAGCGGACTGGCAGCTCTGGCCAGCAGCCCCGGGAAGCAGACCCAGCCCGCGATCCCCAGCCCAGCCGGCTGCCCACGCCCGGCGCCACGCTGCTGCGACCACCCCCACCACCGCCGATCCCCACCCAGCCCTGAGCGTGACCGCCGGGGATGAAACGCTGCAGGAGATCCGCTGGGTCGCGGTCCAGCCCGCCGTTTCAATCTGTGCGCCAAGCCAGGAGCGATAAGCTTCTGAAGGCCCAACTTGGGTTTCAACAACGGTTTCCACAACGGTTTCCACAACACTGAGCATCCAGATGCAAGGATCTTTCTACCTTGATTCGCTGCCATTGGCAGAGCGTATTTATCGAAACCAACCCGACCTAGTAGCAAGAATTTATTCAGACCCCATACAGCGATTCCTATCGGATGGCGTTGTCATACTTCCCGGCGTTATCCCCCTGGATGTTCTCGATCAATTTGATCGTGATCTTGAAACCCTTGCAGATCTTGAGGCGGCGCCAGAGATTCTGGGAAGCATCGAAATTGATGGACCAAAGAAATATTATGAAGCTCGATTTCTGCGTAATCTTGGCGCCAAGGATTTCCGCCAAGAGCCCCCCGGCTTGAAGCTGGTTGACTTGCAGCGGTTTTTTGATTCGGCCAAGCGGCTGGCTTTTGCTGACTCTGTAACAGCCTTTATGGAAGAGCTGTTTGGCTCTCCGGCGGCGCTGATTCAAAGCCTAACCTTCTGGAAAAGTAGCGAGCAGTCGATACACCAGGACTTTTCCTATGTGCATCATCACAGGCAGCTCGGTCAGCTCGCCGCGGCCTGGATCCCCCTGGAGGATATCCAGGCTGAGGCCGGACCACTTGTTTACTACAAGGGGTCCCATCTTCCGGATCAATTAGGTTTCTATGACTGGGGTAACGGTTCAATACTTGCCAGTCGAGCTGCCGATTCAAGTGTTTTCGCAGGATACACAAAGCATCTCGAGGAGATTGTTCGAAGTCGAGGGCTGCAGCCCAGTATCTTTTTGCCGAAGCGTGGTGATCTTCTGATCTGGCATGGCGCCTTGATTCATGGCGGAACCCCGATGCTGAATCCTGGGCTGACGCGCCGTTCATTTATCTGCCATTACACCAGCATGGCTTCCCATAAGCAAGCCCAGCAATTCCGAGTCGGCAATGGTTATAGCTTTGACCTGCCACCCGCCCTGCCTTACAAGCCTTCAACGCCTCGCCGAATCGTGAGCAAAATGACAAGGATGTTCGATCATCTTAAGGGATGAATAGATGCGCTCTCCCAGTCTCAGCCCTTCACTGCATCGCCGCTGGCATTGGGAAGGATGAATCGCTGCAGGAGAATGAAGAGCAGCAGCACCGGCAGGATGGACACCACGGAACCAGCTGCCACCAGGCGCCAGTCGAGGGAAAAGCTGCTGGCCAACTGTTGCAGGCCCAGCGGCAGGGTATATAGGCCAGGATCGTCCAGGATGATCAACGGCCAGAGAAAATCGCTCCAGCTGCCAATAAACACGAACATCGCCAGTGTGATCAGATCGGAGCGGGCTGCGGGGATCATCACGTTCCACCACTCGCCCAAGGGCGAACAGCCATCGATGCGGGCCGCCTCCTCCAATTCCACCGGCACCCCTAGGAAACTCTGGCGCAGCAGGAAGATGCCGAAGGCAGTGGCCGCCTGGGGAAGGATCAGGGCCCACAGAGTGTTGCGAAGCCCCAGCTGCACCATGAGCAAATAGAGGGGGATCATCACCACCTGGAAGGGAATCAGGATGGTGGCCACCACCAGGGCGAGCACCAGACCGCGTCCGCGGAAGCGGAGGCGGGCGAGGGGATAGGCCGCCAGGGAGCAGAAAAGCAGGTTGGCCAGCACCGCCATAGCGCTCACCAGGGCGCTGTTGCGCAGGTAGGTGAGCATCGGGTTGGCAGCGAACAGCTGGCCGTAGGCCGCCAGGCTGGGCTGGGAGGGAAGCAGGGCCGGCGGACTGGTAAAGATGTCCTCCGCCGGACCCTTCAGGGAGGTGCTCACCAGCCAGACCAGGGGGAGCAACACCACCAGGGCCAGCAGCAGCAGGAGCGTGAGCTGCAGGGCCACGGCCCGGCTTGAGACCTGGGGGCCTGGGGAAGCTGGGCGCATGGAGGGTCTGGGCATTTCGCCACCACAGATTGGAGGCCGTCAGGCCCAGATCTTCACAGGCGAGGGATCTCGGCCACCGGCAGCGGTGCCTTCTGGGGATGGAGCGGAGCCCGCTGTCCCCCGGCCACCAGACGGTTGAGGGCATTCACGAAGGCCTGGGCCGCCGCCACCACGATGTCGGTGTCGGCCGCGTGGCCGGAATAGAGCACCCCATCGGCCCGCAGCCGGATGGTGACCTCCCCCATGGCATCGATCCCCTCAGTGACACTTTTCACCGAAAATTCCACCAACTCATTGGGTACCCCGGCGAGGCGGTTGAGGGCCTGACAGACCGCATCCACCGGACCGGTGCCGATGGCAGCCTCGCTGTGTTCACTGCCATCGCCGGTTTCCAGGGTGACTGTGGCGGTGGGGATCAGGCCGGTGCCGCAGCTCACCTGCACCCGCCCCAGCTGGAAGCGCACCTCCCCCTGTTGCTGCACCTGCTCGCTCACGATCGCTTCGAGGTCCCGGTCGGAGATTTCCCGCTTGCGGTCGGCCAGCTCCTTGAACCGCACGAAAGCATCGTTGAGATCCTCCCCGTCGAGGCTGTAACCGAGGTCTTCGAGGCGGGCTCGAAAGGCGCTGCGGCCGGAAAGTTTGCCCAGGGAGATGCGGTTATCGCTGAGCCCAACAGTGCGGGCGTCGATGATCTCGTAGGTGAGGGGGTTCTTCAGCACGCCGTCCTGGTGGATGCCCGATTCATGGGCGAAGGCGTTGGCCCCCACGATTGCCTTGTTGGGCTGCACCGCCATGCCGGTGAGGTTGCTCACTAGGCGAGAGGTTTTGGTGATCTCTTCAGTACGCACGCCGGTGATCGGCTCACTGCTCTCGGCAGGGCGACCAAGGAAGGGGTTGAAATAGCTGCGGCGGACATGCAGGGCCATCACCAGCTCCTCGAGGGAGGCGTTGCCAGCCCGCTCGCCGATGCCATTGATGGTGCATTCGAGCTGGCGGGCGCCGTTTTTGACCGCCTCAAGGAAATTGGCCACGGCCAGGCCGAGGTCGTTGTGGCCGTGCACGGAAATCACGGCCTGGTCGATGTTGGGCACGCAGCGATTGATGCCGGCGATCAGCTCACCGAATTCCGCCGGCGTGGCATAGCCCACGGTGTCGGGGATGTTGATCGTGGTGGCACCGGCGCTGATGGCGGCCTCGATCACCTGGTGCATGTACTCCGGATCGCTGCGCCCGGCGTCCTCGCATGAGAACTCAACGTCATCGACCAGAGAGCGGGCGTAGGCCACCATCTCGCGGGTGATCTCCAGCACCTCGGCGCGGGATTTGCGCAGCTTGTGCTCCAGGTGGATATCGCTGGTGGCAATGAAGGTGTGGATGCGGCGGCGGGCCGCCGGCGCCACCGCCTCGGCGCAAGCCTTGATATCGCCCTTGGCGGCGCGAGCCAGGCCGCAGATCACCGGGCCCTCCGGGGTGCCCACCGTGGCAGCGATGCGCTGGACGGCATTGAAGTCACCGCTGCTGGCAAAGGGGAAGCCGGCCTCAATGATGTCGACCCCAAGGCGGGAGAGCTGCTGGGCGATGGCGAGCTTCTCCTCCAGATTCAGGCTGGCGCCAGGCGACTGCTCGCCATCGCGGAGGGTGGTGTCGAAGATCAGAACCCGACCGGGATCGCGCGCCATGGCAACAGAGCAGAAGGGGTTAAGCGTACTGACTATGAGTTAAGCCCCATTCTAGGGGTACGTCTGCGGGATTATCGCCAGCAGGCGGCCTCCGCCTCAGGGAGCTTCAGGAAGATCAAGGCGATCCGACTCGATGGCGGAGCTGGTACCAATGCTCATGCGGGCCAGGTAGATGCCAGCCAGGACAATGGCAAATGCAAGCCAATTCAAGCCGCTGAGGCGCTCAGCAAAGATCACAGCCGCCAAAGATGCTGTGATCAGGGGCTCCAGGAGCATGAGCAAGGTGATGAAACTTGCAGAAAAGCGCCTGAGATGCTGAATTAGCAGACCCTGACCTAGCACCTGACAGACAACCGCCAGACCGAACACCGCCACCCAGGTCTGCCACGAGTGGGGAAAGACTTGAACGTGGGTGGTGAGAACGGCCAAACCAGTGTAGACACTACTGAGCAGACAGGTCCAGAAAAGAATCTGAATGGTTGAAAATTTGGCACGCAGCTTCTCGCGAGTTAAGTAATTAAAAGCGTAGAAGACGGCCGAAATCAGCGCAATAACATCACCTCGTAGAGACCCACGGGCTTCCTGCAGGTCGGCCAAACTGATCATGGCCACCCCTGCAATAGCCAGGAGCATGCCAACCAGATACTTGCCATCAAAATGCTGGCCCAAAAAAAGCCAGCCACCAAGCACAGCGAAAATTGGCGTAAGATTGTGGAGTAAGTTTGAATTGGCGACGCTGGTCTGAGTCAGGGAAAAATGGCCCACAGCGAAACCGCCAGAGTCCCAAGAATTGAAGACAACAAAAAAAGAGACTTGTCAATCGCATCAATTTCAGGAGATGGGGTGGGCTCTGTATGAAGACGAATAGCAACTAGTTGCCAGAATCCAAGGGCAATCGTGGCCAGAAAATAACGATTAAACACCGTTGCAGAAACACTCAGCTCAGCCTCAGCCAATCGCGTAAAAATGGCGGCAAATGCCAGTAGAATGACGCCAAACAACACGGGCAAAAGCGTCCACTGCAGCGGGGGCGTCGCACTCGATTCCCCTAACTGGGCCATGACTTGCGTGGATTTTGTCATCGTTGAGCAGGTGAGTCGAAGATCTGATGGAGATCGCCTGAAAACAATTCAATGCCGCTTTGAATGCCGCTTTGAATGCCCCGTTTCGATGATGTAGACTTTCCCACGGATGATCAATTTTAGGTGATGCATAGTTTAGACCATAGCAAGGGGTTTGAGGGTCAGGATGCTTCAACGCAAATCCTTGGACTCTGGGCTGTACCTCGGTCGATGTCCACAGCCTTTGCCAAGGCCATCAGCGGTAGTCCGGATGTTCATGTTCTCCATGAACCCTTCACGGACTGTTACTACTTCGGGCCGGAACGCCGTTCCAGGCGTTACGGTAATAGCGCCACAGTTTCTCATTTCGAGGCTGCATCAGCAAAAGAATTGATCCTCTCCTCCGCAGACGGCGCAAAGCCAAGCAGAGTTTTTTTCAAGGATCTGGCTTTTCAGGCCTATCACTACGTGCACGATGACCTGCTGCAGCGAATTGCCAGCACGATGATGATTCGGCATCCCCAAAGGGTGATGGCTTCCTTACTGCGCCTCAAGCCCGACTTCAGTGAAGAGGAACTGGGCTTCCAGGCGCTTGAGGCTCTGGATCGCAGGATCACGGAACTGCAAGGCCGGCCCCCCTGCATCATTGAGGGTGAGCAGTTTCGCGCCAATCCCCGCCAGACGCTACTCCGCTTCTGCAAGAACAATGGCCTGATTTTCAGCGATGCAATGCTCACCTGGGAATCGGGTTCCCTGCGCCCCTGGTTGCCCCATGAACGTGAATCGCAGCAGAAATGGCATGCCACGCTTGAACGAAGCCAAACCATCCTTCCACCAGCAGACTCTGTTCCATCTCTGGATCTTTCACGTCTTCAACAGGCGATGATGGATCGTGCTTTGGAGATTTATGCACGCCTTTCTGAGCGCGTGCCGTTTGCAGCAGTTTCCGCGGTTGGTTGAAGAGCCCCATTGGTTCAGGTTGGGCCGGCAGCGGAGACCTCTGGAAGATCAATCGAGCAAGCTACCGCTCAGGAGCGGCTGAACACTGGCTGCTGCTGGGCATCCGCTTTTTCCAGCTTCGGCCGCAGGCTGGCGAGATCCACGAACTGGTCGGCCGCGTTGCGCAGTTCCCGCGCCACCATGCCCTCGGTGCTCACCAGCACCGTGCGCAGGCCCCGGGCCCGCAGCACCTCCACCAAGCGCTCTAGATCCCGGCTGCCGCTCAGCAACCACACTTCATCGGTGCGATCGGCCACGCTGAGCAGGTCGATGGCCACCTCCACATCAAGGTTGGCGCGCGTGAAGTGGCGCTGGGGTTCGCCGTCGCCGGCCCAGCCACTGCCGCTGCCGCCACTGCCGCTCGGCAGTTCCCGCAGGGGCTTGGTGCGCACGGTGTAACCCAGGCCGGTGAGGGCATCACGGAAGGGTCGCTGGTCGGTGGGATCCTTCAGGCCGGCGTACCAGAAGGCGCTGGCCAGCTCCACCCCCTCGCCGGCCGCCGCCAGGGCCAGCAGGCGGCGGGGATCGAAGAACCAGCCCACTTTCTGCTGGGCATAGAACATGCTGTGGCCATCCACGGCCAGCACCCTCGCCAAAACCCTGCCCATCCGGAACACCTACCCCATCACGGCCAGAGCCTAGGGGGACGAGATCTAAACTCCTCGCACTGCGGATGAGCCATGGCCTCCGGCGATCTGGCCCTGGTTCTCCATGCCCATCTTCCCTACGTCCGATCCGGGGAGGTCGGCTCCCTCGAGGAAGACTGGTACTTCCAGGCCCTGCAGGAGTGCTATTTGCCCCTGGTGCAGGTGCTGGAGGACGCCGCCGCCGACCCGGCCGCGCAACCCAGACTCACCCTCGGCCTCTCCCCCACCCTGCTCGCGCTGCTGAGCGACGCCGAACTGAACCGGCGTTTCCTGCCCTGGCTTGAGCAGCGCCACGAGTTGCTGACCGAAGCAGATGACCACTTCGCTGCTGCAGCAAGCGATCTCGAGGTCCGGCTTCAAGCCACAGCCGACCAGTTCCGCGCCTGCGGAGGCAACCTGCTGCCCCGTTTTACAGCCCTCCAGCAGGCCGGCGTTCTCGATCTGATCAGCTGCGCCGCCACCCACGGCTACCTGCCCCTTCTGCGCGACACACCGGAGGCGGTGCACGCCCAGCTGGTGACGGCCGTGCGCCAGCACCAGCGGCTGCTGGGGGAGCGGCCCCTTGGCATCTGGCTACCGGAGTGCGCCTACTACGAGGGACTCGACGGGTTGATGGCCCGCTGCGGACTGCGCTACAGCCTGCTCGATGGCCATGGCCTGCTCCATGCCCTGCCCAGACCCCGCTACGGCGTGTATGCGCCAATCTGCTCCCCCGCTGGGGTGGCCTTTTTCGGCCGTGACAACGAATCCACGCTGCCGGTGTGGAGCGCCAGCGAGGGCTATCCCGGCGATGGGGTGTACCGGGAATTCCATCGCGACCTGGGCTGGGATCTTCCCGAGGAGCGCCTGGAGGCGGCGGGCATCCGCAGCCGCAGGCCCCTGGGCCTGAAGCTGCACCGGGTGACGGCCCAGGCCTGCTCCCTGGATCTGAAACAGCCCTATGACCCCCAGCACGCGGCCGAACGGGTGGTCGAGCACGCCGCCGCCTACCTCAAGGGCCGTGCCGCCCTGCTCGACAACCTGGCCGCCACGATCGATCGCCCGCCCCTCCTGGTGGCTCCCTTCGATGCAGAACTGTTCGGGCACTGGTGGTTCGAAGGGCCCCGCTTTCTGGCGGAACTCTTTCGGCAAGGTCCGGCCGCGGGGGTGCGCTTCACCCACCTACGGGAGGTGCTGGGCCGCGGCGAGGCCCTTCAGATCTGCCGGCCCTCCCCCTCCAGCTGGGGGCAGGGGGGCTATCACAACTACTGGCTCAATGAGACCAACGCCTGGGTGGTCGCCGAATGGCAGCGGGCCTCCCGCGCCATGGTGGGGCGCGTGAACCGGGGCGTGGGCAGCGACGCCCAGCGACGCTGGCTCACCCAGGCCGGCCGGGAGCTGCTCCTGGCCCAGAGTTCCGACTGGAGCTTCATCCTGCGGGCCGGCACCACCACCGAGCTGGCCCGGGAACGGATCAACCGCCACCTGGATCGCTTCTGGCGCCTGCTCGACGCCATCGAACGCGGCACCGGACTACCGGACACCTGGCTGCGGGCGGTGGAACGGGAGGACGGACTCTTCCCCGACCTGAACGCCGCGGACTGGGCAAGCCTGCCGGAGCCCTAGACCACGGCCGCACACCAGGGCAGCTGGTGTAGGGGGTTTCCCGCGCCGGGCAGCCGCCCCGGCCGTCGCGACAAGGTCGTTATGGTGTCGAGCACGACAAAACTGCTAGGCCGGCCGTCGATGAGTCCATCCCTGGTCACCCAGTCGTCGCTGTTCGGCATCGGCATCGCCTTCAGCCCCCTACACATCGGCGTGGTGACCCTGCTGCTGCTGGGCAAAGAACCCCTACGCCGCTCCTTTGCCTACGTGCTGGGCTGGAGCCTGGCGAACCTGCTGGCGGTGCTGCTCCTGTTGCTGCTGGGGGGCTCCCTGGCCCTCACCCCCCACCACGGCCACCGCGACCAGGTGTTGATCGACCTGATCGGCGCCGGTGGGCTGCTGGCCCTAGGCCTCTACCAACTGACGCCCCAGGCCCTGATCGGCGAGGAGGGCATGGCCCTGCGTCTGATGAACAAACTGCCGGAAATGGCCACCTGGCTGCTGGTGTTGGTGGGGGCCGCCGGTGCCCTGCTGACCCCCGAGAACCTGGTCTTCTATCTGAAGGAAGCCGGCCTGCTGCTGATCAACCACCCGGGCCTCAAAGCCGATGTGGAGGTGAGTGGTTTGTTCGTGCTGGCGGCCAGTTCGCTGCTGCTGTTGCCGCCCCTGGCTTGGATCGTGAGCTCCGGCTCGATCCGCGGGCCGATCGCAGCCTTGGAGCAATGGCTGCAGCACAAGGCCGAATGGCTGGTGGGGGTGCTGGCCCTGGTGTTTGCGGCCTACCTCTTCTATGAAGGGCTGCATGGGCTCGAATTGATGGCCATACCCTGAACCACCATTCAAATTTGCCCAATTTCAAGAAACAGAGCTGAATAAATTATCATGGCAATCCATAATCACCATAGAATCAAGATCTTGGAAAAGCACCAATCAGCTTAGATAGAATTTTTCGTGGGTAATAAAGAGGAGAAGCACGAACAAGTTCTAGCTTATAGCGCAAAGAACTGGCGCCTGAATTGGCTTTTCGCCAACATTCCATTCGATAGGACAGCTTTGATTGGGCTTCAAACTTTCTTAACGCAGCCCAATCCGGAACAACAGAAAATACTTTTTTATAAACTGTTGCATGATCGTCGCTTGTTTTGCCAACAACATCCAATCCCAACATGGAGCAGAACTCGTCAAATGTTCTAATGAAATGAAACGTGCATGGCAGATGGCACTGTATAAGTGGATAGAAGCAATTATAGATCACCAAAGTTCCACCTAATCTCACTTTGGCGACCATATCGGCAAGCAGAACCAAAGGATCATGAACATGCTCAAGCACGTCAGTGCAAGTCAATGCATCATAGGATTCGTCTTGAGGCGAAGAAATGAACTGAATATTGGGATTTGATTTGCACACTTCAATGCCATGACGGGGCGGGAACGGATCCCAGATGTCAATTCGTGATTCAGGCATCAACTCAGTGATCAATTTAGCAAGAGTGCCGAATCCGCCTCCAAAATCGAGAATGGTCTTCGATCCCGTTAGCCTCAATGCTTCGGCTATTGCAACACGATGTCCACGGGATTCACCATGCTGCTCCACGAAAATACCGTTGAGCAGCCAAACTGGATGACCGTAGAATTCTGCATATTTTCTTTCATTATAGTGATTTGCATCGCAGCCGCAAGACATCCATACTTCATCCATAATTCGATAAAGATCCTGCAGGGACATATTCTTACCCGTTCGAGCAAGCAGACTTTCTAATGCTGCGCGTTCATCGATTGAAAGCAAATAATTCTCGAGTGAAATCATTATCCTATAGTCGTGTTTGCAACCTTTACAGTACTCAAAGGATCTGATCAAGAAAGCGCCGCGAGCGCTCTTGGGCGGGGTTGGTGAAGAACGCCTCCGGTTCGGCAACCTCCACCACCTCGCCCTCGGCCATCAGCACCACCCGGTGCGCCACCTGGCGGGCGAACTTCACCTCGTGGGTCACTACCACCATGGTGATGTCATCGGCGGCAAGGTTCTGCATCACTTCAAGCACCTCGCGCACCATCTCAGGATCAAGGGCACTGGTGGGCTCATCGAAGAGCAGGATGCGCGGCTCCATGCAGAGAGCACGGGCGATGGCCACCCGCTGCTGTTGACCGCCGGAGAGCTGGCCGGGGTACTTCTCGGCCTGCTCCGCAATGCCCACCCGCTCCAAGAGGGCCAGGGCCTGATTCCGCACCTCCGCCTTGGACCGCTTCCGCACCAGCACCGGCGCCAGGCAGAGGTTGTCGAGCACGGTGAGGTGCGGGAAGAGATTGAACTGCTGGAACACCATGCCCACCTCGCGGCGGATGGCATCGATGTGGCGCAGGTCATCGCTGAGGGTGATGCCATCCACCGTGATGCTGCCCTTCTGGAAATCCTCCAGGGCGTTGAACGTGCGGATGAAGGTGCTCTTGCCCGAGCCGGAGGGCCCCATGATCACCACCACCTCGCCGCGGTTCACGGTGAGATCGCAGCCGCGCAGGGCGTGGTAGCCGTTCGGGTACCACTTCTCGACGCCGCGGGCCTCGATCATCACGTCGCTCCCGTTGCCGGCGGGGCTGCTCTGGGTGGAAACGCTGGGCTGGCTCATGGTGGGGTGGTGGTGGTGCAGCGGTGGAGCGGCGCTGTCGGAGCGGGGCGGCGGCACTGATCAGGAGGATGACTGGCGACTCGGGGCCGGGAAGCTGGGTCTTCGCCGGAGGATCTTGCCCGGGTAGGGGGCTCGGCGTCGATAAAAACTAGGAGCGTCCAAGGGGGGAGGGGGTTCAGCGGGAAGCGGCCTGGAGATGGCCATGGCGGAAAGATCGGGGCGAATGGGATGGCAAACAGCTGGATCAGCCGGATCGGGCAATCGCCGCCGGATCAAGCCGCCGTTCCAGGGCCCGACTGCCCAGGCCGAGGGCGGCGCAGCAGCACCAGAACAGCACCGCCAGGGTGAAATACACCTCGGCGTTGCGGCCCAGGAAGGCCGGGTTGGCCATCACCGTGCGGGCGGTGCCGAGCAGCTCCATCAGGCCGATCAACGACAGCAGGGTGGTGTCCTGCAGGAGGGAGATGAACTGGCCCACCATGCTCGGCAGCGCCACCCGCAGGGCCTGGGGCAGCACCACGCTGGCGAAGGCCTGGGGCATCGACATGCCCAGGGAGCGGGCCGCCTCCAGCTGGCCCCGGGGCACCGCCGCCAGACCGGAGCGCACCGCCTCGGCC
>JBBASH010000047.1:0-26525 GCA_040399305.1 Cyanobium sp.
GACCCCGGCCCCAGCCCGCTGAAATCCGTGCCTCCCCTCCCTGCTCTTCGCGCTTCCCGATCCGTGTTCCGAACCGTTTCGCCGATCTGTACCGCTGGCGTGGCCGTCAGTTTGGTGTGCGTTTCGGGGTTGGATCTCGCTCCGGCGCTGGCCCAGGTCCAACTGCCGGGGGCCGGCTCAAACCCGACCTCGCCTCGCACGATTCCGATTTCGGCCCGCACCGCCCCTCTGGAACTGCGGGTGGATCGTCGCAGCGACGCCGTGGATGTGGTGATCAGTGGCGTGGGAGCCGGACCCCAGCTTCAGCAGAGCAGCAGCGGTGCCGCCTGGCTCGGCCGTCTCTACGTGGCCACTCCCACCGGCCTGCGCCGCGGAACCCAGACGCTCTCGCTGCCGGAGGCCGGCTTCCAGTCGATCAGCCTTTCGGGGATTGGCAGCCAGTTCAACATCCAGGTGGCACCGGTGCCCGGTTTCCCCCTGGGACGCCCGCTGGTGAGCGCCGACGGCAATAACTTGATTCTCACCTTCGCCGCGGCGCCCCAGGCCTCGCAGCAGACCTTCAGCCGGGATCTCACCATCCCCGGCCGAGTGCCCCAGCCGGACATGGTGCCGCCGCTGCAGCCCCGGGCGGTGGCGCCGCCGGTGGGCGACATGGCGGTGGGATCGATCCTGATCGCGAATTCGGGCTTCGTGAATGTGAGTGGTCCGCCGATCACGATGACCATGCAGAACGCACCGGCGCGAACGGTGCTGATGAGCCTGAGCCGCATGGGTGGTTATGGCTTTGTGTATGTGAATGCCGATTCTTCAACCCAATCCGCTTCCGGCAGCAGCGGAACCCAGCAGGCCACGAGCGACCAAGCCTCCAGCCGTCCGATCTCGATTTCCTTCCGGAATGAGAATTACGCCCGGGCCCTCAATTCGGTGCTGTTGGCCGCTGGCCTGCAGGGGAAGGTGGAAGGCAACACCCTGCTCGCCGGTCCGAATGTGCTGAGCAAGGGATTCGGCGCCCAGCTTTCCAAGGTGTATCGGCTCAACCAGGTGGGGGCTAATTCCGCTGCCGACTACCTCGCCAACCTCGGAGCCCAGGTCACCAAGACCAACACGATCACCACGGCGGTCACCCAGGGCATCAGCCAGAACCAGGCGGTTGCCACCAGCCCGACCAGCGCGACTACCCAGTCGAGCAGCTCCACCACCGTGGAGGCCTACGGGGCATCCACGGGTCCCCTGCGGGGCCTGCAGGCCACCACTGATTCCCGCCTGTCCACGATCACTCTGGTGGGCAGCCCGCCGCTGGTGGCGGTGGCTGAAACCTACCTGAGGCAGTTGGATCTGCGCCAGCGGCAGGTGGCGCTCTCGGTGAAGATCCTGGATGTTGCGCTGGATAACAGCAAGGAGATTGATAACAGCTTTGCGTTTAGATTTGGTAATAGCTTTATCCTCAATGAGTCGGGTCGGCTGGTCGCTCAATTCGGCAGGGATCAGCCCATAGCGGGAACTGCGCCAACTGGGTCGATTACTACCACTACGGTGAATACAAATAATTCTGGCGGCGACACATCTTTTTCTAGTACGAACTCAAGCAATGCTGGCGGTAATTCCTCTCTGTCGAGTCTTGGCTCAGGCAATTCAGGCTTTGATACTCTTAATTCAAGCCAGATCGGAAGCAATTCATCCGTAACATTAAGGTCTAATGAGTTTTCCAATTTTTCTGATTCTCAGATCTCATCCATTCAAAATCAATTAAATCTCGAGACTCCCGGGCAATCTACTTATGATCCTCTCTCAAGGTCGTTTACCTTCACTCCCTCGATCGGCACTGGAACTGCGAGCCTTTTGGATAGCATTTCTTCTAACCTCCAGTCAACAATAACCAGGCTTACCGGTATAGATAGAAGCCAGATAGACACAACAGTTATATCGAGGTCGAACAGTTCATTTTCGAATGATCGCTCCTCTTCCTCGAGCTCCAATAATGCTTTTTTTGGGAGTCAATCCTCTAGTTCAAGCCCAAGCAATTCTTTTTCCGGAAATCGGTCAACGACCACTACAACATCCACAAATACCGTGCCCATTGGCGGAACAGCGGCCAAGCCGGCAGATAACTTCGTCGACTTTTTGAGGGCTCAAATTGTTTCAGCTAGTACAAAAGTGCTAGCAAGCCCAACCCTGATCCTGAGCGAAAACAGTGAGGAATTGAGGGCCGGTGATGATCAACTGGCCGTTAACATTCAGTCCCTCTCCAGTGGTGGCTCGGGCTCTGGATCTTCAGCCGGTGGTGGCGCTTCAACGGCCGCGATCGGTCGCACGAAGGCCAATGAATCCTTCGTCACCGTTGGCGAGCAGGTGATCACCAATTACACCGTGACCACTGGAACCCAAGGTAATGGCAATGCCTGTCAGCCCCAGTTTGGGATCGCCGGACTCACTTTCGGGGCCCGAGTCTCCAAGATCGATGACAATGGCTTCGTGACCTTCTCCATGTCGCCTGCGATTTCTGCAACGGTGCGTCAGTTCCCGGTGCTGGGTTGCGGTCCGATTGATATTCTCGCTATCCGGCGACTGGATACAGGCAGTGCCCGCGTCCGCGATGGCCAGACCCTCATTTTGACGGGCGTGATCTCCGATCGCGATACGGAGGTTGTGACCAAGTGGCCCATCCTGGGAGATGTTCCGATCATTGGCCAGTTCTTCCGAAATAGCGGTAGCAATCGCGCTAAGCGTGAACTCGTGATCCTGGTCACCCCCCGGATCATCGATGACACCCAGGGCGGCAGCTGGGGCTATGGCTATCAGCCCAGCACCCGGGAGAGCCGTCGTTTCCTCGGCACCAGCAGCGGCCAGTCCCCCTTCTAAGGCCCTGATCCGCTTGATCAGAAGGCCAGCGGCACTAGGAACTTGACTGCCAAAGGGGCCAGCGCGCCTGCCATCGCGGCGGCGCCCTGCAGCAGCTGGCCGCCGAAGCCGTTGCCGCCTAGGGGTTTGGCATCCGGTTTGATGATGCCGCTGGCGGCCTTGCGGAGATCCTGAGCTCCCTTGGCATCGCCACCCTGCTCCAGCAGGGCCGCGGCATGGTTCAGGTCCTGGGCGGCCAGTTTGTTCTGGCCCTGCTGTTGGCGGCTGATGCCCCGGGCCACCCAGCTCACCGGGGCTTGGGGCTGGCGCTGGATCGCCTGGTTGAAGAAGGCTTCCGCCTCGGGATAGCGTCCCTCTTCCGCCGCCTTGACCCCGGAGTTGTGGAGCTGGGCGTAGGTGACCGTGCTGGGCTGAATGCCGATCGCGCCCCCCCAGTGGCTGCGTTCGAGCGCCCCCTCATCCAACTGGGCCGCACTCAGATCGCTGTGGCGCAGATCCGTGCCCTCCAGCTGGGCACCACGCAGATCGGCGCCTCGTAGCGAGGCCCCTTGCAGGCTGGTGAACCGGAGATCGGCGCCGCTGAGCACGGCTCCATCGAGGCGCGCCTGGCTGAGGTTGGCCCTTTGCAGGCGGGCGTTGCGCAGGTCAGCGTCCCGCAGATCCGCCTGCACCAAGTCAGCGTCCTGCAGCCGACATCCCGGGCACGCCTTGCGCTGCAGCAGGCGGATCAGGTCGTCGTCGGAGGCGGCCATGGCCCCCGGGGCAGGCAGCAGGGGGAACAGGGTGATCGCCAGCAGCAGCGCCTGGGCACCGCGGGATGGACGGATGATTCTCCCCGGCCCCCCTGGGTTGATCGGGTTGCCGCCGGCTGGCGAACCTGGGCGACGCATGGCCATCGATCCGCCTCTGCAGTGCTCCTGTTGTAAGCGCTGGCGGGCTGCGGCGGTTCAGGATGTCGGCCGGCGCTGAGGTTGGCGCCGCAGGACCTTCTCCAGCCCGCGACGGTGGCCGCGCAGGCTGGCGCTCAGCCGCCGAGCTTCCCGCGGTGGCCGGGCACCCTTGCCGTAGCGCCAGAGTTCGTAGGGCTCGGCCACGGCCCGCAGCAGGGCTCCGAGCTCGGGCTCGCTCTGCTCCAGGCGGGCACTGAAGCCGCGCAGGGTTTCGCCCGCCTCGGGCACCACGCCCCGCCGGGCCAGGGCGGCCAGGGCCCTTTCCAGTTCCCGCCGGGGCGGATCCCCTTCGGGCCGTTTCCGCAGCCAGCCCAGCACGCTCACCGAGATCCCCAGTCCACCGGTCACCGCGGCCAGCACCAGCACCCCCACCAGGTTCCTGCGCTCTCCGAGCAGCCTCTGCAACAGGGCCTCCTGCCCCTCGCGATCGAAGCCCAGCCACCAGCGGCCCCAGGCCAGATCCAGCGCCCACCACTGCCGCTCCAGCCAGCCCGCCGCGCCCCCGGTCGGGGCGGCCCGCAGGCCTCCGCCCCGGGCCGGGGCGATCCAGGTGCTGGGATCCACCCGCCGCCAGCCTTCCGCCTCGACCCACACCTCACTCCAGGCGTGGGCGTTGTCCTGGCGGAGGTCGAGGTAGCCGGGACCGCCGAGGGGCTGCACCCAGGTGCCGCCCTGGTAGCCGCTCACAACCCGGGCCGGCACCCCCGCGGCCCGCATCAGGGCGGAGAAGGCGCTGGCGTAGTGGCCGCAGAAGCCCTCCTGTCGTTCGAACAGGAAGGCATCCAGGGGGGCCCGGGCCGGCAGGGTGCCGGGGCTGCGGTTGTAGCGAAAGGGCCTGGAGCGGAACCAGGTTTCCGCCAGCGCCAGCCGCGCCGCGGGCGGCCCCTCCTCCTGCCAGCTCCTGCCCAGGGCCTCCAGTTGTGGGTTCGTGCCGGCGGGCACGGAGAGGTCCCTGGGGCGCGGGGGGATGCGCCGCCAGCCCCTGTCCGTTCCCTGGTCGGGGCGCAGTCCGTAGAGGCGCCGCTGGGAGGCACGGCCGCTGTGCAGCAGCTCCCCGCGGCCGTTGATCCGCAGCTCACCGCCCAGCGGCAGCGCCGAGCCGTCCCAGGGCACGGCCTCCAGTCCGCTGGCTTCGGCCACCCAGAGTTGCTGAGCCCTCGAAGACCCTGTGCCGGCCGGAGCTGGTGTTGTCTCAGGGCCGGCCTGGGGCCGGGTGGGGCTGGACTGCCAGCTCTCCCCATCGAAGCGGTCGTGCACGAGCACCCGCCAGTAGCGAGCGGGCGTTTCCGGTGGCTGATCCCCTTCGAAGCTCACCCGGGCCGCGGGTTCCCTATTGGCGGCCAGGCTCGCAATGCTGCCTGGAGCGAGGCTTTCGCTCAGGCCCATCCGGGCTCCGCCCTTGCCGAGGTCGTTGAGGGGGGCGAAGGGGGCCAGCCGGGGCATCAGCACGAACAGGGCCAGGGCCACCGGCAGGGCACCCACCAGCACCTGCAGGCTGCGGCGCAGCAGCAACCGCCAGTCGGGTCCCTGGCCCGCCTCCAGGGCCAGCAGGCCGGCCAGCGCTAGGAACACCGCCACCCCCTGGAGCAGGCTGGCCCCCAGATCGGCTTGCAGCGCCCCCTGAACCCCGGCGCACACGAGTTGCAGCAGGCCCACCAGCCGCCGCTCCGCCAGGCGTTTCGCCTCGAGCAGCTTGAGGCCCGCCAGCACCGTGAGACCGATCGCCACCCAGCTGAGCAACAGGGAGGGCTGGAGCCCCAGCAGGCCCACGATCAGGAGCGCCTCGGTGAGCCATTGCAGCCGACGCGCTTCGGGGCTGGTGGATTCGGGTGCTGCCGCTGGGCGCCGCTGGCGGATGCGGGTTGCGGCGGAGGGGGGGCGGTTCATCACAGCGACCGGGGCGCAAGGGCCAGGGCCTCCAGGCACCGGTCCCGATGGCCGGGCCCCCGGCCCGGCGGGATGGTGGTGGGCCCTAGCACTAGCCCGTAGCTGGCTCCCTCCCCATGCAGGCGCAGGATCGCCGCGCTGAGGTGTTCCAGAGCCCGCTCCAGGGGGATCCCCGTAGCCGGGGTGAGCAGGGGGGCCTCCGCCAGCGGTGCCACGAAGCGCTTGGCATGGGCTCCCCGGCCCTGGGCCAGCAGCTTCCAGGCCAGCCGCCCGGCGCCATCCTCGGGGCGGTGCGGATGGAGATCGTGCCAGAGGTCTCCCCCACTCTCCCCCTGGGAGCTCGCTCGGGCACCCTCCTCCGGCTCGGCGTGGGCGGGGGCCTGGCCCACCGGCCCCCGCCGGGGGGCCGGGATCACCAGCTGGGGCACGGGGGGAGCCCAGCGGCTCCAGCACACGAACAGCCCCAGCGGTGCGGTGGTGAGCAGCCGCAGCTTCCCGGGTCGCACCTTGCCCCGCTCCGGCGGGATCCAGGGCAGGGTGAGCAGGTGCTCACCTGGGGCCAGGCTGCGGGCCTGGTCTGGTTCGCCGGGGCCGAGCCGCAGCCGCAGGCCCTCGCAGCGACCCCGGCAGCGCAGGCGCAGCGGATAGGCCAGGGTGTCGCCCGCGAATCCCGCGGCCGGTTCGCCGCTCCGCACCTCCAGCCCCTGCAGGTTGAAGTGGGTGAGGTGGAGGGTGAGTAGAAACAGGCCGAGCATCAGGAAGCTCAGCAACAGGGGCCCATTGCTCTCCAGCTGGATCGCCACCACCTGCAGCAGGCCGATGCCCGCCAGCCAGAGCAGCCCGAAGCGGGTGGGCACGATGTAAAGGTTGCGCATCCCCAGGGTCAGGGGGTCGTCCAGCTGGGTCTTTCCGAAGTTCATCGAGCGAACCGTCCTCAGGGCGCCGGTTTCAACGCAGAAGCTGGATGCCTTCCCGCAGGGAGCGGCTGTAAGGGCCCGCTCCAGCCTGCCTCGCCAGGCCCAGGCCGCGCCCCCCATCGAGCCGGTGTTCACACACCGGCTCCAGCACCGCCTGCACATCGTCGGGAATCACGTGGTCGCGGCCCTCCAGCAACGACCAGGCCCGGGCGGCGGCCACCAGGGCCAGCCCGGCCCGGGGTGACAGCGGCAGGCCATCGCCCTGGGGGATCCGGCTCCGCTCCAGCAGGTCGAGCACGTATTCGAGTAGCGCTGGACTGCAGTGCTGCCGCTCCGCCTGGTCCTGGAGGGCCAGCAGGTCGGCCGGACCCAGGCTGGAGCCGACCGCTTCGGGCGGCTCACCCCTCCCCTCCAGCAGGGCCCGCTCCGCCTGACGCTCTGGAAATCCCAGGCTCAGGCGCATCAGGAAGCGGTCGAGCTGGGATTCCGGCAGGGGGCTGGTGCCCCCCTGGTCGAGGCCGTTCTGGGTGGCGATCACCAGGAAGGGCCGCGGCAGGGGGTGGCTGGTGCCATCCACGCTCACCCGCCCCGCCGCCATCGCCTCGAGCAGGGCGCTCTGGGTGCGGGGGCTGGCGCGGTTGATCTCATCGGCCAGCAGCACCTGACTGAACAGCGGTCCGGGCTGGAAGTGGAACTGGAGGTTGGTCTGGTCAAACACGTTGAGGCCCGTGAGGTCGGCGGGCAGCAGGTCGCTGGTGAAACTCACCCGCTTGAACTCCAGCCCGAAGCTGCGGGCCAGGGCTTCGGCCAGCGTGGTTTTGCCCACCCCGGGCAGGTCCTCGATCAGCAGGTGGCCCCGGGCCAGCAGGCAGGCCAGGGCCAGGCGCACCTGGCGTTCCTTGCCCAGCAGCACCCGGCCGATGCCGTGGATCACCGGCTGCAGGCTCGGAGACGACAACGGAGCGGTTTTGCGATTCCCACCAGATTGACCGATCCACGGCTCCGGGGCGACCCGTGGTAGCTCTGGGGCCCCCTGCCGACCTCGCCGCCGATGGCCGGGCCCCCGGCCGCCGACCCCCACGGCGGCAACCGCATCGCCATCGCCCGGCGGCTGGGCTGCCGGCCGGAACAGCTGCTCGAGTCCAGCGCCTCGCTCGTTCCCTTCGGTCCGCCCGCCAGCCTGAGGCGGGCGATGCGGCGGGCGTTGGGTGGCGCAGGCGCTCTGCCGGGCCCGCTCAGCGCCCTATCGCCCCTGCTCTCCGGCCTGGCGGCGCTCGGGGTTCCCGGCGCCCTTCCGGTGGCCGCCCCCCGGCTGCGCGATTACCCCGACCGCGACTACGGCGCCCTGCGGCAGGTGATCGCCGCCCACCACGGGCTGGAGCCCAGCGCCGTGCTGCCGGGTAATGGCGCCGCCGAGCTGTTCACCTGGGCGGCCCGCGATGCCGCCGCCGCTGGTGTGAGCCTTCTGCCCACCCCCGGCTTTGCGGACTACCGCCGCGCCCTGGCCTGCTGGGGCGGTATCTGGCGGCCGCTGCCTCTGCCGCTGCACTGGGATGGCGCCTTCCCCCAGCCCTTCCCCCTCAGCGCCGATGCCAGTGCCGGGTTGGCCGGCACCCTCTGGATCACCAACCCCCACAACCCAACCGGCCAGCTCTGGAGCCGCACCTCCTTGGAACCCCTGCTGGAGCGGTTCGCTCTGGTGATCGCCGATGAGGCCTTCCTCCCCCTGGTGCCGGGGGGGGAGGCCCAGTCGCTGGTGCCGCTCCTGGCCGACCACCCCAACCTCGTGGTGATCCGCAGCCTCACCAAGCTGTTCGCCATCGCCGGCCTGCGGCTCGGCTACGCCCTGGCCGATCCGGTGCGGCTGGCCCGCTGGGCCCGCTGGCGCGACCCCTGGCCCGTGAATGGCCTGGCGGCCCTGGCGGGGGAGGTGCTGCTGGGCGATGGCCCCGCCCTGGAGCGCTGGTTGGCGCGCGTGCAGGGCTGGGTGGCGGCGGAGGGGCCCTGGCTGGCCGAGCAGCTCGCGGCGGTGGGTGGCCTGGTGCCGCTCCCCTCAGCCACCAACTTCCTGCTGGTGAGGGGGGAGCTGGGTGGCCAGCCGCTGTCGCTGGAGCCGCTCCGGCTGGCCCTGCAGGAGCGCCACCGGATCCTGGTGCGGGATTGCCGTTCATTTGAGGGCCTGGGGGAGGGCTGGCTGCGGATCGCTCTGCTGGATGGCGCCGGCAACCGCCGGCTGCTCAGGGCCTTGCGGCGGGAAGGCTTCCCGGTCCCTTCACCAGCGCCTCGATGAGCTTGGCCAGGCGGCGGTCGGCGTCGCGAACGGCCAGCCGTTCCATGCCCTGCTGCAGCTCCACCAGCGGATCGGCGCTCGGATCCGCGTGGCGCAGCCGCGGTCCCAGCAGACGCCAGACCGCCTGGGCCAGGGCCGGCTCCCCGGGATCGTGCTGCCACACGATCACGGCGGCCCCCTGGGCCGCGGCGGCGGCGGCGTTGGCATCCTGGTGGCGGTCGGCGGCGGCCGGGTAGGGCACCAGGATCGTGGGGGTGCCGGCCACCGCCAGTTCGCTGAGGCTGCCGGCGCCGGCGCGGCTGATCGCCAGGTCGGCGTGCTGGAGCAGGCCCGGCAGCTCATCGCTGAACGGGCGTTCCACCACACCGGCGAGGTTGAAGCGGCCGGCCTCGGGGTCGTTGCTGCCGGTGAGATGCACCACCCGGCAGCCGGCGGCGGCCAGCTCCGGGATGAGGGGGCGCACCATGCGGTTGAGGCCCACGGCCCCCTGGCTGCCCCCCATCACCAGCACCAGGGGCCCATCACACGCCGGCACCCAGGCCGGCAGGGGCGCGGGCTCCAGGAAGGCTTGGCGCACGGGGGTGCCGGTCACCATCGGGTGGCACTGGGGCAGCCGCTTGGCGGCCTCCGGCAGCCCCACCGCTACATGGTTGCAGAGACGCCCCAGCAGCCGGGTCACCTTGCCCGGCACCGCGTTGCTTTCGTGCAGCACCACGGGCACGCCGCACCAGCGGGCCGCCAGGATGGCCGGAGCCGCGATGTAGCCGCCGCTACTAAACACGGCGTTCACCTTCTCGCGCCGGATCAGCCGGCGGATCGGCCGGGCGGCGAGGATCAGCTGGCCGAGGTTGGTGAGCTTGCGCAGTCCCTTCCCCTGCAGCCCCCCGGCCCGCACCGTGTGGAGCGGGTAGCGGCTCGGCACCAGCTGGGTTTCGAGCCGGTCCGGCACCCCCACCCACAGCACCCGCCAGTCCGGGGGCAGGGCATCGGCCACGGCCAGGGCAGGGAAGAGGTGGCCACCCGTGCCGCTGGCGGCGATCAGGAGCGTGGGCATGGTGGCGGCGCCAGGCGCGCCTAACTTAAAAGGCAGCACCAGCCCCGATCCGGCTACCCCGGGGCCGCCCTGCGGCTCCGTTCCGGTTCCGTACCCTTCCCCCTCCCGTTCCGATGCCCTGTCGCCTGCCGTCCCGCTCCCGTTCCGCCCTGCTGCTGGCTGGACTGATGGCCGGTCTCGGGGTTCCGATTCTGGCCCTTGCTGTCCCGGCCGAGGCGGCGATGCCCCAGGCCGCCAGCCCCATCCTTCCCCCCGGAGCGGTGGCCCAGGGGATTCCGGCCCCTTCCCCCGTGTTGCTCCAGGCCCTGGAGAGCGCCCTCAATGCCCGGGATGACGCTGCCCTCGTTGCCCTGCTCAAGCCCGGCCCGGGCCTGGATCCCATGCAGCTGCGTCAACGCCGTCAGCTGTTGCGGCAGCAGTTCCCGGATGCCACCTGGCGGGTGCGAGCCGGCACACCCCTCCGCGATGGACGGAGCACCGTGAATCTGCAGGTGAGCGGCACCCGCGTGCAGGCGGGCAGCACCTACCGCCTCGATGCCCAGCAGACCCTGGTGCTCCAGAGCGACGGCAGCCATCTCGCCGGCCAGACCCTCTTGGCCGAGTCGTCCCTGCTGCGCAGTGGTGAGAAGGCTATTCCGGTGCTGCTGCAGATTCCCGACGCGGTGCTCACCGGCCAGAGCTACGACGTGGATCTGATCGTGGATGAGCCCCTCAATGGCTCCCTGGTGGCGGGCGGGATCGCCGCGGTCTCGCTCCAGCAGGTGGCAGCGATGGAAAGCCCCCCGCTTGAGCTTGGTGCCCTCGGCGGCGGCGGGATCTTCAAGACGGTGCGGGCGCCCCAGACCCCCGGATCCCAGACCTGGGCGGTGCTGCTGGTCCATCCCCAGGGGGTGGTGAGCGCCACCAAGCGGGTGCGTGTGGTGGCGGATCGGCGGGCCCTCGATCCCTGATCACCCCCCAGGCCCCCATGGCCCACCCCCGACGCATCTGGGTTGTCGATGATGATGCCGAGCTGCGCAGCATGCTCGCGGGCTATCTCACGGAACAGGGCTACACCGTGCGCGCCCTCGCCGATGGCGAGCAGCTGAGGGCTCGCCTTGAGGGGCACTTGGGCGGAGAGCGGCCCGACCTGCTGGTGCTCGACCTGATGCTTCCGGGCAGCGACGGCCTCACCCTGTTGCGGCGCCTGCGCGACGATGGCGACGACCTGCCGGTGCTGTTGCTCTCCGCCCGCGCTGATGGTGTGGATCGCATCATCGGGCTGGAGCAGGGCGCCGATGACTACCTGGCCAAGCCGTTTCTGCCCCGCGAGCTCACCGCCCGGATCGAGGCGGTGCTGCGCCGCCGCCAGCCCACGCCGCCCGGATCGCCCCGCCCCGGCGCTGAGCCGATTGTCTTCGGCGACTGCCGGCTCGATCCGGTGGGTCGCCGCCTGGAGCGGGCCGGGCTGCCGGTGGCGATCACCGGCGGCGAATATGCCCTGCTGGAGGCTTTTGCGGCCCATCCCCACCGGCCCCTGTCACGGGAGCGGCTGATCGAGCTGGCCCGCGGGCCCGACAGCGAGACCGACGGCCGCAGCATGGATGTGCAGGTGTCGCGGCTGCGGCGGTTGATCGAACCCGATCCCGGCCGCCCCCGCTATGTGCAGACCGTGTGGGGCTACGGCTACGTGTTCGTTCCCGATGGCGAACCCCGCCGTGGCTGAGTCCTTGGGCTCCGTCCGACCCGGTGTTCACGCGGCCGCCCGGGCCCTGGCCTACGGGCTGATCGCCCTGGGTCTGGGCGCCCTGCTGCTGGCGCTGCTCCAGCTGCTGGTGGGCCGACGCTTGGTGGAGCAGCGCCAGCAGCAGCTGGGGGCGGATGTGGCCTCCAAGGTGCTGCTGGCGGAGGTGGCCCTGGAGCGCTTCACCCCCGCCGCCCTGGCGGAAATCGGCGGCCTGCGGCTGGCGGTGGGCTCCGTGCCCGAGCCGATGGCCTCCACGACAGACCCGGAGGGGGCGCTGTTCTCCCCCGGTGCGCCCGATCTCTTGCTGCGCCGCCAGGCGCTCGATCTGCAGCGCCGGCTCTGCCTCCGCCTCAGCCCATGCCCGCTGGTGCGGCCGTCACTCCAGGCCCCCCGCGGCGTGTGGGTGCGGATGGCTTCCCCGAGCGAAGGTGCCCCACCGGATGCCGCTCCCCTCGAGACCGTGTGGCTGTTTGCCCCCTTGCCGCCGCTGCCGGGTTGGCCTCCCGATCCGCTGCTGCTGGGGCTGGCCCTGGGGAGCGGTGGCCTGGGTGCCGGTCTGCTGTATCTCGCCCTGGAGGTGCAACGTCCCCTGAGGCGGCTGGAGCAGGCCCTGGCTGAGGTGCGTTTCGACCAGCCCGGCACCCTCCCCCTGCCGGCCGGGGGCAGTGCGGCGGTGCGCAGCCTCACCGCCCGCTTCAATGGGATGGTGGAGCGGTTGGAGCGGAGCGGGCGTGAACGCGCCACCATGCTGGCCGGCATTGCCCATGATCTGCGCTCCCCGATCACCCGCCTGCGGTTGCGCCTCGATCTGGCCGCCTCCGCCCATGGTCTGACGGAGCTGGATCGCCACCGCAGCGAGGCCGACCTGAACGCCCTCGAGCGAATCACCCGACAGTTCCTGCTCTTCGCCGGGGCGGAGCAGGCCGAGCCGGCGGTGCTCGTGCCCCTCCATGGCCTGTTGGCCGAGGTCGCTGCCCTGGTGGGGGATGTGCCCCTGGTGCTCGATCTGCAGCCCCTGGAGCGCCGGGTGCGGCCCACGGCCCTGGCTCGGGCGGTGGGCAACCTGTTGGAGAATGCCCTCCAGTACGGGACGCCACCGCTGCGGCTGGTGGTGCGCGCCGCCGAACCGAATCCGCACGGTTTCGTGATCGAGGTGTGGGATCGGGGGGCCGGCATCTCCGCGGCGGCCTGGCCGATCGCCCTGGAGCCCTTTCAGCGGCTGGATGTCGCCCGGGGTGGTCAGGGCCATTGCGGGCTGGGATTGGCCATCGCTGACCGCATCGCCCGCCTGCATGGCGGCGTTCTGCGCCGGCTGGAGGGTGGGGGGGGATTCGGGGTGGCACTCACGGGCCGCTCCCTGGCGTCCCCGGATCCGGGCCAGCCTCTTCCGAAGCTGGGCGACTGACGCTGCACGGGCTGCCGGTCACATCCAGTCGCCGGTCACATCCAGTCACAGATGGCTCCGGCTCTGGTCACAGAACGAGGGCATCTGTTGCCCACCATGACGAGGACTCCAGGCCCTCACGCCTCCCTTCCATGCCACGCATCTCTCCCTGGCAACGCCCCCTGATCGCCGCAGCCCTGGTGCTGGGGCTGGGAACCGCCGTTCAGGCTCAGACCAGTGCTCCTTTGAAGCCCAAGGGCGAAGGCCCCCGGCTCACCGAGGCCCAGCGGCAGAAGGTGTTCCCCGAAACCCGCGCCCTGGCCGCCCAGGACCACCGGGCTCGCATCGCCATCCTCCAGCAGGGGGAGCGCTGCATCAACGCCGCCACCAATGGCGATGGCCTGCGCACCTGCATGCGCCAGGAGCGTGATGCGCTGCAGAACCAGCGCCAGCAGCATCGCGATGCCCTGCGCCAGGTGTTCGTGCGCAACGGCATTCCGGTTCCGGATTGGAGCCAGCGCAAGGGCGGCACCTCCCCCCGGCCAGCTGGCGGCGGCTACGGCTGGGATCATCCCGGTCAGCCGAAGCAGCCCCTGCCGCTGCGTTGAGTCGCTTCCCGTGCTGAGCCCACTGGTCCTATCGGCCGGGGGCTCAGGCTCCGACTGGTTCAGCTCACCAGGGCTGGTTCAGCCGATCCGCCAGATCCATCCAGTTCGTCGTGGTTGACGATCCAGCCCTCCTGATCACTACTGCTGGGACGCGGCCAGCGGGATCAGCCGCATCGGCAGGTTCTGCGGATCGCTCAGTCCGCTGGTGGCGGTGATCTCCCGACCCCGGGCCCAGCGCAGCAGGAGTGCCCGCAGCGGGCCCCCATTGCTGCTGGCGTCGGCGGGCAGGTTGAAGTGGGTGCCCCCTTCCACCACCACCAGTTCATTGCGGCCTCGCGGGTAGGCCCCGTAGGGGAGCAGGGCCTCGGGCCGGGTGGGTACCACAAAATCGCGGCTGCCACTCACCAGCAGCACCGGCACCTTCAGATCCATCAGTCCAGCGGCGAACACCAGACCCTGGGGTGGACTCACCGCCGCCACCCGCACGATGCGGGGATCGGCCAGGGAGGACTCGGTGGCGGCATGCAGAAAACTGCACTGCAGCACCCAGCTGATGTTGCGGAGGGGGCTGGTGGCGCTGGCGCAGTCCTTCCAGAGAGCGGTGGGCAGGCTGCGGGCGCCGGCCAGTTGCAGCGCGGTGGTGCCGCCCCAGGAATGCCCGATGAAGGTCACGTCGCGGGCCCGCACCCCTTCGCCTCCCGGGAGGCTGCCGGCATCGAGGGCATCAAGCAGGGCCCGCACGTCGTAGGGACGGCGCAGGAATTCCTTGGGATCCGGTGGCGAGGCCTTGCCCGCCAGCATGTCGGCCTGTTGGCTGATGTCGCTGCCGGGGTGCCTGGGCAGGAACACCGGTGCCCCGTGGCTGGCCAGGTGCTGGGCCCAGCCGAGGAAGCTGGCGGGAGAATCCCAAAGCCCGTGGGAGATCACCACCGGCGGCAGGGTGGGGGTCCCGGTGGGCCGCACCACGGTGACCTCCAACTGCTCGTGGGTATAGGGCTCCGGAATCGTGCTCACCCTGGTCTGGATCGGGAATGGGCCCCGTCCCAGGGCGGCGTGGCTTGCTGGTGGCAGCTTCGGATAGGTGAGCACCAACCGATCCAGCTCGCGCTGATGGCGTTCGATCCGCCGTAGGAAGGGCACGGCCCGATCCAGCCGGATGGTGACCTGGCGGCCCGGAATCTCCCGCAGCAGGTGCAGCAGGGTGGGCTTCTGACCTGAGGCCTTCAGCCGGATCAGGGCTGTACGGACCGGTTCGGGATCCACGAGGCCCCGCTGGCCGGGATCCACCTCGATCAGTTGCTTGAGCAGCACCTCCACCTGCTGCACCATCGGACTGCTCTGGTAGTTCTGATCGGGCAGCGGATAGTTCACCAGATCCTCGATGGCCCCAGCGAAGTTGCCATCGGTGGCCCGGTTCAATTCGGCCAGGTCGCTGTTGCCGGCCCAGAGGGCATCAGGGCTGGCCAGTTCCGAAACCCGGGCTGAGAGGGTGTCGTCCAAGAGGGGGAGCCGCAGCTTCAGCACCTCAATCGCCCGGGCCGGCTGAAGATTCATGCCGATGCTGCAGCCGGCCAGCAGGGCCAGTCCGAGTGTGCTCGCACCTGGTCGGAAGCCAATGGCCTGGAGATGGGCAGCCAGGGACCGGGGAATCAGCGATCGCAGGTGCAAGGCCGCAGAGCGAAGTGGGAGAGGGGCCCTGCTGGGGTGTAACGGTCGCATTGGCATCTGCGCCTGGTGCGACTTGAGCACGTTGGCCTGAGCTTTGCCGAGGCCACGTTCAGCATTTCGGCCAAGGTGAGGCTATCAGCTGTGGCTGAAAAGCTTTGCCCTGCGAGCCAGCCCCCATCACGGAGTCGGGTTCGTCTAGGTGCCGCCGTGGGCCCGGGCTGGCGAGCTGGCTGTCCTCAGGGCGCCTTCACGTTGGGGCAGGTCGCACCCTTGAAGTGACTGGCCACCCGCTTGCTGCCTTCGGCATAGATCTTGCGGGCCTTGCCCAGATCCCCGCTGGCCACGGCGTCGTTGACCTTGCCACCGAATTTGGCGCAGGCCTGGTCGAGGGTCATGGCGGCACGGGCAGGAGTGCCCAGCAGGCCCGGGGCGAGGGCGGCGCTGAGGCTCAAAGCCAAGTGGAGGGCAAAACGTCGGTGGGTAGAACGGTGCATGGGGTTCGAGATCAACGCAGCCCCACGCGGTTCACCGGGCCGCCGAGGTTGGGGCCGACACCGGGGCCTGCCGCGGGCCGCACCCCCACCCCAGGGGCGCCGTAACCCACCCCCGGGGAGGGGTTCACCACCGGGCCCACCACCGCCGCCCCAGGAGCGGCAACGGGCCGGCGCACCACACAGCCGTGGGGCAGCCCCACGCTGTTGCAGTACACAACGGCCCGAGCCGGTGTTGCCATCAACAGCGTGGCCGAGCCCAGCAGGGCAGCGGGAATCAGGCCCTTGAAGAGCGACATGGACAGGGTGCGATAGGGAAGGGAGGTGCCGACGCGTGGCATGAATTGCATTCTGCGGTGTTTTGCTGCGGGAGTGGTCGGGCCCTTCAGGGTGGTACCCGCCTGTGGAGGACGAGAGCGGCATTCCGCTCGATCCGTCCATCAAGGGATCTGGAGCCAGCTTCAGCAGTAGGGGGGCGTTGGTTGAACCCCCTGCTGGCCGCGGGAGCGCAGGAAGCGCTCGTCTGGCAAAATCGGCGCCTCGTTCCAGACCACTCTCAGGACCCCTGTTCCCATGCTGAGTTCGGCCAACCCAAGGGCCCTCAGGGCGTGGATGACCCGCTGGCCAGCTGTGGCGTTGCTTGCCCTCCTAGCCGCCCAGCCGGGCGAAGCCCGCTCTCGGGTTGTGCCCGGCATTCCCCGCGCTCCTGCTGCGGCCTATGGCTTTGCGGAGCTGCATCCCGCCTGGTTGCTCGGCAGTTACTGGGTGGGCCGGCCCTGGCCCTGGGGCTGGTATCGCGCCACGCCAGCCACCTGGTCGGTGGAGGGGCTCGCTTCGGGCGCGGCCATCACCGAGGCCGTGAATGGTGCCCTGGCCCAGCGGCAGCCTGCGATTGAGGTGCCAGGCACCAGCAGCTGGCTCAACTACGCCTCCGTGGAAGCCCTGCCTAATGGCCGCATCACCTTCTCGTTCAGCAATGCAGGAGTGGTGCAGCGGGGGGTGGGTGAATGCCAGCTCGGCCTGCTCAACGGGCGGCCGGCGAGTGGCCTTGGGGTGCACGTGCTCAATGCCGCCTGCGTGGTGGCCTATGGCCGCGGCGCCTGAGTCCTCCCCCGGCACCGCGGCTTAGCCCGGTGAGGTCCGGGGCCCGATCAGGCCTCATCCAGCGCCGCCACGCCGGGCAGCACCTTGCCTTCCAGTAGCTCCAGGCTGGCGCCGCCGCCGGTTGAGATGTGGCTCATGCGGTCGGCCAGGCCGGCCTTCTCCACGGCGGCCACGGAGTCACCGCCACCGATGATTGTGGTGCAGCCCTTGGCGCTCAGGTCGGCCAGGGTGGTGGCGATGGCGTTGGTGCCGGCGGCGAACGCCTCGAACTCGAACACGCCCATCGGGCCGTTCCAGATCACGGTCTTGCAGTCGGCTAGAGCGTCCTGGAACACCTTCACCGAATCGGGGCCGATGTCGAGGCCCATCCAGCCGTCGGGGATGTTTTCCACCTTGGCGATCTGGCTGTTGGCATCGGGGGCGAAGTTATCGGCCAGCACCACATCGGTGGGCAGCAGGAATTGCACCCCTTTGGCGGCCGCTTTGGCTTCGAGTTCGCGGGCCAGATCGAGCTTGTCTTCCTCCACCAGGCTCTTGCCCACCGCCAGGCCACGGGCCTTGTAGAAGGTGAAGATCATGCCGCCGCCCACGAGGATCTTGTCGCACTTGTCGATCAGGGCCTCGAGCACGCCGATCTTGCTGCTCACCTTGGAGCCGCCCACGATCGCCGCCAGGGGACGCTTCGGTTCATCGATGGCGCCCTGCAGGTACTGGAGTTCCTTCTCCATCAGGTAGCCGGCCACGCTGGGGCGCAGGAATTTGGTCACCCCCTCGGTGGAGGCGTGGGCCCGGTGGGCGGCGCCGAAGGCGTCGTTCACGTACACATCGGCCAGGGCCGCCAGCTTCTCGGCGAAGGCGGGATCGTTCTTTTCCTCCTCGGCGAAGAAGCGCACGTTCTCCAGCAGCACCACACCGCCATCGGCCAGGGCCGCCACCTTGGCCTCGGCGTCGGGGCCGATGCAGCTGTCGGTCTTGACCACGGGGCTGCCCAGCAGCTCACTGAGGCGGGCCGCCACGGCGGTGAGGCGCATCGATTCATTTACCTGGCCCTTGGGCCGGCCGAAGTGGGCCGCCAGCAGCACCCGGGCCCCCTTGCCGCTGAGGTCGGTGATGGTGGGCAGGGCGGCGCGGATGCGGGTGTCGTCGGTGATGGCGCCGGCGTCATCGAGGGGCACGTTGAAGTCGACCCTCACCAGAACGCGCTTGCCGCGGAGTTCATCGGCGCTGAGGCTGGCCAGGGATCGCTTCGCCATGGATACGGGTAAGGGAAAGGCGCGCAGAGAATAGCCCCCAGAGGGTCCGATCCCTCCGCCGGAGCTCGCGCCCGCGGACCGGGCCGTTGCTAGGACGTGGGGGCCGCCGTGCCCGCCATGTTCGAGACCGTTCTGTTCCCGATCGACCAGAGCCGCCAGACGATGGAAACGGCGGCGGTGGCCCTGGAGCTGGCCAAGACCCACGGCAGCCGCTTGGTGGTGCTGTCGGTGGTGGAGGCCGAGGAGGGCGCCATGCACGACGCTGCGGCCGTGGCCAAGCTGCTGGAGCAGGCGCGAGCCAGCTTCGAGCAGGCGGGCGTGCCTTGCGAGATGCTCGAGCGGGAGGGCAAGCCCGCCTTCGTGATCGGCGATGTGGCCGATGAGATCAATGCCGATGTGATCGTGATGGGCACCCGGGGCATCAGCCTCGAGAGCAGCGAGCCCAGCACGGCGGCCCGGGTGATCCAGCTGGCTCCCTGTCCGGTTCTGGTGGTGCCCTGATGGCGGACCCGCTGGGGGATCCGGAGGGCATGCCACTGCCCCGGCCCGACCTGGAGGGCCTGCCGCTGCCTCGGCCTGACGATGCAGGCGATCCCACCGCGGCATTGCGGGCCCGCCAGGAGGGTGAGGCCAGGGTGCAGGCGGCCGGGACCCTGAGCAGCGCCGCACCGGCGATTCAGTGGTATCCGGGGCATATCGCCAAGGCCGAGAAGGCCCTCGCTGAGAACCTCGCCAAGGTCGACCTGGTGATCGAGGTGCGGGATGCCCGCATTCCGCTGGCCACCGGCCACCCCCGCCTGCGCCGCTGGATCGGCACCAAGCCCCACCTGCTGGTGCTCAACCGGCGCGACATGGTGACGCCCGCCGCCCGCCAGGCCTGGGACGCCTGGTTCCGGAGCCAGGGTCAGACCCCTTGGTGGTGCGATGCCAAGGCCGGCACGGGGGTGAAGCAGCTGCAGCAGGCGGCGATCCGGGCCGGTGAGGCCCTCAATGCCCGCCGCCGGGGCCGGGGCATGAAACCCCGGCCGGTGCGGGCCCTGATGCTTGGTTTCCCGAATGTGGGCAAGTCGGCGCTGATCAACCGCCTGGTGCGCCAGAAGGTGGTGGAGAGCGCCCGCAAGGCCGGCGTCACCCGCAGCCTGCGCTGGGTGCGGCTGGGGCAGGACCTCGACCTGCTCGATGCCCCCGGGGTGCTCCCCCCCCGGCTCGACAACCAGCAGGCCGCTCTGCGCCTGGCCCTCTGTGACGACATCGGCCAGGCCGCCTACGACACCGAGGCGGTGGCTCTGGCCTTCATCCGGTTGCTGGTGGCCCTGGAGCCTCTGGATGCCGCCGGGGTCGAGACCCGGCTGCTGGAGCGGCGCTACGGCATGGCCCTCACCCCGTTGCCGGATGCCGTCGGGGCCGCCGCCGTTGCAGCCGAGGGTGGCCTGCCCCCCCAGGAGTCTTCGCTGTTGATGCCGTCTCCGGCTGCGGCGATGCCAGCCTCACCCGATGCCCATGCCTGGTTGGCGGCGGCGGCGGCCCGGCACACCAGCGGCGACACGCTGCGGATGGCCCAGCGAGTGCTCGATGATTTCCGGCGTTCCCTGTTGGGGCCGATCGCCCTGGAGCTGCCCGCCGCCCTCGCTTCAGGCGCTCACCGCCCGGGCGATCAGCACCGTGAGCATCAGGATCGCGAGCAGCACCTGGAGGGCCATGAACAACTTGGCGGGTCTTGAGATCGGCACCTCGCTGGTGGGTCCATAGGTGGAGTTCACGTTGAGCGAGATGAATAGGTAATCAATCAGGTGGGGCACTGGCGGGGCTTCGCCATCACGGCTGGGCCACACGAAGGCTCCGCCCGGTGTGACGACATCAAGAAAGATATAGATGAACATGAACACGATCACGCTTTCCATGTACACCGCCGCTACGTCCCACAGATTGGCCAGTCCGCCCCCTTTCACGGCGCTGGATGTCATCACCATCGACATCACATTGGCCACCACCTGCACCATTGAGATCACCAGATAGGTGAGCGACCAGATGAACAGGTGCTGGTGCCGGGATCGGTAGAGCGAGATTGTCAGGCCCACGGTCACGATGATGAAGGCCAGGGTGCTGATTCGTTCCAGGGTGCTCAGCAGGGGATTGAAGCTGTAGGCCACCTTGTGGTGGGCCTCGATCCGGTGCACCAGCAGGGCATCCATGACCCACACCAGGGTGGTGGCGATGATCACCAGCAGCCGGCCCTTCCCATGGGTGAGCCGCTCCCGCAGGGCCGCGGCGGGGGAGAGAG
The DNA here is from genome assembly GCA_040399305.1 of Cyanobium sp. Taxonomy (GTDB): domain Bacteria; phylum Cyanobacteriota; class Cyanobacteriia; order PCC-6307; family Cyanobiaceae; genus Cyanobium. Next base: position 20,473 of record JBBASH010000047.1, read on the forward strand.
CGGCGGCGGCATTCATGGTCATGGGCTCAGGGATGCTCGGCATCAGTGGGAGGGCAGGTGGGCACGGTGTTCAGCGCCGCATGGTCTGGTTGAAGCGTCCCAGGATCAGGCCGATCAGCATGGCCACATAGAGCTGCCCGAGGATCGCGATCGTCAGGCAGCAGACCCGGCTGCCCAGATCGCCTGGGCGGCTAACGCCATTGCTGAGGGTGGTGAGCGCCTCCAAGGAAGCGCTCACCATGGCCGGGAACACCTTCAGGGGTTGGGCGATGGGGTCGATGCCCGCCGGCAGATAGGCCGTGTCTATGGCTGCGGGATGCCAGATCATCAGACTGTGGAGCAGGAAGCCGCCCGCGTAGCCGATCAGCAAATAGCCGGAGCAGGCCCCCATCAGCACGTAGACCGTGACATACGGTTCGATCATCAGGCTGCGCACCTTGCGCACGATGAACACACCGATGAAGAGCGCCCAGAGCAGGAGGTGGATGAGGGTGAGATGCTTGGCCAGGGCAGGAACCTGCACCATGCAGGCCAGCCAGATCACTTCGAAGCTGATTGCGCTCGTGCCCAGCCCATAGAGCCAGCGTTTGTGAGCACGCAGGGCTGAGTTTCGAGTGAGGAAAAGCATCATCACCATGGCCATGATGATGGAATTGAGTGAGGTCAGCAGTGGCCAGTTCAGGGCCAGGGGCTGCACCAGCACCGCCATGGCCACCACGGCCAGCAGGTAGGCGTAACCGCGATGGCGCCTGCGGATGCGCTGCTTTTGCTCCGGGGTGAATGGCTTGCGCATGGGTGGAATCCCCTCGGCAGGTGATCGGTGAAGGGTTAAGCCGTTGCGGCGGGCCACATCTGTGTGATCGGAGGCTCTGGCTGATCAGAAGCTCTGGCCGGCTCCCGTTGCCTAGTTCAGGTGGGCGGCGTGCTCTTGTGAGCTGATGTGGCCCGGAGATTGGTGTTGGAGTGTATCGGCGATTCGCTGGGCTCCCAGCCGACTGGCGGCTTCGGTGAGATGATCGGTATCGCGATAAAGCATGAGTTTGCCCTTATAGGGGCCGCACCGGTCTGCTTCGCAGTAAAGATCCCTGAGCTTGGCGTAAATCACATTGGGATTGTTTCTGATGATTCGGGCCACCATTTTATCGTAGCGATTCTGGTCCGCGTCCACCGCAGCTTTGCTCTGGAAGCATCCTTCGGAGGGGAATGGTCGCCAAGGTCGAATGTTGCAAAGCAAGGGGTTCTCCTGGCTGATTTCCGGGACATCATCAATCAGTAATAGCTTCGCGCCCCTGGCCCCGATGAGTTTGGCTAGGTGGTTGAGGGTCGATTCGGTGTGGCTGTTTAGTTTCTTTTCCTTCCAGCGATGAGCCAGCATGACTGTGTCTTCTGGTTTCAGGTTTTCGATCAAAAATTTATCAACAAATTGAGTGTATTTTTCGCAATCGCTCATCCATTGTTTGGTTTGGCTGTTGATGTCAAGGGGGGAGATGTAGCCGCATTGCCAGCCTATGGATGCGGACCCAACCCCTAGGTTGGGCAGGGCTTTTTTCAAGGATGTAATGTAATGATTGGAGTGCGAGTCTCCAAAGACGTAAAGACGGGGTCTGGACAGTTCTTGGCCGGCTTGGTCGTGGGTGAGTGTGGAGAGCATGCCGGCCTGGTCCACCGTGTTGTGCAGCAGGCTCTGTTGTTTGAATTCACTGGCTGCCTGGAAGAAATTGGACGTCCAGCTTGTGGGGAAGCGACGATCGAGGGCCAACTCTTTCCCCCAACGACCGAGCGAGGTCAGGAAAGCCCCCGCGACTATCAGCAAGCCAAGGCCGATGCCGATGGTCTGCGAGCGCGAAGGTGCCCAATCCGCTCGACGCAGTGGAGTTTCGACGTAGCGATAGGAGCCAGCAGCTGCCAGGAGCATCGCCCCGGTCTGCAGGGGTACAGACCATGCATGAATGCCGATAGTCCAGCGGCTGATCGCTAGAACTCCCCAATGCCATAGGTAGAGGGAGTAGGAGATCAGGCCGATGGCAACAACATATTTATGAGTTAGCAGCGAGTGGATAGGACCGCCAGATTCCAGGCTGTAGATGAGAATACAGGTGAGCAGGATGACAGTAATTGTGGCTATGCTTCCCAGCTCAATGGGAAGAAAAAGAGCAAGGCAAAGGCCAATGAAGGCCGAGATTGAAATGATTTTGTTGAGCCGGTTAGGCCAGAGGGATTTGGTGGTGGAGGTGAGCAGAAGCAGGCTGCCAGCCCCGAGCTCCCAGAAGCGGGGTGCCATCAGAAAGTAGGCACTTGATTGGTGGCGTGGATACAAATAGAGGAAGCCTGCCAGTGAGGCTGCGCTGAGCACGCTTAGGACGAAGATGGCATTGATGATCCCGGACTTGTGCACTCGAATGCAGGCGACGATCGGAATCAGCAGGGCGGGCCATAGAACGGTTGCTGCTGTGATGAGCCCATCCATCTGGCCTGGAAATAGTCCGAATAAATGTCCTGTGCTGAAGCGTGAGAGTAATAGAAAAAGTAAAAACACAAAGCCGGCAGCGATTGTTTTCAGGAGTGGCTTGTAGGAGGGGCGATTTCGGAGGCACCACCATAAAATAATTGGATAGACTAAGTAGAACTGTTCTTCAACTCCAAGCGACCAGGTATGCGTAAAGGCATTCAGCTTGGTGGAGGCGGCAAAGTAATTTGTAGATTGGTTAAGAAGATAAAAGTTGGAGGCTCCAAAGAGCGACCAAAATCCGGTTTTCAGCGATTCTTCTGCTGTTGGGTTGACAAGGCATATCAGGATGGAGGTTATGGAAACGAAGAAGATCAATGCTGGCAAGATGCGCTTGACGCGTCTCGCGTAGAAGCCGCTGAGCAACTCGGGGAGATTGTCGATTGGCTGCCGCATCAGTGATGCGCTGATCACATATCCCGAGATCACAAAGAATATGTCGACACCAAGGTAGCCGCTTGTAAGTTTATTGCCTCCGAAGTGATTGATGATCACAGCGATAACGGCCAATGCCCTCAGGCCGTCAATTTCTGGTCGGTAATTGCCGTTATGGTTTCGCGCAGTCCTAGGCCGGTCGACGCGCATGGATCGAACGCAGTGAATCGCGGTCGAATCTAGGCTGCTAAGTCGTTGGGGCTGCGCACAATGGCATCCTGTCTGCGTGAACCGCCTGTGCCTGTTTCCTCTGCTTCAGTTCCGAGTGACTGCCGGTTCCGTGGAGGGCGCCCTTGATGGGGGCATTCGGCGAAGGCGAAGGCGAGCTGCTCACGCTCCACTACCCCAAGCCCCTGCCGATGCGGCTGGATCGCTGGCTGGTGGCCCAGCGGCCGGAGCAGAGCCGCGCCCGCATCCAGAAGTTCATCGAGGCGGGCTATGTGCGGGTGAACGGGATCACCGGCCGCGCCAAGACCCCCCTGCGCCAGGGCGATGCGGTGCAGCTCTGGATGCCGCCGCCCGAGCCCCTGCCTTATCTGGTGGCCCAGCCGATCCCGCTCGATGTGCTGTTCGAGGACGAACATCTGATCGTGATCAACAAATCGGCCGGTCTCACCGTGCATCCGGCGCCGGGCAACAAGGACGGCACCCTGGTGAATGGCCTGCTGCACCACTGCCCGGACCTGCCCGGCATCGGCGGCGAGATGCGCCCCGGCATCGTGCACCGGCTCGATAAGGACACCACGGGCTGCATCGTGATCGCCAAGAGCCAGGAGGCGCTGGTGAAGCTCCAGGTGCAGATCCAGAAGCGGATCGCCTCGCGCGAGTACCTGGCGGTGGTCCACGGCGCCCCGGTCGGCGATGCCGGCACGATCATCGGCGCCATCGGCCGCCATCCGGCCGACCGCAAGAAATATGCGGTGGTGCAGGACGATTCCGGCCGCCACGCCTGCACCCACTGGCGCCTGATCGAGCGGCTCGGCGCCTATTCGCTGCTGCGCTTCAAGCTCGACACCGGCCGCACCCACCAGATCCGGGTGCATTGCGCCCACATCGGCCACCCGATCGTGGGGGATGCCACCTACAGCCGCTGCCGCCATCTGCCGGTGGAACTACCGGGGCAGGCCCTGCATGCGGTCCAGCTCGGCCTCGACCACCCGATCAACGGCGAGCGGCTGGTGCTGGAGGCGCCGCTGCCGGAACGGTTCGCCACCTTGCTGCGGGTGCTGCGGGGCTCCGATGCCCCTGCCTCTGGGGTGCCAGGGGCGGGTTGATGGCGGTTCGTTCAGCCTCCCACCAGCGCCGGCAGCCGCGGACAGGCCTCTACCAGGGTGCGGGTGATTGCGGCCCGGGGATGGCGCAACAGCTGATCGCCGGGGCCCTGCTCCACGATCCGGCCACCCTCCAGCACGATCACCCGGTGGCAGAAGCCGCTGGCCACGTTGAGGTCGTGGGTCACGAACAGCAGGCCCAGCCCCAGGCGCCGCTGTAGCTCCTTGAGCAGGTTGAGCACGTCGGTCTGCACCTCGGCATCGAGCATGCTCACGCTCTCATCGCAGAGCAGCAGCTTCGGCTCCAGGATCAGGGCGCGGGCGATCGCCACCCGCTGCTGCTGGCCGCCCGAGAGCTGGCGGGGCAGGCGCCGCTCGAAGCTCTCCGGGGGCTCTAGGCCCACCGCCGCCAGCTGGGCCCGGGCCCGCTCGCGGGCCTCGGCATGGCTGGCTAGTCCATGGATCAGCAGCGGGTCGGCCACCGCCTCCCCCACGGTCATCTGGGGATTGAGGCAGGCCAGCGGATCCTGGAACACCATCTGGATGCGGCGGCGAGCCCGGCGCAGCTCGGCGCCCTTCAGGCTCCGCAGGTCGTGGCCCTCCAGCCGCACGGATCCCCCCCGCACCGGGGCCAGCCCCATCAGGGCGCGGCAGAGGCTGCTCTTGCCGCAACCGGAAGCCCCCACCAGACCCACCGTTTCGCCTTCCTGGAGGCTCAGGCTCACCCCATCCACCGCCTTGAGCCAACGCGGCTGCCAGGGCGGCGAGGGTAGGGGGTGCCAGCTTCGGAGTTCGTCGATCTCCAACAGCAGCGGTCGCTCCGGCGCCGCTTCGGCCACGCCCCCCTCCCGCAGACGGGCCGCCCCCACCAGCCGCTGGGCCAGGGGCGAACGGGGAGCGGTGAGCAGGGTGTGGCTGGGGGCCTCCTCCACCAGCCGGCCGCCATCAAGCACGGCGATTCGCTCGCACCAGCGGCCGGCCATGGCGAGGTCGTGGCTGATCAGCAGCAGGGCGCTGCCGGATTCCTCGCACAGGCCGGCCAGCTCGGCCATCACCTGGCCCGCCACTGCCACATCCAGGCTGGTGGTGGGTTCATCGGCGATCACTAGGGGGGGGCTGAGGGCCAGGGCCAGGGCGATCGCCAGGCGCTGGCGCATGCCGCCGCTGAATTCGTGGGGATAGCTGCCGTAGCGGGAGGGATCGATGCCCACCCGCTCCAGCAGCTCCCGGGCCCGCTGCCGCTGGCGGCTCCCCTCCCCTGCGCCGAAGTGGTGGGCGGCCAGGGTGTCGCGCAGGTGTTCGCCGATCGTGAGCAGGGGATTCAGGCGGGTCATCGGGTCCTGGAACACCAGGCCCACGGCCCCACCGCGGAGACGGCGCAGCTCGGCGCGGCTGAGGCGGCGGGGATCCTGGCCGGTGAGTTCCAGTTCCCCCTCGCAGCTGCTGCCGGGCGGCAGGAGCTGAAGCACGGCCCGGGCCACGGTGCTCTTGCCGCAGCCCGAAGGACCCACCAGGGCCAGCCGCTCGCCGGGGTGGAGGGTCAGGTCGAGGCCATCAAGGGTGGGGCATTCGGCACCGGGATAGCTAACCCGCAGATCCTTGAGCCAGAGCACGGCCTGGGCCCGCTCCGATGGCGGACCTCCGGCGGGTGGAACGGCCGAGGGGAATTCCATGGATGGGTGAGGAATCGCGGGGTCTGGTCGACTGGTGCCCGGCTGGGCAGGCACCAGCTTGCCGCCCTGCTTACACGTACCAGCCGATTCCCTCGTAGCGATAGCCCCAGCCACTGCTGAGTAACTCAGCGTTGCGGGCTTGATCGAGCTGGCCCACGTAGCTGCCCC
>JBBASH010000048.1:0-26510 GCA_040399305.1 Cyanobium sp.
TGCGGATGGGGAGACTTGAACTCCCACGACATTGCTGCCACTAGTACCTGAAACTAGCGCGTCTACCAATTCCGCCACATCCGCGGGCGCACGTCCCTGCGGAAATCGCAGCGACCTTACAAGTGTAGGCCATCGCCTCCAAGCCAGCCGCCCGGGCCGATGACGGCCGCTCGCCGCAGCCATCCCACCGCCGTGGAGCGCCGGCGAGACAGTTCGGGCGGCGGCCTCGTAGACGATCTGCATAAAAGTTGTCAATATGCGCTCGCGTTTCATGACAGGCTCGGCGCCATGACCATCTCCGCGGCACCGGCCCTCCAGCTCCTCGACTCTCGCCTTGAGGTTTCCGGTGGCCTCAAGCTTTCCGGTGAGCTGCGCGTCAGTGGCGCCAAGAATTCGGCCCTGGTGCTCATGGCCGCCTGTCTGCTCAGCCGCGACACCCTTCGGCTCCGCAACGTGCCCCCCCTCACTGATATCACCGCCATGGGAGAGATCCTGGCGGCCCTCGGTGTGCGGGTCACCCGCCAGGGCGACTGCATCGACCTCGACGGCGAGCACATCACCCAGGCTGCCCCTCCCTATGAGCTGGTGAACAGCCTGCGGGCCAGCTTCTTCTGCATCGGCCCCCTCCTGGCTCGGATGGGCACCGCCCAGGTGCCCCTGCCCGGGGGCTGTCAGATCGGCAGCCGTCCCGTGGTGGAGCACGTGAAGGGGCTCAAGGCCCTCGGCGCCCAGGTCACCATCGAGCACGGGGTGGTCACCGCCTCCGTTCCGGGCCGCAGCAAGCGCCTCACCGGTGGGCACATCCATCTCGACTGCCCGAGCGTCGGCGCCACCGAGACCCTGATGATGGCCGCCGCCCTAGCCGACGGCGAAACGGTGATCGACAACGCCGCCCTCGAGCCCGAGGTGATCGACCTGGCCCGCCTGCTCAATGCCATGGGCGGCCGGGTACGCGGGGCCGGCACCCCCGCGATCACGATCGATGGGGTGCCCACCCTCCATGAGGCCGACTACGCGGTGATTCCCGACCGGATCGAGGCCGGCACCTTCCTGCTCGCCGCGGCCATCACCCGCTCCACCCTCACGGTGGGTCCTGTGATTCCCGAGCACCTTGGTGCCGTGCTCACCAAGCTGGAGGAGGCGGGTTGCCGGCTGGTTCAGGAGGGTCAGAACATGCGGATCAGCGCCGAGTCGATCCAGGCGTTGGATCTGCGCACCATGCCCTTCCCCGGCTTCCCCACCGACCTCCAGGCCCCCTTCATGAGCCTGCTGGCCACCGCCAACGGCACGAGCGTGGTGGTGGAGACCATCTTCGAGAACCGTCTCCAGCACGTGGCCGAACTGCAGCGCATGGGCGCCTCGATCCGCCTGCAGGGCAACACCGCCTGCATCGAGGGCGTGGCACGCCTGAGTGGCGCCCCGGTGCGCGGCACCGACCTGCGGGCCTCGGCCGCCATGGTGCTGGCCGGCCTCGCCGCCGATGGCGTCACCACCGTGCGGGGGCTGGAGTTCCTCGACCGCGGCTACGCCAACCTCGAGGGCAAGCTCAACGCCGTTGGCGCCCGCATCCGCCGGCTCAGCGATCCGGCCTGAAGTCCAGCCCTTAGAGTTCGAATCGCGGGAGCGTGCCGGAATTGGTAGACGGACTCGACTCAAAATCGAGCGCCTTCGGGCATGTGGGTTCGAGTCCCACCGCTCCCATCCCTTCGGCGGTGATGGACACCTACAACCGCTTTCCCCTCACCCTGGTGCGGGGGAAGGGGCTTTGGGTGTGGGACAACGAGGGGCGCCGCTACCTCGACTGTGTGGCAGGCATTGCCGTGTGCACCCTCGGCCACAGCGATCCGGTGCTGCGCCGCAACCTCAGCCACCAGCTGGGCACCCTGCAGCATGTGTCCAACCTGTACCGCATCCCGGAGCAGGAAGCCCTGGCCCGGGCGATCTGCGAGCGCAGCTGCGCCGACAAGGTTTTTTTCTGCAATTCCGGCGCCGAGGCCAATGAGGCCGCCATCAAGCTGGCCCGCAAGCACGGTCACGTGGTGCGCGGCATCGAACGCCCCCTGATCCTCACCGCCGAAGCCAGCTTCCACGGCCGCACCCTCGCGGCGGTGAGCGCCACCGGCCAGCCCAAATACCACCAGGGCTTCGAGCCGATGGTGGAAGGCTTCCGCTACTTCCCCTACAACGACACCGCCGCCTTCGAGGCCCTGCTGGCCGAATGTGAAGCCGAGGGCCCCCGGGTGGCGGCGGTGCTGCTGGAACCCCTCCAGGGCGAAGGCGGCGTCAACCCCGGCGATCCGGCTTTCTTCCAGCGGGTGCGCCAGATCTGCGATGAACGTTCCATTTTGCTGATCCTCGATGAGGTGCAGGTGGGGGTGGGCCGCAGCGGGCGCTGGTGGGGCCACGAGCGGCTCGGCATCGAGCCGGACGCCTTCACCCTCGCCAAGGGCCTCGGCGGCGGCATCCCGATCGGAGCGCTGGCGGTGAAGGCCTCCGCCGACCTCCTCAAGGCCGGCGAACACGCCAGCACCTTCGGGGGCAATCCCTTTGCCTGCCGGGCCGGACTCACGGTGATCCAGGAGATCGAGCGGCGCGAGCTGCTCACCCACGTGGAGGCCATGGCCAGCCGCTTGCGGGAGCAGCTGGAGGCCTTGGTGCAGCGGCATCCCACCCTGCTTGAGCGCCAACGGGGCTGGGGCCTGCTGCAGGGCCTGGTGCTGCGCGAGGAGGCTCCCTCCGCTCCGGATCTGGTGAAGGCGGCCATGGCTGAGGGGCTGCTGCTGGTGCCAGCCGGGCCGCGGGTGGTGCGCTTCGTGCCGCCCCTGGTGATCCGGCCGCGCCACATCCGCAAGGCGATCAAACGGCTCGAGCGGGCGCTGCTCACCCTGGCGTGAGCGCCACCGGCCCCGCGTCCGAGCGCCCCGAACCGGTGGATCGCCCCCCTGCCTTGGCCTCGGTTACCGCTGAATCGGTCACAGCTGAATCGGCCACGGCTGAATCGGAGGCCACCGAATCACCGGAACCGGTGGATCTCGATGACCTCCTGGAGCCCTTCGCCAGCCGCGGCATGGACCTGGGCCTTGAGCGGCTGGAGGGGGCCCTCGCCGCCGGCGGGCACCCGGAACGGCGGTTCCGCGCCGTGCAGGTGGCCGGCACCAACGGCAAGGGTTCGATCGCCACCTTCCTCCACGCCATCCTGCGGGCGGCGGGCCTGCGCTGCGGCATCTACCGCTCGCCCCACCTGGTGAGCTGGTGCGAGCGGATCCAGCTCGATGACCGCTGGATCGCACCCGCCACCCTCCGCGCCGACCTGGCCCGGTGGCGGCCGATCGCCGCGGCCCACCAGCTCACCCCCTTCGAATGGCTCACCGCCGCGGCCTTCGATCGTTTCGCCAGGGCCGATCTCGATCTCAGCGTGCTCGAAGTGGGCCTGGGGGGCAGGCTCGACGCCACCACGGCCCATCCGCACCGCCCCGTGGTGGGCTTTGGGGCGATCGGCCTCGATCACTGCGAACACCTCGGCGCCGATCTGGCCTCGATCGCAAGGGAGAAGGCCGGGGTGCTCAGCGCCGGCTGCCTGGCGTTCAGTGCTCCCCAGGAGCCGGAGGTCGCCACCATGCTCGAAGCGGAAGCCCGAAGGCTCGGGGCCGAGTTGCGCTGGGTGGCGCCCCTGGCCGCCCCCGAAGCAGGTGGCCCGGAGCTCGGCCTGCCAGGCATGGTGCAGCGCAGCAACGGGGCCGTGGCGGTGGCGATGGCGCGGGCCCTGGCGGAGCGGGGCTGGCCCCGGCCGGAGGCCCCCCTCAGCGAGGCCTCGATCCTGGCCGGCCTGGCCGCCGCCCGCTGGCCCGGGAGGCTGGAAACCCGCCACTTCCGGGGTGTGCCCCTGCTGCTCGACGGGGCCCACAACCCACCGGCCGCCGTGGTGCTGCGGCGTGAACTGGATCGGCTGGGGGCCGGCGGGCGCACCTGGCTGATCGGCATCCAGCGGCACAAGGATGGAGCCGCCGTGCTGCGGGCGCTGATCGGGCCAGCGGATAGGGCCTTGATTGTGCCGATCCCCGATCACCGCGCCTGGGGCCTCGATGAGCTGGCGGCCGCCTGCCCGGAGCTGGCCGGCCAACTGGCCTCGGTGCTGGAGCTGGAGGACGGCCTGCAGCAGCTCAGCGGAGCGGCGGCTGGAAAGAGCTTGCCGGGCAGCGCGCTGCCAGTGGTGGCAGGATCCCTCTATTTGCTGGGGGCCGTGATGCCGCTGCTGGATCCGCTCCCGGCTCGATCGCCGGCCCCGACCGATGCGGCAGGCCCTGGCCTTGGCTCGTAAGAAACCGGTCAGGTCGCAGCGATGACGGAAGCAGCTGCCCTGGCCAGGCTGGAGGGGTAGTGGAATTCTCCCTTCCATGGCTGTTGAACTGACCAAAGAAGAACGCAACAAACTGATGGGCGGTCCACTGGCCGCCGCCATGGCCGTGATGGCCGTGGACATGGGCATCTTCTCGAGCGCCCAGGAAGCCATGGCCCTGGGCCGTGAGCTGGCCGGTGCCGCCGGCCGCTACGCCTCCAACCCCCTGATCTCCAGCCTGTTCGATCCGGAGGCCCTCAAGCAGGGTATCCAGCCTCAGAAGCTCGCGGTCACCCCCGAAGATGTGCGCGACGGCAAGGTGCTCGACCGCGCCCTTGAGGAGGTGGATGGAGCGGTGGCCTTGGCCCGCGCCAAGGGTGATGCCGCTTCCGCCCAGCAGTATTGCCAGCTGATCGTGGAGGGCTGCGAGGCAGTGGCCGCCGCCGCCGGCAATGGCCTGTTCGGCTCCGGTGAGAAGGTGAGCTCCGCCGAGAAGGCCGCCCTCGATCGCATCCGCCAGCATCTGGGGGTGAGCTCCACCTCCGTGTGATCGCGGCTCCGTCAAGATGGAGGCCAGGGTCGCCGCAACAACTGCAGCCCCGGGGGCCAGAGTTGATCCATAGGGGTCGGCTCTGGCCCTTTCTTCACACCAGCTCCGGAGGCCCCATGTCCAGCGCTAGCGCCCTCGCCCCCTGCCTGGCCCTGTTGCTGAGCCTGGTGCTCGCCGTGGTCACCCTGGTGGGCGGAGTGGTTCCCCCGGTGTGGGCCGAATTCCAGGGGGTGGACTACACCCTCACCAACCAAAACGGCCAGGACTTCAGCGGCCAGAAGCTGGCCCAGACCTCCTTCGCCGGTGCCCAGGGCCGGGGTGCCCGCTTCGCCGGCGCCGACCTGCACGGCGCGATCCTCACCCAGGCGGCCTTCCCGAAGGCCGACTTCAGTGGCGCCGACCTCAGCGACGTGCTGATGGACAAGGTGGATTTCAGCGGTGCCGACTTTCACAACGCCGTGCTGCGCGGCGTGATCGCCTCCGGCAGCAGCTTCGCCGGCGCCGATGTGACCGGGGCGGATTTCAGCGATGCCCTGATCGACCGGGCCGACCAGCGCGCCCTCTGCCGCGACGCCAGCGGCACCAACCCCACCACCGGCGTGGACACCCGCCTCAGCCTGAACTGCGGCTGAAGCCGAGCCCCTGATCCGCTCCCAAACAACGCCATCGCGCCAGGGGCGAGCCTGGGCCGCGGGAGCTTCCGGGTACGGCCCCCCGGGTTGCCACCCCTAGGCCGCTTCCCCTGGAAGAAAGAGCGCTCAAGGCAAGCTCTCACCCCGGCCGCTCAACCCGGCCCCACCCAGCCCCGCAGCTTTCCGGGGTTGAGCAGACCGGCCGGATCATGGGCTGCCTTCGCCGCCACCTGGTTGGGATCCACCACACCGGCACCGCCATCCTCCACGCTGAGCACATGGGGATCGGCGCTGCCGGCGCCGTGATCGCGGCAGAAGTCGATCAGTTCGGCCAGCTCCGCGGCGTTGCCCAGCTGCACCACCGGCAGGGCCGACAGCCGGGCGCTGCCCCCCTGACGCACGCCTTCGAGGTGCCAGAGCACCCGCTCCCCCCAGCGCTGGGCCACCGCCTCCAGCAGGGGACGCTCGGGCACCGGCAGCATCAGCTGCAGATAGGTCCAGCCCCTGTGGCGGCCCCGCCAGTGCAGGGTGGTGTGGTTCCAGGTGAGTTCCCGCAGGATGCCGCCCCGGCTGGAGCCCTGGGGCTGCTGCCAGAACAGCGTGCCGCCCCGTTCCGCCAGCCAGGCCGGAAGCACGGGCAGGGCATCGGGGGCGACCAGCAGCAGCAAACGGTGGTGGCCGGAGGCTGGCGGCGGGCACCCCTGCGTCCAGGGCAGCCCCGCCGCCAGAGGCGCCTGGAGCAGGGTGAGGTCGTCGAGCTCCATGGCGGTGCCGGGGAGGGTGCGGGCCACCTCAAGGGCAGCCCACCAGTCGGGGAAATCCACCACCACTTGCTGCCAGGCCACGGCAGGAGCGGTGGCCACCATGACCGCGGTGAGGATGCCATTGGTGCCGTAGGCATGGTTGAGGGCCTGGGCGGCCTCGCCCTCCAGCCGCAACAGCCGCGGCTGGGGTTCCACCGTCACCACCTCCAGGGCCAGGAGGTTGCCGGGATCGCGCAGGAAGCCCCAGCGCACCGAACCAATGCCCCCCGATCCACCGGCGATGAAGCCGCCCAGGCTGGCGCTGCGCCAGGTGCTGGGCGCCATCCGCAGCGCCCGGCCGTGGGGGGCGAGGGCGCCATCGAGTTCAGCCAGGCGGCAGCCCGCCTCCGCCTCCAACACGCCGCTGGACGGATCGATCCGGCGCACCCGGTTCAGGCCGGTGAGATCGAGCACCACGCCCCCGGCCAGGGGCACGCACTGGCCGTAGTTGCCAGTGCCGGCGCCGCGCAGGGTGAGGGGCACGCCATGGCGCGCGCAGGCCGCCGCCACCGCCATCACCTGCTCCACCGAGCTAGCAACGACGGCGAGCTGGGCAATCTTCCCCGCCAGCAGGGGGGTGAGCACCGGCGAGTAGTCGTGGAAATCCCGGGAGAGGCGCGTGCGTTCCTCGATCGAGCGATGCAGCACCAGGCCCGGCCCAACCGCCTCCAGCTCGGCGGCAAGGGCCGCGATCGTGGCATCGGCGGGAGGCGGGGGCAGGGGCGGCAGGGCGAGATCGGGCATGGGTGGCGGGCGGAGACCCAGGAGCGGTGGGTGAGGGGCGGAAGGGGAACGGAAGGGAAGCGGAGCGATCCGGCGCGAAGGATGGCAACGGCGGGACTCCGGCAACGGCAGGACGATCGATCACAGCGGCAAGGTCGGTGAACGGGAAGGCCTGGATGGAACCGGGAGCTTCCTGGCTTGGAACCTGGCGGCGTGGACGAGCTGGGGATCAGCTCCGGAGGGTCTTGATCTGGCACAGCGGGGAATCCCTTCGATGCCGACCTCGCTGCTGGCATCAGCCTGACGCGACCGGGGCCTCGAGGGCCGCTAGCAGAGCCGAGGGAGCCTCCTGATCGGGAGGGGGCAGCCACTGGCCGGCGCGCAGCACCCGGCGCCGGGGGGGACGGGCGAGCAGATCCCCCCAGCTTGAAGCCCCCAGCACCAGAAGATCGGCCGGCGCCCCCTCCCGCAGCACCCCATCCCAGGGGAGATCCAGCAGCCGCGAGGCCTCGCTGGTGAACGGCACCAGCCCCCGCCGCCGCCACGGCAGCTGGTGGCTCAGCAGGGGCGCCAGCCGCAGCAGCTCCACCGGATCGAAATCGCCCCCTGGGTACCAGGGATCCTGCACGTTGTCGCTGCCCATGGCCACCCGCACGCCGGCGGCCTGCAGCTGCTGGATCGGGGCCTGGGGGCGCACTAGTGGTGTGGTGCCCTCCCGCTTGCCGAGCAGCCAGAGATTGGTGAACGGCAAGGCCACCACCGCCACCCCGGCGGCGGCCAGTCGGTCGGCCCATCGGGCCAGAGCCGGCCCCGCAAGCAGGGCCAGGCTGCTGGCGTGGCTGCAGGTGATCGGCACCCGGCAGCCGCCGCGCCGCTCCAGCAGACGCACCAAGGCCCGCACCCCAGGAGCGGGGGCGGCATCGTTCTCATCGATATGGAGATCGAGGCCGCAGCCCAGGGTCTCGGCCTGAGCCAGCAGGGCCTCCAGCCCCACCGCATCCCAGGCCAGCGGGGAGAAGGGGGTTCCCACCACGCTGCCCAGCAGGCCGCCATCGCTCGCCACCCTTCGGGCCAGCAGGGCCCCATCGGCCGTGCGCCAGTACCCCAGCGGCGCCAGGGCCACCAGCTGCAGATCCACTCGGCCAGCCCAGCGCGCCCGGAGCTGCTGCAGCGCCTCCCAGACCTCCAGGGCCGCGGGGGCCTGGCTATCGACATGGCTGCGGAGCGCCCGCAGACCATGGCGCCAGGCTCGCTCCAGCGCCAGGCCGGCCCGCTGCAGCACCTGCTCGCCACGGCGTTGGCCCAATTCCCGCAGATTGGCCTCCAGGGCTCCAGCCATGGTGCCGGAGGGATTGGGAAAGGAGGCACCGCTGAAGGCCTTGTCGAGGTGCACGTGGGGATCCACCAGCGGCGTGAGGGCCAGGGGCAGCTCCCACGAGGGGGGCAGCTCCACGGGATGGAGGGCCGTGATCCTGCCCTCGGCGTGCTCGATCCGCACCGTCACCAAGCCATCCGGATCGGCCGGCGGCAGGGAGGCCACGGGATCGAGCAGACAACGGGGGATCCGCAGCGGCTCGAGCCGGTTCATCGGTCGGTGGGCTCCGCGGCGGCCTGGTTGCTGCGCAGGATGAAGAAGCGACCAGCCCCGGCCAAGGTGACGGCGCTATAGCGGGGAATCGACCAGTCGGGGAGGAGTTGCTGACCCCCCAGATCGGTGCGGTAGAGGCTGAGCAAACCGAAGTTGCGGCGACGGGTGGCCGCCAGGGCCAGCCGGCCGAGCAGGTCATGCTGGGCGGCGATCAGGCGGGGACAGTCGCGCACGATCAGGCGGGCCAGCATCGGCAGGCCTCCGTCCTGGCAGAGCTCCAGCTGAGCCGCACGGGTGAGCTGGTCGGCGGCAAAACGCTCGAACTCCTCTTCGCCGGGATTGGTGGCGACCAAACCCAGGCCCAGGGCGGCGACAACGGCAAGTCCGAGTAGAGAACGGATCCCCACGGCGCCCTCCGTGGAAGGGTGCGGGATCCGGGCCGAGGGCGGGGCGTACCGGTGAACGGGAACGGAAACGGTGACGGCGGGAGGAAGGGGCTGGAGATCGGGGCGTGCCGAAGAGCGCTGGGGGGGCCGGGAGCGGGCTGTCGTGGCGCGGGCAGACACGGCGCGAATCACCAGGCTCAAACCAGGATGGCAGAGATCACCCGCCCACGGGGGACCAGCCGTGGAGAGGGGATCTCCATGCCGCATCGGACCAGCCCCGATCGGGTCGCGGCCGTTCCAGGCAAGGGCACCCGTCATCAAAGCCCCGATGATCCCGAAAGCCCCGGTGATAAAGTCAACTGATGCGGCGAGCGTCGCCAAGCGGTTAAGGCAGCGGCTTGTGGTGCCGCCATACGGGGGTTCGATTCCCCTCGCTCGCCCTGTTGCCACAACACCCCACCCCTGGTTCGTCCACGGGGTGGTTTTTTGTTGGCGCCGCGCCCCGGCTGGCTCGAACCGGGAGGGCGGCGACAGCGCGCCCCTCAGACGGCGACAGCGCGGCCCTCAGCCTACGGCGGCGGCCCAGCCCTGCCGCAGGTCGGCCAGCAGGGACTCACCCCCCGCCCGCACCGGATCGTGGCAGGGCAGGCCCGTGAGGGCGGCCATCGCCTCCAGAGCGGCCGCGGCCTGATCGGCCGCCAGATGGCCGGTGTTGAGGGCGATGGCCACCACCCGGGCCGGTGGGGCCGCGCCCTCGCCCGGGCGGGCCAGGGCGGCCATCGCCTCGAGGGCAGCGATCAGCCGATCGATCGGGGGCAGGGGGATCTGGGGCTGGTTGCGGATCGTGGTCTGGCCGGCGCGGTGCACGAGCAGCAGGTCGGTGGGCTGGCTGCCCCGCAGCAGCGGCAGGGTGGCGGTGGAGCCCGGATGACAGAAGGAGCCCTGCCCCTCCACCAGCACCAGGGCATCGGGCCCGGCCCCCTCGGCCACGCGCAGCACCTCCTGCTCCACCGCTCCAGCGGCGTAATCGACCCGCACCGCATCGAGGGCCAGACCACGTCCGGCGATCAGGATGCCGGCCTGGCCCGTGGCCACGAAACGGGCATCGAGACCGGCCCGCAGCGCAGCCGCCTGGAGCTCCAGGCAAGCGCTCATCTTCCCCACCGACATGTCGGAGCCCACCGCCAGCAGGCGACGCGGTGCCAGAGCGGCCGCCCGGGCCGCCCCCACCACCAGGTCATCGGGTTCGCGGCGCAGGTCCCAGATCCAGCGGCCTGGGCGCAGCAGGGCCGCCAACTGGGGATCGTCGCTCAGCCGACTGTGGAGGCCACTGGCCACCGATAGCCCCGCCTCCAGCCCCACCACCAGATCGGCGTGCAGTTCGACGGGCAGGCGGCCTCCGGAGGGGGCCAATCCCACCACGGCCACGGCCCCGGGGGCACCCCCCGGGATGGGATCGGCGAGGGCGGCGGCAGGCAGTAGCGGCAGGGCCTCCCGCATCGAGCCCACCACCGGCACGGCCCGCCGGATGCCCGTGAGCCGCTCTAGATCCTCCCCCGCATGGTCGGGATCGATCACCGCCACCACCGGCCCCCGGCGGTAGCGGAGCAGGGCCAGGCCGGTCTTGCCGCCAAGGTTGTCGAGGCCGTGATGCTGCAGGAGCACCACCGGAGCATCGGGACTAAGCATCAGGCTCCGGCGCCGTGGTGCTTCCGGCGAGGTCAGTCGTGATCGCCACCCCCAGGCCGGGGCTGACCCCGGGAAGAAGGCGATCGGCCTCGAGCGTCGGGCCCGCGAAGGGATCGTCCACCAGATTGAGGTGGCTGTCCAGATCGGGCCAGCGCACCAGGGGAAGCAGCTGGGCGGCGGCGCCGTTGAGCAGGGCGCTGTCGGAGTAGCAGCCGAGCATCACCTCCAACCCCAACCGGCGTGCCGCATGGGCCATCAGCAGGGCCTCGCCGAGCCCGCCGCTTTTGAGCAGCTTGATGTTCACCCCATCCACGTAGGGCGCCAACCGCACCACATCGGCCAGGGTCCAGCAGCTCTCATCGGCCACCAGCGCGATCGGACAATCGAGCTCCAGGGCGGCGAAGGCGGCGGAATCGGCCTCCGGATCCTCGATCGGAGGCAGGGGCTGCTCCACCAGGGCCACCTGGTGGTCGGCGAGCCAGCCCACCATGGTGCGGGCTGCCTCCAGATCCCAGCCGCCGTTGGCATCCACCTGCAGCTCGGCGGTGGGCCCACCGGCTTGCTGGTGGCGATCGAGGGCTGCGGCCACGGCCTCCACCAGGGCCCGGTCATGGTCAAGGCCCTCTGGACTGCCGAGCTTCAGCTTGATGCGGGTGGCCGGCAGCTGGCTCCACCACCGCTGCAGCCGCGCCAGCACCGCCTCCACGGACCCCAGGCCGAGGGTCACGCTGGTGGAAACCCCCAGCTGCGGATCCAGACCCCAGAGGCGATGCAATGGAAGCCCGAGCCGCTTGCCCCACCAATCGTGCAAGGCCAGATCCAGGCCGCAGCGGGCCGGCGGCGAAAGGGAAGCCAGCAGCGGCTCGAGGGCCTGCAGGGGCTGGGGGGCCAGGCCCCGCAGACTGGGGGCCAGGGCCTGAAGTTCGGCAGCGATGGCAGCGGTGGTGTACTGACGATGCCCGGTGTCGAAGCCTCCGGTCTCACCAATGCCAATCAGGCCGTCCTGCTCCACCTCCACCAGCAGATGCTCCACGGTGGCAGTGGTGCCGCGGCTGATCGCCAAGGGCACGGCCTTGGTGAGGCGAAAGGGCAGCAAACGCAATTCCATTCGCACAAGCTGGCACAACCAGCCGCGAATGCACCGCCGCCGTGGCCTGTCGTCGGAGGGGTCCTGGGAGTCGGCCCGGGCCCAATCCAGATCCTGAAGGCTCTGTGAAGCCCTGACCTAAGTTGCACCGCATTCGAGCAACCCGGGCGTTGACGATCCTTCCCCAGCCTCTGCGCAGCAGCGAGGCAGACGGCACGATCAATGGCTGGAGGGCAGACCATCCCGGGGAGCGCGGCCACCAGAGGGTTGCCGAGCCCTTCCAAGCCAGTCCCACCGCCGTGGAGCCGCCGGTGAAGCCCGAGATCAGCCAGGGCTGGATCCTGGCCAGCATTCCCATCGGCCTGATGCATCTGGCCTGCCTTGCTGCCTTCTGGACCGGGGTGAGTGGCGATGCGCTGCTGGTGTGCCTGGCCTCGTATGCGATCCGCATGTTCGGCGTGACGGCCGCCTACCACCGCTATTTCTCGCACCGCAGCTTCCGCACCAGCCGCCTCTTTCAATTCCTACTGGCCCTGCTGGCAACCTCCTCGGCCCAGCTCGGCCCCCTCTGGTGGGCCGCCACCCATCGCCACCACCACGCCAACTCAGACACCGAGCAGGATCCCCACTCGCCGCGGCATTACGGCTTTTTCTGGTCGCACATGGGTTGGTTTCTCCACCCCGACAACCGCCGCGACAACCTCGCGGGCATCCGCGATTACGCCCGCTTTCCCGAACTGGTGTTCATCGATCGCTGGTCGCTGATCAGTCCTGCCCTGCTGGGCACAGGCACCTTCATCCTGGGCAGGGTGCTGGCGGAGGCGGGCCGGCCCACCTCGGGGGCGCAGATGCTGGTGTGGGGGTTCTTGATCTCCACGGTGCTGCTGTATCACGGCACCTACACGATTAATTCCCTCTCCCACGTCTTCGGCAGCCAGCGCTTCGAAACCGGGGACGACAGCCGCAACAACCTGCTGCTGGCGCTGATCACCCTGGGAGAGGGCTGGCACAACAACCATCACCATTGCCAGTCGAGTTGCCGCCAGGGCATCTATTGGTGGGAGATCGACATCACCTATCTCGCCCTGCTGGTTCTGGCAAAGCTTGGCCTGGTGTGGGATCTGCGTCCGGTGCCCGCCAAGGTGTACGCCCAGGCGGCGGAGGCGCAGCGGTCTAGCCGCTAGCTGCTAGCCGGTCCCTTGGCTGACACCGGGATTGCACGAGAGTAACAATTGTTACAGTCAGGAACCCGAAACCGGGATGGGATCGACGCAACGATGCCTAGCGAATGGCCAGTCCCGAGTTCACGGCAACGGCGATCCAGAATCTGATCGATGAGGTACATGCTCGCCTCTGTGGCCGCCGGGAGGGCAAGGTGGCCGATTACATCCCCGAGTTAGCCAAGGCCGATCCCGAGGATTTCGGCATCGTGGTGGCCACGGCCGATGGTCACATCTATGCGGTGGGGGACAGCGACAAGGAATTCACGATCCAGTCGATCTCCAAACCCTTCGCCTATGGCCTGGCGCTGAAACTTCTGGGTCGCGAGCACATGCACGCCAAGGTGGGCGTGGAGCCCTCCGGCGAAGCCTTCAACGCCATCAGCCTCGATCCGGTGAGCGGCATTCCCCGCAACCCGATGATCAATGCCGGCGCCATCGCCACCGCCGCCCAGATCTGGCAGCACGATCCCGAGGCTGCCGAAGCCACCCTGCTCGCCTTCCTCTCCGACCTGGCGGGACGCCCGCTCCACATCGATCAGAACGTCTACATCTCCGAACGGGATACGGGGCACCGCAACCGGGCGATCAGCCACCTGCTGCGCAACTTCAATGTGATCGAATCAGATCCTGAAGGCGGCCTCGATCTCTACTTCCGCCAGTGCGCCATCGCCGTGACCTGCCGAGATCTGGCGATCATGGCCGCCAGCCTGGCCTGCCAGGGTCGCAACCCGATCAGCGGCGCCGAACCTCTCAACGCCGACATCACGATCCAGATGCTGGCCCTGATGGGCACCTGCGGCATGTATGACTACGCCGGCCAATGGCTCCATGACGTGGGCATGCCGGCCAAGAGCGGCGTGGGTGGCGGCGTGCTGGCCGTGGTGCCGGGTCGACTGGGCATCGCCGTGTATTCACCGCGCCTCGATCCCTTCGGCAACAGCGTGCGGGGCATCGAAGTGTGCGAAGAACTCTCCGACCGGCTCGGGCTGCACCTCTACAACCAGAATCCCCGGGCGATCAACACGATTCGCCGCAGCTACGCCGGCAGCCACCGCCGCTCCCGCCGCTGGCGAGACTCCACCGAAGCCGGCATCCTCGAGCAACTGGGCACCCGCATCCGGGTGGTGCATGCCCAGGGAGTGCTCGACTTCGCTGCCACCGAACAGTTGCTGGCCGAACTCACGGCGATCGCCGGCCAGGCCAGCGTGGTGGTGGTGGACTTCAACCAGGTGCTGGAGCTGCCCCCCACCTCCTGTTCGATCCTGCTGGGGCAGGTGGCCCTGCTCCGGTCCCAGCCGATCACGGTGCTGTTCTCACGCGCCGACCACCTGCCCAGCCTGGTAGGCCTGGATCACGGTCTGCCGATGCTGCCCACGATCGACGCGGCCCTGGAGGAAGCCGAAACCATCCTGCTGCGGAAGGAGCGGCCGGAATTCCCCCACAGGCAGGCAACCCAGCCCACGATCCTCGATGGCCTGGATCCGGACTATCGCGCCATCCTCAATCCCCTGCTGGAGCTCACCAGCTTCAAGGCCGGCGAAGCGGCCGTGCAGCGCCACCAAAGCGGCGACACCCTTTACATCGTGGTCGATGGCATTTTCACCACCATGATCCGGGTGAACCTCAGCAACGGCACGAAGAAAGCCACGCGGCTCTCCACCTTCTCCAACGGCATGTGCTTTGGGGAGATCGGCTTTCTCACCGGCCAGCCCCGTACCGCCGATGTGATCGCCGACACCGATGGCCACTGCCTGCTGCTGCAGCGTGAAGCCCTCGACAACCTCGGACGGAGCCGACCGGAGGTGGTGATCGCCCTGCTGCGCGCCCTCAGCAGCGAACTGGGCAGCAAGCTGGCCAGCGCCAGCTACCAACTCACCCTGCTGGAGCACTACTGAGCGGTGCCACGGCCGCCGGCTCCGGGGCCGGACGCTCCAGCCTGCGAAACGATGCTGTCGGAAGATGGACCGATGAGCCTCCCCGTCCCCAGCCCCAGCTCCCTGGTGGAGCAACCTGCTGCCCAGCCGGCACCCGGCGCCACCAGGATGGACGAGGGGCCGGATCTCTCGGTGGGCAGGCCCCGGCTCCGCGGCAGCTACTGGATCACCACCTTCGGCTGCCAGATGAACAAGGCGGACTCGGAGCGGATGGGGGGCATCCTCGAGGCCATGGGCTACACCCCCGGCAGCGACGAACACAGCGCCGATCTGGTGCTCTACAACACCTGCACCATCCGCGACAACGCCGAGCAGAAGGTGTACAGCTACCTGGGTCGGCAGGCCCTGCGCAAACGGGCCGACCCCAACCTCACCCTGGTGGTGGCCGGCTGCGTGGCCCAGCAGGAGGGGGAAGCGCTGCTGCGGCGGGTACCCGAACTGGATCTCGTGATGGGCCCCCAGCACGCCAACCGCCTCGCCAGCTTGCTGGAGCGGGTCGAGAGCGGCCAGCAGGTGGTGGCCACCGAGGAGCACACCATCCTCGAGGACATCACCACGGCCCGCCGGGACAGTGCTGTCTGCGCCTGGGTGAATGTGATCTACGGCTGCAATGAGCGCTGCACCTACTGCGTGGTGCCGGCCGTGCGGGGGCGGGAACAGAGCCGGCTGCCCCAGGCCATCCGGCTGGAAATGGAGGGCCTGGCGGCTCGGGGTTTTCGGGAGATCACCCTGCTGGGCCAGAACATCGATGCCTACGGCCGCGACCTGCCCGGCATCACCCCGGAGGGCCGCCGCGCCCATACCCTCACCGACCTGCTGGCTTCGGTGCACGACGTGGACGGGATCGCCCGGATCCGCTTCGCCACCAGCCACCCCCGCTACTTCACCGAACGCCTGATCGATGCCTGCGCCGACCTCTCCAAGGTGTGCGAGCACTTCCACATCCCCTTCCAGAGCGGCGACGACGACGTGCTGAGGGCCATGGCCCGGGGCTACACCGTGGACCGCTACCGCCGCATCATCGACCGCATCCGCCAGCGGATGCCCGACGCGGCGATCAGTGCCGACGTGATCGTGGCCTTTCCCGGCGAGAGCGATGCCCAATTCCGCCGCACCCTCGATCTGGTGGAGGAGATCGGCTTCGACCTGGTGAACACCGCCGCCTACTCGCCGCGCCCCAACACCCCCGCCGCCGACTGGTCCAACCAGGTGCCGGAGGCGCTGAAGGTGGAGCGGCTGCAGGAACTCAACGCCGTGGTGGAGCGGGTGGCCCTCCATCGCAGTGCTCGTTATCAGGGAAGGGTGGAAGAGGTGCTGGCCGAGGGGGTGAATCCGAAGGATCCGACCCAGCTCATGGGCCGCACCCGCAACAACCGGCTCACCTTCTTCCCGGCGGCCCGGCCGGAGGGCCCGGTCCACCGCCCCGGGGAGCTGGTGCGGGTGAGGATCGACACGGTGCGTGCCTTTTCCCTGAGCGGCAGCCTCGCCTGAGCGGCCCTACCGGGCAGCGGCGGGCGCCGGCAGGCAGCCCTGGCCTCGCCCCGGGGGAAGTTGGCTGATACGTTTGGCGCCGCCCCGATGTCCCCATGCCCAGCGATCCCGTGCTGCGATCCACCTGCCACGTTGGGGTGGTGTTCGGGGGAGCCTCCGGGGAGCACGCGGTGTCGATCCGCTCAGCCCAGACGGTGGTGGGAGCCCTGCGCCGGGGCGCCAACGCTGAGCGCTACCGAGTGAGCTGCTTCTACATCGACCGTCAGGGCCGCTGGTGGCCTTCTGCGGTGGCCGAGGCCGTGCTGGATCGGGGGGTGCCGGCCGAACCGGCCGACCTGCCCGATCCCCTGGCTCCGGCTGGCTTCCGCGGTTTTCCCGACGGGGCCCTGGCGGTGGAGGTGTGGTTTCCGGTGCTGCATGGCCCCAACGGCGAGGACGGCACCATCCAGGGGTTGTTCAGCCTGATGCAGGTGCCCTATGTGGGATCCGGCGTGCTGGGCTCAGCCGTGGGGATGGACAAACAGGCCATGAAGGCCGCCTTCGCCGCGGCCGGCCTGCCCCAGGTGGCCTACGCCTGCGTGGAGGCCTCCGAGCTGGCGAAGGTGGACGCCGCCGAAGCCTCGGGCAGCGGCAGCGTCGGCCTGATCGACCGCCTGGAAGCCGAGCTCGGCTATCCCTGCTTCGTGAAGCCGGCCAACATGGGCTCCTCGGTGGGCATCAGCAAAGCCAGCGACCGGGACGGCCTGTTGGAGGGTCTGCGGCAGGCAGCTGCCCTGGATCCACGGCTGGTGGTGGAACAGGGCGTGAGCGCCCGCGAACTGGAATGCGCCGTGCTCGGCACCACGGAGCTGCGGGCCTCGGTGCTGGGCGAGATCTGCTTTGACGCCGACTGGTACGACTACACCACCAAATACAGCGAGGGGCTCAGCCACACCCTGATTCCGGCCAAGGTGCCGGCGGAATTGGCGGCTCGGGCCCAGGCCATGGCGATCGCCGCCTGCCGCGCCGTGGGAGCCAGCGGCCTCTCGCGGGTGGATTTCTTCTACGACCAGAACAGCGGCGATCTCTGGCTCAATGAGATCAACACCCTGCCGGGTTTCACCAGCCAGAGCATGTATCCGATGTTGTGGGAGGCCAGTGGGTTGCCCCTTGTGGAGCTGGTGCACGACCTCGTGCAGGGCGCGCGAGAATCCGGTGGGACTCCGCTCTCCCCGAACCAAGTGCCATGACCCAAGGCCTTCTCTGGCTGCCGTTGCTGCTGGTCTTCGTGCTGCTCACCGGCCTTGGCTGGCTGGAACGCCGCCGCCAGCAGCTGTTTCGCGACTGGGCCGAGGGTTCCGAACTGGCCAAGCTCGATGGCTGCGGTGCGGCCCGCCTGATCGATGGCGAGCTCAGCTGGAGCACCTTCCAGGCCGGCAGTTTCCAGCCGGCCGGCAGCTTTCCCATCAAGCAGCTGGAACTGGTGGAGCTGCTCTCCCTCGGCTCCGGGGAAGCCCCGCTCACCACGGAGAGCCAGGGCGCCTGCCGGCTGCGACTGGTGGGAGGCGGCCTGCAGAAAGATCTGCCCTTCTCCGATTCCGAGCGGGCCCGCCGCTGGATCGATGAACTGATGGCGCGCTCGCGCTGCGAGCTCTGAGATGGGAACGGAGAGGCGAACGGTGGGCTTTCAACAATGAGTGATTCCTCCCTGCGTCCCGGTGCCGAACGCCGACGCCAGCTGCGTCAGGAACGCCGGGCGGATCGGTTGCGCAATCTCTGGCGGCTGGTGGTGTTCAGCGCCATGGCCGGCGGGCTGGGCTACGGGCTCCTGAGCCAGGGTTGGACCCTTCGCTCCCCCAGCCAGGTGGAGGTGAGCGGCAGCCGGCTGGTGAGCCGGGACCAAGTGATCCAGGCGGCTGGGCTGAGCTTCCCCCAGCCCCTCCTAGCCCTTCAGCCGCGTCAGATCATCCAGACCCTCTCCATGGCCCTGCCAGTGGAGAACGTGCGGGTGAGCCGCCTGATGTTGCCCCCCCGGCTGCGGATCGAATTGATCGATCGTTCGGCGGTGGCCCGGGCCGAACGGCGGACCAAGGCCGGCCTAGAGCAGGGCTACGTGGATCGGCTAGGCAACTGGATCAGCCTGCAACAGAACCTGGGTGTGCGGCTCGAAGGCACCCAGGAGCTTCGCGTGCTGGGCTGGAATGAGCGCCATCGCCCGACCCTGGCCAAGGTGCTGAAGGAGAGGCAGGCCTTTGGCGGCAGATTGCAGGAGATCCGCTTCGATCCCGAGGGCAGCCTGTGGCTCAGCACCAAGGATTTGGGCACCCTGCGGCTGGGCCCTGCGGATGGCCAGCTGGAGCGTCGCCTTGCGGTGGCGGCCCACCTCAATGCCACCCTGCCAGCCGATCTACGGGGCCAGCGTCCCCAGATCGTTGACCTGAGCGACCCCGACCAGCCAGAACTCAGCCTCACTGGCCTCAAGCCCGTGGCCGATTCCGGTCCGGCCACCGCGGTCCGCCCCCGCGGAGGCCAGTAGGAAGCCCAGCGAGCCAACCCACACAGGATGTTGCGCCCAGGCCGCTTCCACGGCAGGCTGGACCCCAATCTTTGGCCGTTCCAGCCAACGACATAATGCAGCCGCAGATCAACGGCATCAGCCCACCGAGTTCCACCGCCGAGCCCGTCAATTCAGGCCGGTTCAGTCCCCCAGCAGGACTGGCCTCCTCCAGACCCGGCGCCGTCGATCCATTGCCCCCGCAGGCGCCAACCCAGGAGACCACAGCGATGAGCCAGACCGTGCCGAGCAGCAATGGCATCGTTCCCAGCCAGACGGCCCGGATCGAGGTGATCGGTGTGGGAGGAGGAGGCAGCAATGCCGTGAACCGCATGATCCAGTCGGATCTTCAGGGCGTGGGCTACCGGGTGCTCAACACGGATTCCCAGGCCTTGCTGCAATCGGCGGCCCAGCAGCGCATCCAGCTGGGTCAGAAGCTCACCCGGGGCCTCGGGGCCGGCGGGAACCCAATGATCGGCCAGAAGGCGGCTGAGGAATCCCGCAACGACCTGCTGCAATCCCTGGAAGGGGCCGACCTGGTGTTCATCGCCGCCGGCATGGGCGGCGGCACCGGCACCGGCGCCGCACCGATCGTGGCCGAAGTGGCCAAGGAATGCGGCGCCCTCACCGTGGGCATCGTGACCAAGCCCTTCAGCTTCGAGGGTCGCAAACGGCAACGCCAGGCCGAGGAGGGCATCGCCCGGCTGGCCGAGCATGTGGACACCCTGATCGTGATCCCCAACGACCGTCTGAGGGAGGCCATCGCCGGTGCCCCCCTGCAGGAGGCCTTCCGCGCCGCCGACGACGTGCTGCGCATGGGCGTGAAGGGCATCACCGACATCATCACCAAGCCGGGCCTGGTGAATGTGGACTTCGCCGACGTGCGCTCGGTGATGGCCGAAGCCGGCACCGCCCTGCTGGGCATCGGCGTGGGTTCGGGCCGCTCCCGGGCCACGGAGGCCGCCCAGGCTGCCATGACCAGCCCGCTGCTGGAGTCGGCGCGGATCGACGGGGCCAAGGGCTGCGTGATCAACATCAGCGGCGGCCGCGACATGACCCTCGAAGACATGACCACCGCCTCGGAGGTGATCTACGACGTGGTGGATCCCGACGCCAACATCATTGTGGGGGCCGTGGTGGATGAAAGCCTTGAGGGTGAGATCCACGTGACCGTGATCGCCACGGGCTTCGAGAGCGGCGGCAGCTATCGGCCCGAGCGGAGCAGCAGCTTCAGCACCCCCTACCAGGCGGCGGTGAGCGAGGAGCGTGGGGCGAAGATTCCGCCCTTCCTGCTCAACCGCCAGGCCAGGCCCGAATAGGACCCGAATCGCCGCCCTCCGCTCGAACCTCCTTCGTCCCAGAGGCTGAGGGGTTCGTCTTGGACGACGGCCACCCGGTGCAGAGCAGCCGTGCCTGGGTGGAGCACCCGCAGCTGCGAGCGATGGCGCCCATGGGGTCAGCCCTGCCACCGGCCTGGGCGCCCTGAAGGGGGTGACCCGGAGTCCACGCCTGCCCGGAGCATCCCGTGTGGCTGCTCCCTTCCGGTCCTGACCAGATTTGGGCGTCCTGGCCGCGTGGGTCCGAGTCGGCTTCAACTTAGCAAGGCCCGCCGCCGGGATGGCCAGCGGCGGGCTGCAACGATGGCAGGTGTTCAGCCCGCTACGCCGCCGTGCCCCAGCGCCCGCATGACCTGCTGCAGCGCAAGCAGGCCGGTCTGCCGATCAGCGTGCTCACCGCCTGGGATGCCCTCTCGGCGGCAATCGTGGCCGAAGCGGGAGCCGATGCGGTGCTGGTGGGCGATTCCCTGGCGATGGTGGTGCTGGGTCATGCCACCACCCTGCCGGTGACGCTCGAGGAAATGCTCCACCACTGTCGGGCCGTGGGCCGTGGCCTGGCGATGGCGGCCGGCAGCCACCCCCCCCTGCTGATCGCCGATCTGCCCTTCCTCAGCTACCAATGCGGCGCCGACGACGCCGTGGCGGCCGCCGGGAGGGTGCTGAAAGAAACGCCGGCGGCGGCCGTGAAACTGGAGGGTGCCGAACCGGAAACTCTGGCCGTGATCGACCGGATGGTGCGCAGCGGCATCCCGGTGATGGGGCACCTGGGGCTCACGCCGCAGTCGGTGCATCGGCTGGGCTACCGCCGCCAGGCCCAGGACCCGGTGGCCCAGGAGCGGCTGCAGCGCCAGGCTCGGGAACTCGAGGCGGCCGGCTGCTTCGCCCTGGTGCTCGAACACGTGCCCGCCTCGGTGGCGAGCACCATCAGCGGCCTGCTCACCATCCCCGTGATCGGCATCGGCGCCGGCGAAGGCTGCGACGGCCAGGTGCGGGTCACTGCCGACCTGCTGGGGCTCACGCCCCGCCAGCCCCCCTTCTCGCCTCCGCTCATCGATGGGCGGGGTCTGGCGATTGAAGCGTTGCGGGGCTGGATCGGCAGCCAGCGCGCTCCCACCACGCGAGGCACTCCCGCAGCACCCCATTGCTGAGGGCCAGGCCCTCCGGGTCACTCAGCCGCCAGCGGGGTCCTTCGATTCGCAGCAGTCCCTCCCGCTCGTAGGGCTGAAGCCGATCCCGCAGGTCGGCCAGGGCCTCCCGCCTGACCTGATAGGCGGCGACCAGGGCCTCCAGGTTCACCCCCTCCCGGCGACGGAGGCCCACCAGCAAACGCTCATCGAATGGCATGCCGCTGCTGGAAGGCTGGCTGGCCCCAGCCTCGAGCGCCGCCGTCGCCCAAGATCCCGACGGGTCCTCGCCGCCCTCCACCGGTTCCTCCCCCCGGGGGAGAGCGGCGGTGGCCAGCCAGTCGGCATAGGCCTGGCGGGTTCGGGGCCTGGCCTGGCGCACGCCCCAGGGTGCCGCGGTGGCACCCAGCCCGAAGCCCCACCAGCCGGCGCCGCTCCAGTAGACGCGGTTGTGGCGGGAGGCGTGGCCGGGCAGGGCGTAGTTCGACACCTCGTAGTGGCCGTAGCCCGCCGCGGCAAGGCGGCGCTGGCTGATCTCCATCAGGTCCGCCGAGGTGTCCTCATCCGGCAGGGGCAGGGCTCCGCGCCGCTGCAGGCGCTCGAACACGGTGCCGGGTTCCACGATCAGGTCATAGAGAGAGAGATGGGGGGGGCCCACGGCGATGGCCTGCGCCAGGTCCGACTGCCAGTGGCGCAGCACCTCCTGGCGGGGTGGGAAGCAACCGGCCGCCGGCTCACCGCCGGGTGCAGCTCCGCCCGCCAGAGGAACCCCCTGGATCAAATCAAGACTCCAGCTGCGCAGCTCCCCGGCCCGGCGGGCCCGCTCCAGCCAGCCGGCGGCCTCGAGCAGGTCGGCGCGGCGGTGGCGACGGCCGAGGCTGGCCAGCACGGCGTCATCAAAGCTCTGACCGCCGAGGCTCACCCGGTTGACACCGGCGGCCAGGTAACCGGCCAACCGGGGACGATCAAAGCTGGCCGGATCCATCTCCAGGCTGATCTCGGCGGCCGGGACCAGGCCAAAACGGCGCGCGAGGGCCTCGAGGATCCCCCCCACCTGGTTGGGGGTGAGCATCGAGGGAGTGCCGCCGCCCAGGTAGACGGTGGAGAGGGGCGGCCCCGCCGGGGAACGGCCGATCTCCCGATGCAGCAACTCCAGGTAGGCGGCAATCGAGGCCGCACCTGGCCCACTGGCGCCGTCGGCCCGATCCCCCAGGGGCACCACCGGGAAATCGCAATAGAAGCAGCGGCGGTGGCAGAAAGGGATGGGGAGGTAGGCGCTGCGGGGGGGCGGGCTCCATGGGCCCGGGGTGGCGGGGGCGGACTGGTGAGGGTTCTCGGTCACGGCGGGTAACCCCCTGCGGCCGAATCGCCCGGGATCGGGCATGCTGCCTTGCTGACGTGATGGGCAGCCACGCGAAATCGGCCCCTTGGACCCATGGTGGACTCCCTCATCCTGCTGCTGTTCCTGATCTCCGGCGCCGCCACCGGCTGGCTGGGGGTGGACCTGCTGCCGGAAAACCTGCTGCAGCAGGTGACCAACCTCGAAGGGTTGCGCACCGTGCTGGCCGGCTTCGGGGCCTTCTTCGGGCTCCTGGCCGGCTTCTTCTTCCAGCAGCTGCGCAAGCGCCTGATGGCCCAGGTGCGCAGCATGCCCACCGACCTGCTGGTGAGCCGGGCCGTGGGCCTGATCCTGGGGCTGCTGGTGGCCAACCTGCTGCTGGCACCGATCCTGCTGCTGCCCCTGCCCTGGGAGGTGGTGCTGGTGAAGCCCCTGGCGGCGGTGCTCAGCAATGTGTTCTTCGGCGTGTTGGGCTACAACCTGGCCGAGGTGCATGGCCGCACCCTGCTGCGGCTCTTCAACCCCACCAGCACCGAAGCCCTACTGGTGGCCGATGGGGTGCTGCTGCCAGCCAGCGCCAAGATCCTCGACACCAGCGTGATCATCGATGGCCGCATCCGGGGCCTGCTGGAATCGGGGCTGCTGGAGGGTCAGGTGATCGTGGCCCAAGCCGTGATCGATGAACTGCAGGCCCTGGCGGATTCCAGCAACGCCGAGAAGCGCGGCAAAGGCCGCCGCGGCCTGAAGCTGCTCTCCGAGCTGCGCGAGACCTACGGGCGGCGTCTGGTGGTGAACAGCACCCGCTACGAGGGCAATGGTGCCGACGACAAGCTGCTCAAGCTGACGGCCGACACGGGCGGCACCCTGCTCACCGCCGACTTCAACCTGGCCCAGGTGGCCCAGGTGCAGGAGCTCAAGGTGATGAACCTCAGCGCCCTGGTGATCGCCCTGCGGCCCGAGGTTCAGCCGGGCGATGCCCTGCAGCTGAAGATCGTTCGCGAGGGCAAGGAGGCCGACCAGGGCGTGGGATACCTGGAGGACGGCACCATGGTGGTGGTGGAAGACGCCCGCCAGCGCATCGGTGACCGTCTGGCAGTGACCGTGACCGGAGCCCTGCAGACCCCGACGGGACGGATGGTGTTCGCCCGCTGCGACCGGCCCGCCGGGCGGCAGGGCGGAAAACCCGTGGCCAACGGCGGACCGCAGCCCACCGGCCCCGGCTAGGCTCAATTGATCACCCTGGTGACCAGCGGAGACGGCACGGATGATTCCAGAGATGACGGTGTCGGCCCCCTACTACGGCGATTCCGCCGTGATGCGCACTCCACCTCCGGACCTGGAGTCGCTGCTGCTCAAAGAGCGGATCGTGTACCTCGGTCTGCCGCTGTTTTCTGACGACGAAGCCAAACGCCAGATGGGCGTGGATGTGACCGAACTGATCATCGCCCAGCTGCTGTACCTGGAATTCGACAACCCCGAGAAGCCGATCTTCTTCTACATCAACTCCACCGGCACCAGCTGGTACTCCGGTGATGCGATCGGCTTCGAGACTGAGGCCTTCGCCATCTGCGACACCCTGCGCTATGTGAAACCGCCGGTGCACACCATCTGCATCGGCCAGGCAATGGGCACCGCCGCCATGATCCTCAGCGCGGGCACCAAGGGCCAGCGGGCCGCGCTGCCCCACGCCTCGATCGTGCTGCACCAGCCCCGCAGCGGCGCCCGCGGCCAGGCCAGCGACATCCAGATCCGAGCCAAGGAGGTGCTGCAGAACAAGCGCACCATGCTTGAGATGCTCTCCGTCAACACCGGCAAGAGCGTGGAAGAGCTCTCCCGCGATTCCGACCGCATGACCTACCTCACCGCCGAGGAGGCCAAGGACTACGGCTTGATCGACCGGGTGCTCACCAGCCAGAAACAACTGCCCACGCCGCTGCCCACGGCCGCCGGCATCGGCTGAGCTTCCGGCCGGACCCCGCTCCTGCCGGAGAGGAGTCCACCCAGCCCCAAGGCCCCGGTTCCCGGCGGGGCACTACCCCCAAACCAGCCCCACCCGGGCCCCACCCCTTCCCGAAGCCATGCCCATCGGTGTTCCCAGCGTTCCCTACCGCCTGCCCGGCAGCCAGTACGAGCGCTGGATCAGCATCTACAGCCGTCTGGCCGTTGAGCGGATCCTCTTCCTCGGCTCCGAGGTGAACGACGGCGTGGCCAACGCCCTAGTGGCCCAGATGCTCTATCTGGATTCCGAGGACAACAGCAAACCGATCTACCTCTACATCAATTCCCCCGGCGGCTCGGTGACCGCCGGCCTGGCCATCTACGACACCATGCAATACGTGAAGTCGGAGGTGGTGACCATCTGCGTGGGCCTGGCCGCCTCCATGGGCGCCTTCCTGCTGGCGGCCGGCACCAAGGGCAAGCGTCTGGCCCTGCCCCACAGCCGGATCATGATCCACCAGCCCCTGGGCGGCACCAGCCAGCGTCAGGCCAGCGACATCGAGATCGAGGCTCGCGAGATCCTGCGCATTAAAGACATGCTCAATCAGTCGATGGCCGACATGACCGGCCAGCCCCTGGACAAGATCGCCAAGGACACCGACCGTGACTACTTCCTCAGCGCCGCCGAAGCGAAGGATTACGGCCTGATCGACCGGGTGATCGCCCATCCCAGCGAGGCCTGATCCCCACCATGCCCATCACCCTCGAGGAAGCCGCCGACGCCTTCTATGCGGCAGGCAACCGCCTGCTGGCCGGTGATCCCACCGCATTCTCAGAGATCTGGTCGGACGCAGACGACATCAGCCACTGGGGTCCCACCGGTGCCCTCTGCAACGGACGGCAGGCCGTGATGGAGGAGTTCGCCAAGGAAGCCGCCATGGGATTTGCAGGAACCCTGGTGGCCGATGACCGCCGGTATGTGGAATCGCCCGAGATGGGCCTGCTGGTCTGCATCGAACGCACCAGCGGCATGACCCGGGAGGGTGTTGCGCTGAAGCTGGACATCCGCTCCACCACCGTGTTCCGCAAGGAGAAGGGTCACTGGCGGGCGGTTCACCACCACACCGACCGTTTCTGAGCGGTGGCCCGGCGGAGCTCAGCCCTTGCCGGTGAAGGCGAGCAGACGACCGGCCGTATGGGAATCCACCGGCAGCCCAGCTGGATCGAGCAGGCCGAGCTGAGCCAGCAGTCCGGCCTGGTCCCAGTAGATGTGCTCGTAGGCCACCTTGCCTTCCTTCACCCCCACGATCACCACCAAGGCCATCTCCACCCGTCGGCCGGTCGGAGCCACGCCGGGCAACAGGTGGCCGATCGCTTGGGTGTGGGTGAAGCGAATCACCAGCTCATCCACGAGCCGCTCCTGATCCATGGTTCGCGAGATTGAGATGAACTCCACATCAGGCGGGAAGAACTGCCCGATCAGCTTCGTGGCGTAGAACTCACGCACCCCCGCAGCCCCCTCGCCGCCGGTGCCGGAGGCCAGATTGAGCAGGTGTGGCTCGTCCACCATCGTGGCCATGGTGGCCTCAAGATCGGCATGGAGCTCCGCCTGCATGTGGGCTTCGAACAGGGCTGCGGCCGAGGGGGTGGTGACGGTGGCAGCGGGTTCGTGGGCCATGGCAAAGACGGCGGCAACGCCAACCGTAGGGGGGCCGGAGCGCCTATCGGCCCGCGCGCGCCCCGCCCAGCCCTGAGTGTTGGTGGTGTGCAACCTGGCCAGGCCGGACGCTTGCGTAA
>JBBASH010000049.1:0-26476 GCA_040399305.1 Cyanobium sp.
AGGGATGTACCGAAAGCGGAACGGAAAGCTTCAAGGAGGGAAGTAAGGAGCCGATGGCTACCGCTGCCGCCGGCCGAGCCAGGGCGGAGGGCTGCTGGGCGGGCCCGGGCGGGGCGATCGTGGTGCCAGCCATGGCGCGGGGCTGTTCGGCAGCCACCGCCGGGCCACCCCGGGCCTGCGGGGCCAGCAGGGTGAGCAGCAGCAGGGAGCAGGCCAGCCCTGGACGCAACGCCCACCAAGCCGCCCCCTCCGAGCACCGCCTGGGGCTGGAGGCCGCCGGAGCTGCTGGTGGAAGAACCATGGAACGGGCGCAGCTGCGGGCCAGAACGGAATCACCGCACAGATGGCAGCAGGATGGCCCATGGCGGGGTGTTCCGGCTCGCTTCAGCCGGTATCCCGCAACAGGCTGGGGACGCCAGCCAGCCCTAAGGTCCTGGCCGATCCCCGGGGCTGGGGCGGGTGGGCACTCTCCGGATCGGGCGAACGAGCAACGCAGGGATCTCGGCGCCGATCACCCTGAGGCTGTCGCCGCAGGCCCCCCCCGGGACCGCCCCCGAAAGCCCACGACCGCGGACGTCCTCGCCTCCCCGGCGGATCGGGCCGCCGAGGTCGATCTGGCCAGCGATGCGGATCTGGCCCGCGCTACAGATCTCTATGCGAATCTCGCCATGGGGACCGCGAGCGGATCGGGGTGAACCCAAGCCTCGGGCGGCCCTCCGGGACGGGGTGAAGGTCGTTCCACCGGGCAGGAGGGATGGCATGCCCCACCCCCGGGCGTTTGGCCTCCGATCAGCTGCCCTCCGCTCGGCTGGCCGCGAATCGCCTGGCCTCCGCTCGGATGGCCGCGGGTCGGGTGGCCGCGGGTCGACAAGTCGCCGGGGGAGCTGGCGGCGGCCGGCGGAGCGCCTGGGGGCCCTGGCCCTCACCCTCGCCATTCCCCTGGCGCAGATGCCAGCCGCGGCCTACGGACCAGGGTCCCGCTTGCCGCTGAACCCGACGGACCCGAGCTGCCGCCGCCAGGGCGAGCGCCACTTCGATGTGATCGTGTATGGCGACGAGCCGGCCGGGGTGATGACGGCCCTGGAACTCAGCCGCCAATTGCCCCGCCTGGCCGGCCTGCCCAGGCCCCGCATCGCCCTGCTCACCCCCTCCGACCTGCGGGCGGGACTGGGGGGCACCATCGCCCGCTCGGGCCTGGCCTACCTCGATCGCAACCAGGTGCCGCGCGACATGTGGGGTGTGCTGCCCCCCTTCGCTCCCTCCTCCGATCTCTACCGCCGCTTCCTGCGGCTCACCGGCGTGCAACAGATCGCCGTGGATCCCCGCCAGGCCTCGCGAGCCTTCCGGCGGGCCCTAGCTCGGGCACGGATCACCCTGCTGGCGGGTGTGGAGCCCACCGGCACCGAGCTGGAGCGTGCTGCCGGCGCCGATGGAGGAACGCTTCAGGGGGAGGGGAGTGAGCGCCTCTGCGTGATCGAAACCGCGGGCCATGGCCGCCTCGGCGCCGACCTCTTCATCGATGCGAGCCTCGGCGCCGACCTCGCGCATCGGGCCGCGGTGCCCTTCCTGCGGGGGCTGGGGCCCCGCGGGCTCTCGCGGGAAAGCATCTCCCTGGGCTGGATCTTCGAGGTGGAAGGCCTCTCGATCACCCAGCTGCGCAACCTGGAGGAGCAACTCACCCGGCGCCTGCTCGACCGCCGCGACCTGGAAGCCCAGCACTGGCTGGTGGGCTGGCCCGCCTATCGCAACAACCGCCAGCGCCTCCTGGCCGACCTGGTCGACCAGCGCGGCAATCCCCTGCTGATGTATTCAGCCACCAGCGACAGCGCCGACCAGCAGAGTCCGGCCCTGAGCATTGCCGTGCATGGCGAGCAGGGGATCCTCCCCGGCCTGCGGCATGCACCGGCCCGGATGGACGCGGCCAACGTCGCGATCCTTCCCGATCGACTCAGCTTCAACGCCCTGCTGTTTCGCAACAGCGCCGCTCAGAACCGCGAGGTGATCGCCCGCCACGGCCGGCCGCTGGGCTGGATGGTGCCGGCGGCGGCGCATGTGGAGAGCTTCTTCCTGCGCCATGGCGCCCGGCGGGTGCACTGGATGCCGGAGCTCTACATCCGCTCCGCCGACCAGATCGCCCATCCCCGCATGGCCCTGAGCGCCGGCCTGATGGCCCGGGGCGGCGTGCCCCGCCAGGAGGCCCTCGGCACCTTCAGCTATCACCTCGATTTCCGCGGGGGCATCTCCGCCTACGTGCCGCCCGCCAAACCCACCTTCAACTTCGGCTACCGCCACACCCTGCCGCGGGAGGTGAGCAACCTGGCGGTGCTGGGGCCAGCCAGCGGCTTTGGTGGGCTGGGGCAAGGTGCGGGGCGCATCATCGAGCTCAACATCTCGGTGGGCCAGGGGCTGGCGATCGCCTCGGCTCTGGCCCTGGCACGCCGCCTTCCCCTGGCGGCCGTCGATCCGCGCGAGGTGGCCCGGCTGATGCCGGCCGGCTTCGCCCCCTACGGCCGGCCCTCCGGCAGCACGGCCTTCAGCCTCTTCCTCGGCCGCCTGATTTACCAGCTCGAATCCTGGTTTCCCCGCTGGCCCTGGGAACCCAGGTGGCACCGCCCCCTGGCCTCTTAGCAGACCTGTCCAAGCGGTCGGATCTCCTCCAGCATGGTGCCAACCCCCGTGCCCTTATCTCCAGCCGCCGCCATGTCCGACCTGTTCACCCCCCTGGCCCTTGGTGATCTGGAGCTACCCAACCGGGTGATCCATGCCCCGCTCACCCGCTGCCGCGCCGACGACGACCATGTGCCCGGCCCCCTGGTCGCCACCTACTACGCCCAGCGGGCCAGCGCCGGTCTGCTGATCGCCGAGGCCACCATGGTGATGGAGGGCAACTCGGCCTTCTGGCACGAGCCTGGCATCCATTCCCAGGCCCAGGTGGAGGGGTGGCGACTCACCACGAACGCGGTGCATGCCGCCGGCGGGCGCATCGTGCTGCAGCTCTGGCATGGCGGCCGGGCCTGCCATCCCCTGCTCAACTCCGGCCGCCAACCGGTGGCCCCCAGTGCGATCGCGATCACTGGCGATGAGGTTCGCACCCCCGAGGGCAAACAGCCCTATGTGGTGCCCCGCGAGCTCGCCGACGACGAACTGCCGACCATCGTGGAGGGGTTCCGCCTCGCCGCCCGCAACGCCACCGCCGCCGGCTTCGATGGGGTGGAGATCCACGGCGCCAACGGCTACCTGCTCGATCAGTTTCTGCGGGATGGCAGCAACCACCGCAGCGGTTCCTACGGCGGCCCGATCGAACACCGGGCACGGCTGCTGCTGGAGGTAATCGATGCGGTTCGCCAGGAATCCCCCCTGGTGGGCCTGCGGCTCTCGCCACTGAACAGCTACAACGCCATCGCCGATAGCGATCCGATCGGCCTGGTCACCTGGTTGGCCGAGCGCCTCAACGGCTGCGGGCTGGCCTACCTGCACCTGATGCGCGGCGACTTCGCCGGTGTGCAGCATGGGGATGTGCTGACCCCTGTGCGGCAGCACTTCCAGGGGCCCCTGATCGCCAACATGGGCTATACCCCCGCCGAGGCCTCTGCCGCGATCGGCGCCGGCCTGGTGGATGCGGTGGCCTTCGGGCAGGCCTTCCTCGCCAACCCCGATCTGCCCACCCGCATCGCCGCCGGGGCGCCCCTCCAGGCGGCCGATCCAGCCACCTTCTACACGCCGGGGCCCGTGGGCTACATCGACTACCCCACCCTGGCCGAGCTCCAGGCGGGCTGATCGCCGCAGCTCAGCCTGCGGGCCCCACCGCCAGAAGCTGGCGCCCCCCCAGCCGCTCCAGCCAAACCAGCACCGCCAGGGCGTGCAGCAGCACGGCGGGCCAAAGGGAGCCGCTGACCTGATAGAGCGCGGTGGTGGCCACCCCCAGCAGGGCCGTCTGCAGCAGGAAGCGGGGATCGTGGAACACCTGCTCGGCCCGGCGGTACCAGAGCCGCCCGGCCAGGGGGTGATAGAGCACGAACAGCCCAATGCCCAGGGCGCTCCAGGCCAGCAGCTGCGGCCAGGGCGTGCCTTCCCCCGGGTGGGGCAGCAGGGCGCCCCGAAACAGCAGCTCCTCCCCCAGGGCGGGCATCGGCAGCAGGGCGGCGGCCGCGCTCACCAGGCGCCGCGGGCGGGGCCAGGGGTGGCCGGGCTCCAGAAAACCGGAACCAAGGCC
Organism: Cyanobium sp.; assembly: GCA_040399305.1. Lineage (GTDB taxonomy): Bacteria > Cyanobacteriota > Cyanobacteriia > PCC-6307 > Cyanobiaceae > Cyanobium. The sequence continues at coordinate 4,214 of JBBASH010000049.1, forward strand.
CTGGGCCAGGGCCACCGCCGCATAGAGCGCAAAGCCCAGCAGGCAGAGGCCCACCTGGCGAGCATCCAAGGGCGCCAGCAGGCCATCAGCCAGGCGGCGCTGCAGCTCCCCCACCAACGGCAGGCGGCCCAGGAGCAGGGTGGGCGCCAGGGGTTCGTAGCGCGTATTGGCGCCGGGGATCTGGTTGATGCGCAGGATCCACAGGGGGGCACCGCGCCGCAGGAACAGGGCCGCGAAGGCATCGTGGCCGCGGCGGGGCAGGATCGAATGGAGGCTCAGCAGAGCATCGAGGGGGCTCTGACCGCGCTGGAAGGGGCCCACCAGCGGGCCCACATGCGGCCCCACCCCGGAGCCCGGTGCGGCCCGGTCCGCCGCCCGCAGGGCGGTGGCAATCAGTTCCGCATTGCCGTGCCAGTCGGAGCGCACGATGCCGAAGGGCACGAGCACCCCCTCGATGGAGCGGCCCAAGGATTCCCCGCCGACCTGGCTGGTCGAGGGGGAAGGCCCGGACACCAGGCCCTGGCGCAGCAACTCCACCGTGGTCCAGAGGGCCTGGGCCGAATCCTGCACGCAGGAGGTGGTGGCCGTGACCGCCGCCACGCCGCGGCCATCACCGCTGCGATAGCGGGCCATCAACACCTCAGCCTGGAGCCGCAGCGCCGCCAACAACTCTGGATCCTGCCGCACCAACACATCCGAGATCGGCCGCAGCCCCAGCCAGCCCCGCTGCAGATCGCCGCTCCAGGCACTCCACTCCTGGCTGCCGGACACGATCCCATCGGGATTGTTGGCGTAGATCTGGTGGTAACGCAGGTCGAAGCGCGGCTCACCGCTAAAAGGATCGGCGATCACCTCCGCCTCGCCGAAGGCGAAATGACCCGTGACCGTGAAGCCCGGTGTGGGCTCACCGCCGGGGCCGCCGATGCCTCCGAAGGCATGAATCAACAGGGCACGGTCGCCGATCGCCCAGGGCCGCGCCATTCCATCGGGCTCCAAGGCGGTACGGCGGAAGCTGCCGCGTCGGCTGGCCGCGGCGTTCCAGTTTTCCCGGGCGATCTGGCCGAGGCCCGCGGCGTTGCCCTGCAGCTGCCCATCGGGGCTCAGCTGCACCAGGGCCTGGGGCAGCAACGCCTGCACCGTGAACAGGCCATCCGCCGCCGGCGCCCCATAGAGGGTCCATCCCTCGGCGCCGATCGGGTGGTCGAGCAGGCCGGTGGTCTCGAAGAAGCGCCGACCATCCCGGTTGGGGGGCTGGCTGGGGATGCGCACCGTTTCCTCTGGCCCCCCATAGCCGTGGCTGCGGGGGTCGTAGTGCCGCACCACGAACAGGTCGCCGGCTTCCCCCGCCCCCCCCGGCAGGGCCCTCAGCAGCTTCACCCGGGCCATCCAGCGCCCTGTGATCTGCACCGGCGGAGTCGGGATCCGCAGCACCGGCCCCTCCCCAAGGGCCGGCAGAGAGGCGCGGAGGTCGGCAGGATCAGCCAGCTCCACACCCTCCAACCGCACGCTGAGGTCGTCCTCGGGGCGGGCACCGGCCAGGGACTGGAGCGGCCCGACCCGTGAGCGGCCATCGAGCCGCAAGGGCACCACGTTGCCCTGGGCCGCCAGGGAGCGGGCCTCGGCCCCGAGGTGGATGTCCGTGGTGAGCAGCCCCACAAGGGCCCGCAACCGGGGCTGATCCGCCCAGGCCAGCGGAAGCCTGCGCCCCACCAGGTGGGCAGCGGCGGCAGGGGCCTGCTCCACCTCCAACCAGGCCCAGTCCTCACCGCTGGCGGCGGCCTCGGCTGGCTCCGGCAGGATCAGCCTGCCGATCCAGTCGGCATGGGGCCGGTAGAGGGCCGGATCGGGACGGCGATCCAGCGGATAGAAGTCGGGCCGGTTGAAGGGAGCCCGCTGGACCAGGGCATAGGAGGAAACGGCGGCCCGGTCCGCTCCGGGTGGCGTCGTGGAGCCCGCCAGCAGGAAGCCCGGTAGCAGCGCGAGCAGGGCTACCAACAGCAGCCCCCAGGGCAGCGCGGCCCGCCAGCCACGACGCGGCAGAACACCCCTCGCCGGGCCTGACCTCAGCCGACCCATGGCGGGGCGGGCAACGATCCGGGATCCATCGGGGAAGGGGTCACGGGTGGGCCGGGGCATCGGACCGACTCTGAAGGACCATCCCAGGAGCCGTGTCTAGACCCGAGAGCGGACACAGCCAAACCGCTAGCTTATGCATCCCTAGCTTGTCGGCCCAGACGCCAGCCGATGCAGAGGCGCACCTACGGCATCCTGGCTGCTGGGGTGATCGCCACCGCCGCGGTTGCGCTGATCGTCAATCAATACGCCCAGTTGCGGGAAGCGGCCCAGCATCAACAACGCCTTGAACAAGCCGCCGAACGCCTCTGCCGGGCCCTAGAGGCCTCCCAGCTGTTGTTCCTCCAGGTCTCTGCCGGCATCGGCGAGCCTCGGCAGGGGCACAATCGATTGACTCAACTGGGCGACTTCAAGGCCCTGGGTCTGAGCAAGGCCCCGCCGGCCGCGGCCCCGGGGCGGCAGCCCAGGATCGATTCCGCCACCTCCCCCGGAGCCGGTGCTGTCCCGGCAACGAGCCGCGCGGCCGGAGGGGAGGGGAAAGGGAGAGAACGCCCAGCCGAGCCGGAGATCATCTGCCTAAGCGACAACCTCCCACCCCAGGTGCGCGTACTGGCGGATCCGGTTCACCGCAACCTGCTGAGGCTGGCCCCTGTCCCTCAGCCGGGCCAGGCCCCGTCAGCTTCGCTGCAACTGAACCTGGAGCGCACCCTCGGGCGCGATACCGAATTCAGCCTCATCCCCCTGAATCGAGGGGCCCCGCCGCCGCTGAACCAGGAGGGGTCGCGCCGGTTGCGCTTCGATGGCCAGAGCCTGCTGCTGCTCGAAACAAGCGACGACCACCAAGGGGAAGGGGCGAGCGATCAGCCCACTCGGGCGCTCGTTTGGCCCCTGGGAGGCCTGGTGATGATCCTGAGCAGCCTGCTGGCCTACCGCTCGGAACGAAAGAGCCGTCAACAGCACCAGATCCTCAACCGCCTCTGGCATGACCGCCAGACCGGCCTGCTCTCCCGCTCCGCCCTCGAGCATGACCTTCAGGATCCGGGCCTGGTGGACTCCGCTGGGGATGGCCCACCCTGCTTTCTCACCATCGTGACCCTGAGGCTGCTGGAACGCCAGCAGGCCTTCCTGCCGGATGTGGAGATCGCCCAGTTGTTCCAGGCGGCCTGCGAGGCCGTGAAGCACCATCCCGGCTCCGGCCCGCGCGTGCGCTGTTACCGAGCCTCGGAGACGCGCCTGGCGGCCATCCTCACCCGTTGCGGCGATCGCCAGGGCCAGGAGGTGATGGGGGGCAATGAGCCGGATCCCGATCAAGACCGGCTGCTGCTGCAGGAGCTCCAGTTCAGCGTGAGTACCGCCATTCAGAGGCAGTTCCAGGGGCTGCTGCGCGACGACGACATCGTGGTGACCGGCCAGCGGCTGCTGCCGGAAACCGCAGGGGCCTCGATCCTCCAGCGCCATGGCTTCGGGGAGATCGTGGCTGCCGAAGCCGGATCGAACATCCGCCTGATTGAGGCCAGCGATGCGAACCAGGTGCGGCAGGCCAGCGCCATCCGCGACGCCCTGCGCCAACTCCGCGCCGAGGATATCGATCTGCACGTGCAGCCAATCCTGCTGCTCGCCAATCCCGGCCAGTTCGGACTTGAGGTGCTGATTCGATTCTGCACGCCACTACTGCAGGAGCAGCAGACCGGGGAACTGATCCGCATCGCCCATGAACTGGGCATCACCCATCAGATCGACGCCCTGGTGATCGCCCGGGTGGCCGGCCTGCAGAAAAGCCTGGAAGCCACCCCTTTACTGCGGCAGCGAATCGATTACCTCTCGGTGAACATCAGCATTGATTCGATTGCCAGCCCGAGCCGCCTCAACCAGCTGATCGATTGTCTGAGCGCACACAAGATCGACAGCTCGCGCATCTGCCTGGAATTCACCGAAACCCCCGGCCGAGGCCAGCACAGCGACAGCGTGAGCATCGCCTCGGAACGGCTGATCAAGGAACTGAACTTCCGGATCCTGATCGATGACTTCGGCTCGGGCCTCTCCAACTACCAGCGCATCTGCGCCGCCTGGTACGACACCATCAAGCTCGATATCGATCTGGTGAGCGGGCTCGGGGATTCCTTCCGCATGCAGCGCTATCTCGGATCCTTCATCGACACGGTGCATGCCCTCGGCAAAACCGTGGTGGCCGAGGGCGTGGACGACCATGGCGACCTTGCCGCAGCGATCCGGCTGGGCACGGATGGGTTGCAGGGATACCTGATCGCCCGGCCGATGGAGTGGAAGGCCGTCGCGGGCTTCCTCACCGACTCCCCCTGGAGTTCGGCCGAGGCGATCGAGGCGATGGTGACCAAGCTCCGCTCCTCCGACCGCCTGCAGGAAGCCCCGGTGCCGGGCGCCCATGGGAACAGCGGCGTACCCCTGGAGCGCTACATCCTCGACAAATGGTTCGAGTTGCGCAGCTTCGAGGAATTCCTGCTGCTGTTTGTGAACGAACTCAAGAGCTGGGGCCTCAACATCCTGAGGCTCTCCCTGGCCTTCTTGCCCGATGATGATGACATCGATTGCAGTCAGTATGTCTGGCATCAAAACAAGCCCGGTGAGGTCACCACCCTGCGCATGGACCGCTCCTTACTCGAACGCGAGGAGCACCTGGCCAGCCCTCTCCACCACATTGCTACCAGGGTTCCGCTCTACCGCCAGCGGCTGGGCAGCCAGCGGGAGGTGCTGTTTCCATTCCTAGCGAAACTGAAGGAGGAGAACTGCAACGACTATCTCGGAGTGCGGCTGGATTCGCGCGGCATCTCGATCCCGGTTCTCACCATCGCCCTGCGGGGTGACAGCAGCTTCAGCGATGAGCAAATCCAGAGGATCTGTTCAATGAGCAGCCTGCTCAGTCTGCTGTTTTACACATTCGAGAGTGAGCGGGCTAAACGCATGGCCCTGCTTGATCCCCTCACCAATGTGCCGAACCGGCGCAGCTTCGATTCCTTCCTCAGGTCACTGGTCTACGCCGCCAAGCTGAACAACGGCGGCCTTGCCCTGGCCCTGGTCGACATCGACGGTTTCAAGCAGGTGAACGACACCCTTGGTCACGCTTACGGCGATGCCTGCTTGAAGGAGGTGGCCACGATCCTCAATTCCGACCGGCGCAGCAGCAGCGATGTGGTGGCCCGGCTGGGCGGTGAGGAGTTTGCCCTGATTCTGCCCAAGGTCGACGGCCCCGAGGCCCTGAGGATCTGCGAACGGCTGCGGCAGGCGGTGCTGCACACCCGGGTGCCCGGCCCCGACGGTGGCGAGGGCATGCCCCTCTCGGTGAGCTTCGGGGTGGCGCTGTGGGATCCGGAGGCGTTTCCGGAGTGTGATGGCGACCAGCTGCAGCAACTCGCCGATGACTGCCTGTACGAGGCCAAACGCCAGGGCCGCAACCGGGTGGTGGGTCGGCAGGTCGGCAGCTGATTGCCCGGCGCTGTCGCACCCGATCTCAAGCCCGGCGCCGCTCCACCCGCCGGATCAGGTTCTCTGCAGCAACCGTCGCCGCACCCGGTCGCTGAGCTCCTCTCCCAGCAGGGTGAGCAGGGCATACACGGCCACCAGGGCCAGCAGCTGGTCCCAGGCGAAGCTGCTGAGGCTCTCGAGCAGCTGGCTGCCCAGGCCCGTGGCCCCCACCAGGCCCACCACCACCGTTTCCCGCAGCAGCACATCGGCCCGGTAGGCGCCGTAGGCGAGATAGGGGCGCGCGATCGCCGGATAGCGCCCGTAGAGCAGGGCCAGCCGCGGCCCGATGCCACCGCTGGCGAGGGCCTGCTCCACGGCGGGCGTTGCATCGGCCAGGGCCTCCGCCAGCAGGCGGCCGAGGATACCGGCGTTGTGCAGGCCCAGGGCCAGGGCGGCGGTGATCAGCCCCGGCTGCAGCACCAGCAGCAGCAGCAGGGCCGTGAGGGGCGGCGGCCAGAGGCGCGCCAGGGCCCAGGAGAGCCGCACCAGCAGGCGGGCCGGCGGCCAGGGGGCGCTCAGCAGCAGCTGCAGGGGCGGCAGTCCCACCGCCAGAACCGCCGCCAGCAGGGTGAGGGCCAGGGTGCCGCCGATCAGGGCAGGCCAGGGCAGGGCCAGCAACTGGCCGCCATCAATCCAGCCACCGCCACCCACCCCCTGCAACGGCTGCCAGGCCAGCAGGGCGCGGAGATCCACCCCCAACGCCCAGCCGACCCCGATGGTCAGCGGCAACAGGGCGGCCACGGCCAGCACCATCTCCCGGGCCCGCACCCCCACCCCGGCCCGACCCCCGCCGGCCCGGCCCAGACCGAGCCGGCGAGGCATCAGCCAGCGGCGCCGCAGCCGCCCCAGCCCCGTCTCCAGGGCCAGCATCACCGCCAGCAGTAGCCAGAGCCCCGTCCACAGTTCGTGGAACTCCAGCGACTGCAGCGTGAGCTTGAGGTCGGTGCCGAGGCCGCCGAGGCCGAACACCCCCAGCAGGGTGGCGCTGCGCAGGGCGCATTCCAGCCGATAGCCGCCGTAGCTGAGCAGCCCCGGCAGCAGCGGCGGGCCCAAGGCGGTGAGCAGGGCCGCCGGGGCCGGAGCGCCGGCGAGCCGCAGGGCCTCGAGGCGGCCGGTGTCGAGCCCGTCGAGCAGGTCGGCCACCACCCGGGCCACCAGGGCGCCGAAGGGGATGGCGATCGCCACCACCGCCACCACCGGCTGCAGGCCCACCAGCTGCAGCAGCAGCAGGCCCCAGAGCAGCTCATGGATGGCGCGGGGAATCGCCAGCAGGCGCCGGATCAGTCCCGCCGGCCAGAGCTGGCCCCGGCAGCTCCGCCAGAGCGTGCGGGAGCTGGCCAGCCCCAGCAGCACCCCCAGCACCAGGCTGGCGGCCCAGCCCAGCAGGGCCATGCCCACGGTGGTGGCCAGGCCGGTGAGGGCCGAACGGAGCACCAGCGGATCGAGCGAGGGCGTGAGGGCCGCTAGGGCGAATTGGCCGAGCAGATCAAGGCCGCCGCCATGGGCCAGAAAGGGCAGCACCCCAAGCAGCGGCAGCAGCACCAGGGAGGGCAGCAGCACCAGCAGGGGGGCCGCCGGCCGCAGCAGGATTCCTCGCCCTGCTCCCCCGTTGGGCGCGCGGGCCGCGCCCCCCAGCGCTGGGGCCTGAGCGCCGCCGACACCCGTCATCGGTCCGGGGCGGCCCAGAGAGGGCCAGCTCCTGCTGTTCGCGCCGGCGCACCCGGTTCGTCATCCCCTGTGCCATCCGTCTGCCCATCCATCTCGCGGTGCGTCTCGCAGTTCGTCTCGCTGTCCATCTCGCGGTCCTTCCCGCGGTACAGCTCCTGCAGCTGGGCCACCCCTGGCGGTCCCTGGAGGTCGGCCGCGGCGGCATCGAACACCACCCGGCCCGCCCGCAGGCCGATCACCCGGTCAAAGCCCGCCAGCAGATCGGGGCGGTGCAGGCTGAGCAGCAGGGCCCGGGGCGGGGTCGCCTCCGCCAGCAACAACGCCAACAGGGAGGCGGCCAGGCGCGGATCGAGGCTGGCCAGGGGTTCATCGGCCAGCAGCAGGGTGGGGTCCTGGCGCAGCAGGCGGGCGATCGCCACCCGCTGCCGCTGGCCGCCGGAGAGGGCCGCCACCGGTTGGTCCAGCAGCTCCGCGGCCAGATCCACCCGAGCCAGCACCGCGGCGTTGGCGGCGGTATCGAGGGGCAGCAGAAGGTTGAGCAGGGCCCGGGGCCAGCCCCAGACCGCCAGCCGGCCGGCATTGAGGTTCTGCTGCACGCTGAGCTCCTCGATCAGGCGCAGGTCCTGCCAGAGGGTACCGATGCGGGCCTGCTGGCGGCGGCGGGCCCGGCGGGAGCGGGCGGGGACTTCGCCCTGCCAGAGCACCTCTCCGGAGCTGGGGGCCAGGAGCCCGTTGGCCACCGTGAGCAAGGTGCTCTTGCCGGCGCCGCTCGGGCCGAGCAGGGCCACCCGCTCGCCAGGCTCGATCACCAGGTTCACCCCCTCCAGCCTCGGCACACCGCCGCGGCCGGCCACGCTCACCCGCCGCAACTCCAGTAGCGGCGCCGCGACCATCAGCGGATCTTGCCGATCTGTCGGCCCACCTGCTCAATGCGTCCATAGGCGGCGGCATCGGCCTCGGTGAACTGCTGCGCCCCGAACAGGGCCAGGATCTGCTTCTGCTGAGGATCGCTGGGCCGCCAGGCCAGGATCGCCCGCTGCAGCTTGCTGGTGAAGCCCTTGCCGAAGCGGGCGTCCAGGTCGCCCTGAGCGATCCAGTGGTAGTCCGGGTAGCCGGGACTCTTCCAGATCGGGATCACCTTCTCGCGGCTGGCCCTGCCGTCGTGGAGGCTGGTCCGCCACACCTGCTCGTTCACCACACCGGCGTCGTAGGCCCCACTCGACACCAGGGCGATGGTGGTGTCGTGGCTGCCGCTGAAGCCGGGGGCGCCGCCCTTGAAATCGCTGAGCTTCACGCCCGCCTGGGAGAGGAACCACTGGGGCATCAAGCGGCCGGAGGTGGAACTCTCCGAGCCGAAGGTGAAGCGCCTGCCCTTGAGTTCCACCAGCTGCTTCTGCTGGCTGATCGGCTTGATGCCGCTGCGGGCATTGGCGATGAAGATGCTGTGGAAGTTCACGTCGATGTCGCGCTGGGCGATCACCCGGGCGCCGGGCTTCTGCAGGCGGGCCTGCACGCCGGTGAGACCGCCGAACCAAACCAGATCAATGTTGCCGGTGCGGAAGGCGCTCACGGCGGCGGCGTAATCCACCACCGGCACATAGGTGACCTTCACCCCCAGCTGCCTGCTGAGCTCGGAGGCCACCAGCGGGTAGAGGCGGTTGAGTTTCTCGGGCTTCTGGTCGGGGATGGCGCCGATGCGCAGCACCGGCTCGGTGGTGGGCTGCTGGGCACCGGCCGGCGCCGGAGCGAGCAGGCGGGCCAGCGGGCCGGCGGGCAGCGTGGGCGCCAGCAGCTGGCTGGCCAGCAGGCCGATCAGGCCGAAAACGACACGGCGTCGGGCCGTGCCGGGCCCATGCCGGAAGGGGGACAAGGGAGAGGGCATCGCGATGGGGGCAGGGAAAGGCACCACAGCTGGAGGCAGGCAGTCAGGCAGGCAGCGACCCAGCCACAGCAGGTGCTGCCCATCTTGAATCAATGCTCTGGGGACTGGGTCCCTTCGCCCGGCTGATGCAGGCTCCCGGCGGGCTCAGGAACCTGGAGCCCACATCACAGCGACCTGCGCTCGACTCCGTGTCGCCTCCATCACAGCAGCGGCGTGGTGGGACACAACCTCTCGCTGTCATCAGGAATAATCTGACCCAAGTCGTGCCGGAATTTTATGGACGCCATCTTTCAGGAATTGAAGGACCTCGTTCTTGAAGCTGAAAGGGATCCGGAGCGCGACACTGGCGAAGCGGCAGTGATCCTGTTGCGACAGTGGCTCGAAACCAACACCGAGACCCTGCTGAACAAGAAGGGGCTTGGGGAATACAACGGCACGATGATGCAGTGGTTCCACTGGTACATCCCCGCCGACGGGGAGCACTGGAACCGGCTGCGCAGCGAGGCGCCGGCCCTGGCCAAAGCTGGTATCACCGGGCTGTGGCTGCCACCGGCCAACAAGGGCATCGGAGGTGCCAACGATGTGGGCTATGGCACCTACGACCTGTACGACCTGGGCGAATTCGATCAGAAGGGCACCGTGCGTACCAAGTACGGCACCAAGAGTGAGTATCTGGCGGCCGTGAAGGAGTGCCGGGATCTGGGTCTTCAGGTGTACGCCGATACCGTGTTCAACCACAAGATGGCCGCGGACTTCGAGGAGGATTTCGAAGCCATTCCCTTCGATCCATCCAACCGTTACAACGCCCTCGGCGATGCCCGCACGATCCGGTCCTGGACGGGTTTCAACTTCCCAGGCCGTAACAAGCTGCACTCCAGCATGGACTGGCACTGGTGGCACTTCGATTCGGTGGACTACAACAGCCTCGATCCTGGCTTCAAGGCGATTTGGAGGATGAGGGACAAGCAGTTCGAAGGCAATGTGGATCTGGAAAGCGGCAACTACGACTACCTGATGGGCTGCGATCTGGACATCAACCATCCGGAGGTGCGGGGCGAGCTGAAGCGCTGGGGCGAATGGATGCTTGATCACGTGGGCGTGGACGGCTTCCGCCTCGATGCCATCAAACACATCAACAGCGACTTCTTCAGTGACTGGATCCAGTACCTGGAGGACCATGCCAAGAGGGACCTCTTCATTGTTGGCGAGTACTGGACCTACGACATCAAGACCCTCAGTTGGTATGCGGGCCATACAGCGGGCCGGATGTGCATGTTCGATGCTCCGCTACACAACAACTTCCATCGCGCCAGCCGCGCCAGTGGCAACTTCGATATGCGCACAATCCTGGATGGCACCCTGATGAAGGAGATGCCACTGCTCGCGGTCACCCTGGTAGACAACCACGACACCCAACCGCTGCAGGCACTGGAATCGGTGGTGGAAAGCTGGTTCAAACCCCTTGCTTACGCCATCATCCTGCTGCGGCGGGAGGGCTATCCCTGCATCTTCCACCCCGATTACTACGGCGCTCACTACAAGGACAGAGGGCGTGACGGCAACGAGTACGAGATCTGGCTCGACAGTCACCGGGCCATCCTCGACAAACTGCTGCTCGCCCGCAACCACTTCGCTTACGGCAATCAGTACGACTACTTCGACCACTACAACACGATCGGCTGGACCCGACTCGGCAGCCAGGACCATCCCCATGCCCTAGCCGTGCTGATGAGCGACGGATCCGTCGGCAACAAATGGATGGAGGTGGGCAAGAAGAACACCACGTTCCGCGATCTCACAGGTCACATCAGCGACCCGATCACCACCAACGCTGACGGCTGGGCCGAATGGCGCTGCAATGGCGGCTCGGTTTCGGTGTGGGCAGAGGAGGAAGCTCTGGCCCTGGCCATGGCTGCGTGAAGCGCCATCAGCCTCCCCACCATCCTGAAGCGAAACGATGACTGCTGGAATGCCAAGGCCTGATGTCAGACCAAGGTTACGCCCAGCGCAGCATTAACAGTCTCATTATCTCTCACATTCCTGCTCACCAGCTTGGTGATGCTGGTTGTTTCCTCGATTAGCTTCAGGCCGTAAGGCGTCAGATGCTCAGCAGTATGGATTGATCGTGACAAGAGAGGGTTGGTATAGATCTGTGTGAAAGCGTCGTAGGCCACCATCGTGAGCAACAAATCACCAAACAGGCCATCCTGGGGTGGAGCCTCGGCGAAAAGACCCACCACCAGCTCAAGGTTGTCGATGGAGCGATAGAGGCTCTGAAGCCGCCCTGCCAAGTCGGCATCGCGTGTAAGCTGCTCGAAACTGATTAGGCGTGACAACCCGAAGGCTTCTCGGTAATCGTTATAGCTACGCAACCGGAATTCACGACCCATCTGAATAGTACGGTACTCGGATTCCATGAGGAACACAGGATTGTTCAACAGGCCGATCCTGCCGGCCGCCTGCGTGGAGGCGGAATTGATCAGGTCGGTGATGCCGAGCTGCTCCAGCAGGCTGTTGTTCCAGCGGTACTCATTGGCTGACACCGTAGCACCATTGACGGTCAAGCTTTCGGGAACAAGCGAGTGCCAGCGATACAGCAGATCAAACTCAAGGGCGATCCAGTTTGTTCGGTACCAATTCTGCCGCTCGGCGAAGGTGGGATCTAGGCAAAAGAGTCTCTCCCCCGCGATGTGGTTGATGTATTCCTCCACTGTCAGCTTCAGCAACAGGCAGATGTTGATCATACGGGCGGTCTGGAACAATCTCTCGTCCTCCCAGCGCGGGTAGAGCCTGTACAGCTCATCGCAGATCCGGTTGTGTTCACGCAGAAACACCAGGCTGAGGGCCACATAGCCCACTGAGGAATTGCCGCGCTCCAGGCCTGTGGCATACAGCTTCTCGAGGCGGAGTTCGACTTCGGCCTCAGTAATGCGGCCCCCAAAGCTTCCATTCAGTGACTCCCGCACCCATTGACTACTGCCATGGGGGTAAAGGCCACGCCCCTTGATCGGATTTCCCTTGCTGTCGACATCACACTGATAAATGGATTTGACCTGCCAGCGACCATTGCCATCACGTTCGCCGAGGTAATCAGGAAATTCCTGACCATGAATATCCTGGCTACGAAGATGCCCACATTCGCCGTTGCGCAGGCAACGGGTTTCCTGTTCATTTAGGCCATAGATTTGGCAGAGATCGACGTCGTGGTTTGAGGTGTTTCGTCGACGGTCTTTGGGGTCAATGCGCAGAATGCTGTCGGTGAACCACTGCGCGAAGAACATAAACAGTACTGACGACCTGTCGGTCGTCATCAGCGACTGTCCATCGGAATCGCGGGGTCGGGCGAACAGAGCGGTGATGGGTCCGTTGCAACGGGTGGCAGGGTCATAGGGAGCGTCTGGAGGTAGTTGGCTGATAAAGACTTCAGGGGCTGGGGCCAAATGCCGGGCTGAGAAGCTGCGGTCTGTGAGCGACGGCCAGGAGGAGTAGTCGGTGATGGGCCCGTTGGGTTGACCATTGGCGGGGTAGACGCCATCACTTTCGGCGGGCCACCAGAGGCTGTAGGGGCGTGGCCGTGGCTTGGTGGCACGAGCTATGGAGTTGGTTGCTATGCGATTAATCAGGCGGCTCAGCCAGGGAATACTCGATAACCAGGCCAGGAGATGACGCACTTGCCACAGCAAAGAAATCATTTCGTGATCAGAGGCAAGCCATTACTGTACGTACGGCTGCTTTTGTTGACAGCCCAACGCTATAGATCAGAAGCGGGCAGAAATTTTAACATAGAAAGAAATCTCTGCTCCCGTCTTCTGTATCTGGATGTTAGCCTTCGCCTCAATCAGGTTACGCAGCAAGCTCGACATACTGAACGGCACAAGAGGGCTCCGGTATCTCGATCCCATCCTCTCGCAAACCTTCCAGATGAAACGAGATCGCCTCACGCACTAGCTGTTCAACTTCATACACAGAATTCCCGGTTACGATACAACCAGGGAGATCCGGTACGTAGGCCGAGAGGTTTTCTCCAGCCCTCTCAATGACTACAGCGTACTTCATGGCTGTTCTGATCCTCTGAGACCTGCTTGCTTCAGGATACTCATCTGAGTGCCTTTTGCCAGCTCATCGGATGGCTTGCCAGCAATCGTTACCCTTCCTGGTTTGCTTGGGTGTTTAAATTGACGATGACTTCCCCTTTGCGCCACTTGAAACCAGCCATCATCCTTGATTGCTTTGAGGATTTCGGAGACTTTCATCTCATTGTGTGCAGCGAAATTCTGGATGCCCTAACCCTAGAGTCGAAATAGCCAAAGGACCGGCATAGCTTTAAGCATAGAGAACTTGGAGGCATTTGGAACGCCACCCTGACAATAGGATTGAAAGCGTCACCATACTTACGCCCATTCGGTCGTCGAGCATAACTTAGTGCAGATGCCTTATGGTTTACCTCCAAATGCAGACCAGGCAACGCTTCGCTATTTTCATTTTCGTAAGGCTAACGCTGCCCTTCAGTGGCAGGCAAGGAACATAAGGAGGCTTCAGCAGAGAGCTGCTGGTGGCCTGTCCACTCGAGGGGTGTGTTCGAAGAGTCGCTTACCCACAGGTAACGTCTGCAGACCTTGGTCTCGCAAATAACACTCATGCAACCTCTGCCACCTCAGCAACTTCCTTTGCACTTGCACTTAACTTGAGGCCCAAAGCGGAGATGACTTTCAGGATCGTGTCAAAACTTGGACTTCGATCCCCAGAGAGTGCTTTGTACAGACTTTCACGAGACAGACCCGTCTCACGTGCGATCTGGGTCATCCCTTTGGCGCGAGCAATATCTCCTAAAGCCTTTGCGATGAAGGCAGAATCTCCTTCCGATTCCTGAATACAGGCCTCCAGATAGGCAGCCATCTCTTCAGGAGTTTCCAGGAACTCAGCAACGTCATATGGTGCTGTCTTGGTCTGCATCATTCATCCTCCTTGAAATTGCGAGCAAGGTCCTGCGCAGATTTAGTATCTTTCGCCTGGGTGCTCTTGTCACCACCAGCGAGAAGAATGATCAGCACCGACCCCCGATTTTGAAAATATACCCTGTAACCAGGGCCATAGTTGATCCGTAGCTCAGAAACTCCAGCCCCAACGGGCCGGACATCGCCTGGATTGCCGCTGATGAGGCGCTCAATCCTGGCTTGAACGAACGATTTCGCCCTGAGATCCCGAAGACCCCAAGAAGGAGATACATTTGCGAGTAGCTCAAGCAGCTCTGATTCTGCTGTCTGTCTGATCTCGCGAAGTGCCTCCCCAAGTCGGTCGTCTGGGCTGGCGACAGGTGATGAAATAACGGAAAGCTCTTCCTGCTCATGCTCGTGCTGATCCCCATTCTCAGGTTGGGGCCTCAGCCTGACACCGATATATCCCATCGCCAACTCGGTTGAAGTCTGAGTTGAGAATGGTTCAGTATGTGACGCTAGAAAATCAAGGCCTTCCTTAGTGATCTTCCATGTGCCTCTCCTTGGGCTACTCGACAATCCAGCACGCTTTAGCCTGTCGTGAGCCCAGCCTGCACGATTCTTGTAAATAAGCTGTGCCCCGCTTGGCAAAAGCTCTTGTCTATCTTCATCGGCGATGCAAAGAACATCTGCAGCCGCTTCGTGGGCATCTTTGGCAGATACACCCTCGGGATGTATAGCGAGATACCTGAGCACGGGCTCGATGAACAGATCGTATGTGGGGACAGCCATGGCTCCATGGTATCGACCGCCGGCTTGCTGGTCTACCTAACGCTCATCATCACCCGCCCGAAGCAAGTACTGCCGGAGCCAAGCCCCTTAATACGGGTCGGGTGAATGATGTTGTTAGACGACTCCATAAACGAATCAGATTGTCTATAGAATACTTTTCAATCGTAGATATCTTCCGCACGACCTGGCACCTTTATTTTTGATTTATCGATTCTACCCCGGGGTCTTACTACAATCCAGTCCTACCTCCACGCTCCATAGCCCCCCTACCCCATGCCGATCCAGCGGCCCTCCGAGCGTGAGCAGCGGCCCTCAGCCCTGGATGTGTTCACCGATCGGGAGGAGCTGATCTCCGCCTTTGAGCGGAACCTGGCGCACAAGCAGCCACAGGACAACCGAGTGCTGGTGTTCTACGGCGATGGCGGCATCGGCAAGACCACCCTGCTGCAGAAGCTGGAGCAGCTCCACCGCCAGCGCTGTCCGCAGGCGCTGATGGGGCGCCTCGATTTGGCTGGTGCCGACACAACTCCACCGGATCTGCTGCTGTACCGGCTGCGGCGGCTGTTCCCCACCATCCCTTTTCCTTCCTTCTCCTTGGCCCTGGCGGAATACGGCCGGCGCTTCCATCCGGAGCAGGTGTACGGCAGCGATCGCAAGGAGCTGTTGCAGGGGGCCGGGCCCTATGCCGACGTGCTCGCCGGTGGGCTGGAGGTGTTGGGTCAGCTGAGCGGGGTGGGGCTGGCCGTCAACGCCATGAAGGCCGCCGCCACGGCGCAACGACACCTCTCCGACTGGGTGCAGCGGCGTGCCGAGCCCTGGTTGCAGCGCAGCCAAAGCTACTCAGAAGAGCAGTTGCTGGCCCAGTTGCCACTGGAGTGGGCAAGGGATTTCCGCCAGGCCCTCTCCTCCCAGC
Organism: Cyanobium sp.; assembly: GCA_040399305.1. Taxonomy (GTDB): domain Bacteria; phylum Cyanobacteriota; class Cyanobacteriia; order PCC-6307; family Cyanobiaceae; genus Cyanobium. The sequence continues at coordinate 19,974 of JBBASH010000049.1, forward strand.
TCGACCAGGATTGGGATGACGCCATCACCTACAGCGGCCCGCCGCCATTGATTGCTCTCGACACCTACGAAACCCTCTGGCACTTAGGGATGGGCAGAAGCGGTCGCCGGCGGGAGCCACGGGAGCAGTGGCTGGTGGATCTGGTGAGCGAGCTGCCCGAGGTGCTCTGGGTGATCGGCGGGCGCGATCGCTTGAGCTGGGAGGAGGGATACGACCAGGACTGGAGCGAGGTCTGTGAGCAACACCTGGTGGGCCAGCTCAGCGAGGAAGACGCCAGGAGCTTTCTGGTCAAACGGGGCATCAAGGAGCCGGCGATTGTGGAGAAGATCCTCGGCCAGGCGGCTGGGGTGCCCTTCTATCTGGAGCTGGAAACCCAGCTCTACGACAAAACCCCTGCCGAGAAGCGCACGCCGGAGGTGTTCGGCGGCAGCCAGCAGAAGCAGATCGATCGGCTGCTCACCCATCTCGATGCCTCAGAACGGGCCACCTTGAAGCTGCTGGCCACCTTTGGCATCTGGGATCGGGAGCTGTTCAGCCAGGCAGTGACCCACTTCGCGACGGGCTACCCCGCAACAGGCGCGGCGGAGCTGGGGCGGTTCTGGTCGATCGAGCCGATCGGCGCGGGCCGATGGCAACTCCACAACGAGATGGCCCACCACCTGCAGGCCGATGAGCGCAAGCGAGATGAAGGCACGTTTAAGGCAGTGAACCGCTGGGGCTTTGCCTACTTCGATGGGCCGCTGGAAGCGCTGGAGGCCAATGCGATCCAGGCAGACGATGCCGAGCGACTAGAGCGTGCGCTCAGGCATGCTCGTGTGATTCAGCCGGCGGCCGAATGGGCAGCTTGGTTGGAGAAGAGGCTGGTGCAGCTGGGCAAGGGCACGATCTGGCAGTCGCTGTTAGTAGTCGCTGAGAAAGGCGTGCAGCAGGTAGAGGAGGAGATGGGCGTGAACGATCAATGGGTTGCTACATTGCTAAAAGAACAAGCCAGCCTTTTACATCGGATCGATAGATTAGAGGAAGCCGAACATCTCTATCGCCGTGCCCTAGCGATCGCTGAGCCCGTTATGGGATCTTATCATCCCAATGTTGCCGAGATCCTTGGGGGTCTAGGGAGTCTTATGAATCAGGTTAGCCACACAGTGGAGGCGGAGCCGCTGATACGGCGGGCTCTGGAGATCGCTGAGACCAGCTTCGGCCCCGACCATCCCGATGTCGTAAACTATTTAACATCGCTGGCGGAGTTGCTGTACAGAAGCTACCGCTTAGAGGAGGCAGAGACTCTATGGCGCCGAGCGCTGGCAATCGCCGAGGCCAGCTACGGACCTGATCATACCGAGGTGGGCAAGTGTCTCAACGGCTTGGCGGTGTTGCTGAAGTTCACTAACCGCGTTGATGAGGCTGAGCCACTGCTGCGGCAAGCCTTGGCGATCGCTGAGGCCTGCTACGGACCCGATCATCCAAATATGGCCGTGGGTCTCTTCAACCTGGCGAAGCTGTTGCTCCAGGGCAATAACCGCCTGGCGGAGGCGGAACCACTGATGTGGCGAGCATTGGCGATTGATGAGGCCAATTATGGCCCAAATCATACTGCTGTCGCCGTGGACCTCCTCGACCTGGCGGTGTTGCTGCAATATACCAGCCGTATCGCAGAGGCGGAGCCTCTATTTCGGCGGGCATTGGCGATTATGGAGGCCAACTACGGCTCCGATAATCTACAGACGGCGGGTGTGCTTGACTGCCTTGCGATGTGTCTGAAGGATATGAACTGCCTAGCTGACGCAGAGCCTCTCTCAGCCAAAGCGATGCGAATTTCCTTGAGAGACCGTGGCTTAGACCCCACTACCCGGCAGATGATCAGGAATTACTATAAAATTCTCCAAGATCTCGACATGCCAGAATCTGATATTGAATGCAGGATCGATTCGCTTATGCAACTTGACGAGATCTGATCTCAGATTTGAAACGACTTTATACAAGCCTGCAAAGAAGTTTATCTTGCTGTTTGCCCTGTTCGCCTAAGGAAGGTCTGGACAACAAGCCCAAGCAGCGTCGCCCTAGTTGCTTTATGCTTAAGCGAACTGTTTCAAGGTGGATCGGGCATTGATCAGCTTGAGTTCGCCATCTTCAAGGTCTGATCTCGCTCGTTTAGGCTGCTACTTGCTCCAAGTAGAAGCATTCCTCCCTCATTCATGTCCTGCACAACAGCTCATGTCATACCATGAACATTTTGAAGGGCGGCTAACGCTCCAGATCAGAAGCGGGAAAGAATCTCTGCATAGAATAAAGCATCTGCTCCCGTCTTCTGAATCTGGTTGTTAGGCAGCATCTTCGAAACGTTTTATGCCTTCTTGAAATCGACAAAAGTGTATGGATAGCTTGATTAAGAAAAGGTAGAAGGCAAACTGATTCAACTGAAAAAGTGGCTCATGGCTAACTTCCAAAAAATCCCTCAATGGATGCACATGAATATCATCTAGCAGAATGATGCTTTCTTCAATCACCCCCGATAAGCGGGGGAGGTAAAACATTGAGGTCACTTTCTGATTTCGGATCTCATTGAATTGACTGCCTACTTGAGCTGGTGACTTTCCGTTCGCAAGAAGCAATTGCTCATACTGCGACATATTCACAAGAGGGGCAAATAGGATGTTTACTGGCAGACTCCGAGAGTTATCCGTAGATACATCACATGAATTTGAGAGAATCACGCCTGAAACAACTTTTCTCTGACCAGTATGAAAATTAATGGCAATAAAGCCTTGCCACCCATCTCCTTGCAGCAATTGATCCCTGAGATCTGGCCGATGGAGATAAAACTGAGTAGTTCCAGGGAACCTCAGCATCTCAGAATAGAGATCCTGCTTCTGAGAAGGAGTAAGATACTTTGGCAGGAACAAGCTGACCTGCTCAAATATCTCCTCAGGCTTCATGCGTATAGATCCCAAAGATTGGCATAAAGAACTTCTTTAGATTCAGCATCGAGCTCGACTTGGGAATTAGCAAGCGAATCAAAGATTCTATGAAACTCGCGTGCAATATCTTGTTCGCATGCCTCTCCAATGATCTGGAGATTAATGCTACCGGATGTCCGATTAGGTTGATAATAGTTCCCTGGTCCAGGCACTGACGGAGTGGAGTATCCAGCAATTATCAACCATGCCCCAAGAGCGGTTGCTGGAACTAGGGATGAGCCTGTGCTCCCTTGTGCTTCGAGTGTGCGAAGTCTGTTGTCGAGTGTTGAGACTGTCATGAGTAAGAGGGTTCAAGTTGCTGAAGGGTTTGATCGGAAATCAAGGAAAAGAAAAGTCGTTTCAAAGCATTATGCCCGTCTTCTAGTAATTGAGATTTGTCTTCAAAGAAATTGACATCGTCACTAGACCTTTGGGTGTCAATATCAATTATTAGACCCGTTAGTGCTTCTCCACCAATGGGTTGCGAAATGCTATTAGGTACGACTTGTACAATCGAAGTAAAGCCTTCATCATCGAATTCTGCTCGCAGCTGAAATCCGCGCTCCAGAACTGGCGCTTCTCCAAGTTTAATTTTGGCATTTAGCGACTGCAGTTGAGGCTGCCCTTCCTGTACGGGAATGACATTAATATATCTGAATGAATAGCGCTCAACATTCTCTATGAGTCCTGTTTTTTCTCCGGAGCCCACTAATTGCTCAGCTTTCATCTTGAATTCTGACCAGCCTGGATATATCTGAACTGCTAGCGCAAGAACTCTATCTCCTATCTGAATAGAGCCATTTTTGCCAACTAGCTGATGAGAAGGCTGGTAAAGAAAGTTAACATCATTTTCTCGGAGATCTCGTGGAACTCTCGCTAGCGGAAGGGAGATCACGTCAGGATATTGATCCTGCAAGGCTGAGAAAAGAATTCCTGGTAGGAGATCGCCCGCAGCGGGCCTAGATGCCTGGAAGCGGATCTCGAAGAGTGCTTCAAGCAGAGGGCTCTTGCCAAGTGTTGTAGGCAGTTGCGCGCCCATCGCATGTACTCATACGAGCCTATTAATGCACTGTCTAGCGCCTTTGTCAAGTTGTATAAAGGATTCTTCTTGAGATTGCAGCCTGATCTGCCTAACGCTCCAGATCAGAAGCGGGCGGAGGCTGAGCTGCTTGACGAGCCATCCCCGCTCCCGTCTTCTGTATCTGGATGTTAGACAGCCATCTTCGCCTCATCAACAGCAGTGACATGCAATTCCAAACCCAGTGCCGAAATCACCTTCAATACTGTTGCCAGCTCAGGATTACCCGAGGAGGATAATGACTTGTATAGACTTTCCCTGCCAAGGCCAGCATCACGTGCGACTTGGCTCATGCCTTTAGCCCTAGCTATATCGCCTAAGGCAACTGCGACAAGCTGAGGATCACCATCCTGAAGTGCAGCTTCCAAATATGCCGCTACATCATCAGCAGTGGCAAGGTGTATGGATGGGTCCCAGATTGTAGTGGTGGTTTTGGTCATAGGATTCTCCTAGAGATTTCGAGCAAGGTCTTTGGCGAGACGAATATCCTTGTCTTGGGAACTCTTGTCGCCGCCTGCAAGCAGAATGACGACGGCATCTCCTTGTTTTGTCAGATAGATCCGATAGCCGGGGCCATAATGGATCCGCAGCTCTGAGACGCCATCTCCTAAGTGGCGGATATCTCCTGAGTTACCAAGGGAGAGCCGTCTGATCCGGATGTCGATACGAGCTCTTGCAGTCCGGTCACGCAGGGCAGCAAACCACGCGGCATAGGCAGGCGTCTCCCTGATTTCAAGCATGTCTCACTGTATCCCATGAGATACGGATACGCAACCGGCTGCATGATCTGTCTAACGCTGCCTCTGAGTGGCAGGCAAGGAGAGCAAAGCAAAAGTACAGACGTTGTGGTGGCCTGTCCACTCCAGAGGCTTGTTATGCAGTAATCAAGAATCAAGAGATAGGCCTGCCTTGCGCAGATCCTTCGTTATTCTCGAAAACAGTATACTTGCATAAATTCAGCAAGTAGCCACCAAGTTCTTCCAGGCTCATGGCGTAATCATAATAATCTGAAGTTGAGACTACAATTGCCAGCTTTTCGCATGGCTTGCGAGCAGCGCATGCCGCAACAAAACTTTTGAGTATCTCTCTTATGATCTCTTCTCTACTCTTGACTATACGAGAATAGCCTGAGCCGATTACTGGGATTAGTACTGTTCCATAATCACCCATTTCTGAAATATACTCCCATAGGGCAGGTAGGCTTGTTCTGATGTCTTCGACAGTCCCTTGGGCACGGCCATGATTATTGAGTTTCGCAATAGCAAGCCAGTACGAGCTTACGTCTTTAGCGACTAGCCTTATGCAGGTCCCCACAGCATACAATCGCTTCTTTCCAATCTTCTCAGCGCATTCCGCTTCAAAATTAACTCCATCCAGCGCAGACTCTATATCATGGTCTAAGTGTGATGTATTGTCGTAGTACTTTTTCGTGAATGCGCCTTGGATGCTTTTTGATGAGATCAGGTTTGGCGAGAGCTCTGTGTCAAAGGTCCTGTTAGTAGGCACTACTATTGAGCCTTTCATCCTGAATAGATCTCCGACACGTATTTCTATAATCACATCTCTCCCATTTAGGCGGTGTGTGACTTGATGGATTGGGCGATTGGCCCAAATTGCCCACAATAGACTTATTACAACAATAGCGAGCCATTGACCCTTAAGTGTATTGGACGCGTTCGTTGAGAAGAAAGAAATCACTTCGATAACCAACCACAAGGCGCCAAGTGCCTCGAGACTGCTTCTCACAGCCTTCCCTGTACTAAACGCATTTCGCCAATATGATCCAGAAAACCAGGGTCGCAGCCAGTTCATAACCCTAGCCTATGATAAACTTCTCTGTCATAAAAAAAAGGACCTGACGCCTGTGAGGCTCTTTGAATTGCATGCTCTCTTGGCCATGTTTCCAGTGCATGCTGGAGGATGCGCGCATTAAAACTGATGTAGATAGCTAACTCATTCTTGATACTAGGAGGACAGCGATCTGAATCCTGACTCCTGCGCCCATTTAGGTTTACGCCAATAATTGGCAAGTTCAATGAAAGCGCTTGTTCAATTTCCCATCTCACAAACTTATACAAGTATCGGGTCTTTTCGCCAATAAGTACTACGAAAACCTTAGTGTTTAGCAAGCGCTCCCTAAGCTGCCGCTTGATTGATGCCTCTAGGCTTGAGTCACGTGCTCGATTTAAATCATGAGCATTGTAAAAGTTAAATTGAGCATGATCGCTTTGATGCCATGCTTGCATTAGTCGGTAATAGTGGATGTCACTGTCTCCGTCAAAGCATACATATGTTTTATTGCGATACGCCATGTGGATCTTGGGGGCACGAAGTGGGCAAACGATACAGCACTCGGCTCTTCTGTGGCTGTGGCCTTGCACATGTCAGTCGGTTTTCGCGCTTAGTCAAGTCTGCATAACGCTCGCCATCACCTGGCCGCAAGGTGTGATGAGCGAAGAAGACTACTTGAG
>JBBASH010000050.1:0-26329 GCA_040399305.1 Cyanobium sp.
ACCGGCAGCCGGCTCCGTCACTCACGACTGTAACGGAACATTGCGGCAACTGTGAAGGGGATTTCATGAAGTCCGCGCTTCATGGCGATCCGTTGACCGTCTGGGCCCCGCTCTGCCCGTCTGGGCTGCGTCTGCTGGGCTGCCTCTGACCGTCTGGGCTGGCTCGGCCCAGCCCAGGGCGGGCCCATGGGCTAGTGCGCACTCCATGGGCAAACACCAACGCGAAAGGCTGGCGCCGCGGATCTGCTGCAGCGGCCGCTTGCCATGACGGTCGTTCTTGACACAGAGCGTTGCGGCCCGGGCAACGAGGCTGAACAGCAGATCCCGATCAGGTCCGTATGGACACCGTTCACCCCTACTGCCTTTTCCGCAATCTCAACCAGCGGATGGTCATCCTGCGCTGCGTCGGACCGGAGCGCTTCTTCCACGAAAAAGTGATCTTCCCCTTCGAGGACTGGCTCTTCACCTGCCCGGCCAGCAGCGACGTGCAGATCTGGAGCCACGGCAGCGGCGGCACGGAACTGGTGGAAACGTTCCCCGCCAGCGATCTGCTGGTGGATGAACAGAAGGCCTTGGAGGTCACCGCCGAGATGAACCTCGAGTCCGAAGGCCGTGACGACCAGCTGGGTCTGGCCATCGCCGGCTGAACCGGCCGGCTCTCCAGCCAAGACCGGCAGCTCCACGCTCAGGCGCCCGATCCGGCCAGCGATCGAAACCCCATCACCCGATAACGAAGCAGGCCTAAGCGGCTCAACCAGGCGATGGTGCGGGTGGCGCCCACCGCGTCCCCGGCACCGATGCCAGCGAAGAGATCCTCCACCAAGGGATAGGTGGGCAGGGTGCCTCGGGTGATGTCCTGATCGCTCACCAGTTCGAAACCGTGGCGCCGGGCCAGCTGGCCATACTCCCTGCGCCCGCAGGAACAATCGATCGGGCCATAGGTGGCGGCCATAGCCGCTGGACCGTGGCCATCGCCGCGGCCCAGCAGGCGCAGCAGGGCCTGCAGGGCCGGAGTGGGCACGAAGTCGCTCAGCGCCAGGCGTCCGCCTGGTTGGAGCACCCGGGCGCATTCCCGAAAGAAAGCCTCCCGGCTGGGGAAATGGAAGATGCACTCAACCGCCAGCACCACAGCGAAGGCCCGATCGGGCAGGGGCATGGCGCAGGCGTCGCCGGCGTGCCAGCGGATCCGGTTATCTGCCCGTGGAACCACCCGGCTCGAGGCCCGCTGCAGCTGGCGCTGGTCGATGTTCAGACCCACCAGGTCCACCCCGCTGAGGCGCCCGTTGAGGCTCTCCACGGTGCCCCCGAAGCCGCAGCCGGCATCCAGAACCGCTTCGCCATCCACCACGCTGCCGGCATCACAGACCAAGCGGCAGAGCCGCTCCGCCGCCGTGGCGAATTCGGAGAGGGACCCAGCGGCCCGCGGTGGGTCGGGCCAATACCCCCAGTGCACATGGCGGCCGAAGGCCTCGACGAAGCGGGCGTCTCCGGCCTCGAGCCGCTGGAGCAGAAGGTCGAAGTAGGGAAGGGAGAGGGCAGAGCCCGCGGGAAGGATCACACCAGGTGGCCATCGGCCCTGAACCTATTCAGGATGGGCCCGTCCGTCGGGTGCAGTTCCCCGGGCGATGGATGGCACACTGACAATCACAGCCCCCTTCGCCCTGTGCCGGTTCCTGAGCGCCATGAACCCCGGGATGGTGGATCGCCAAGGGGCCGTGGCATGAGACCGGAACCGCCACCGGCCACCACCGGCTCCAGCCAAGGCGCCGTCCCGGAGGGCGACGACAGCCGAGCCGCGCCGGATCGCGATGGGTTGTTCGTGCCTACCGGGCCGATGCCCTTTCTGCTGTTGCCCGGCGATGGACTGCTGCTGATCAGCACGGACCTGAAGCTGCTCCATGTGGATCGCACCGCCAGCCAATGGCTCGGGATGGCGCCGGACGCTCCCCTCGGCAACCCCCTCGAGGCACTCTGGCCCGAGCTGGCCGAACACCTGCTCTCCCTCTTGCCGGAGCTGGCCAAGGGCCCGCGCGATCGGGGCCTGGAATTCCAGGGCCGCAGGGTGGAGTGCCGCCACTTCCTCACCGACGACGGCTATGGGGTGGGCCTGCTGCTCACCGAGCCGGTCCATGGCCCCACCCGGGAGCAGATGCGACTGCTCAGCACCCTGCTGGAGTCGGTGCAGGATTCCGTGCTGGTGACCACCGCCGAACCGCTCGACTCGCCGGGCCCGGTGATCATCTATGTGAATGACGCTTTGGTGAAACAGAGCGGCTATCAACGCCAGGAGATGCTCGGCCGCAGCCCCCGGCTGTTCCAGGGAGTGGAGACAGACCAATCGGAACGGCAACGCTTCCGCGCCGCCCTCGAAGCCTGGCAGCCGGTGGAGGTGGAACTGCTCAACTACCACCGCAACGGCAGCACCTACTGGACCGAGATCAAGGCCTCCCCCCTGGTGGATGCCCAGGGTTGGTTCACCCACTGGGTGTCGGTGCAGCGAGATGTCACCCATCGCCGCCTCACCGAGGCCCGCCTGCAGCAGCAGGCCTTCTCCGATCCCCTCACCGGCCTTCCCAACCGACGGGGCATGACGGACCACCTGGAAGAGGCCCTGGCCGGCAGCGAAGCGGTGGGGAGCCATTTGGCGCTGATCTTCTGTGACCTCGACCGCTTCAAGGAGATCAACGACCGCTTCGGCCACGGCGTGGGGGATGAGCTGCTGCTGGAGGTTTCCCAGCGGTTGCAGCGCCAGCTCCGCTTCGGCGACATCCTCGCCCGCATCGGCGGCGATGAATTCGTGGTGCTGGTGACCAACATCAACGACGACAGCGATGCCTACCTACTCGCCGAGCGACTGCGCTCCTCCCTGGTGCAACCCTGGCTGCACGATTCCCGGGAGCTGATCGTGTCGATGAGCTTCGGGGTGGCCACCACCCGGGATGGAAGCCTTTCGGCCGAGGAACTGCTCCGCCGGGCCGATCTCACCATGTACCAGGTGAAGGCCGCCGGCCGGGATGGGGTGGCCCTATACGACCGGGCGGTGGATCAGGAGGTTCAGGACAACCTCACCACCCTGCAGCACCTGCAACACGCCCTGCGTGTCGGGGGGCTGCAGATCAACTACCAGCCCCTGGTCGAACTCCGCAGCGGCCGGCCGATCGGGGCCGAGGCCCTGGTGCGGCTGCGCACGGCGGGCGGGGAGTTCATTCCCCCCGACACCTTCATCCCCCTGGCGGAGCAGACCGGCCAGATCCTGTCGCTGGAACGCTGGGTGATCCGCGAGGGCTTGGAAACCCTGAATCGCTGGCAACGGGCCGGGTTCGGCCATCGGCTGGCGATCAACGTGAGTCCCACCCATCTGGAGCGGGGCACCCTGGTGGAGGATCTCTTCGTACACCGGCATCGCACCGGAGTCGATCTCAGCGGCCTCACCCTGGAGGTGACCGAAACCGTGCTGCTGCAGCTGCAGGAACATGCCAGCACCGCCCTCAACCGCCTGCGGGAGGCGGGGGTCACCATCGCCCTCGACGACTTCGGCACCGGTTACTCCAGCCTGGCCTGGCTGAGCCGCATCCCGATCGACGAGGTGAAGATCGACCGGACCTACATCACCCAGATGGTGGAGGATCCGCGCTGCCAGGTGCTGATCCGTGGCTTCGTGGGGTTGTTCCGGGAACTCGGCCTGCGGGTGGTGGCCGAAGGCATCGAAACAAGTGAGCAGCGTGACCTGCTTGTCGCGATGGGCTGTGAGGTGGGCCAGGGCTGGCTGTTCGGTCGGCCGGTGCCGGCCGGAAAGCTGCCCTGGAGCACGGAGGTCCCGATCCCCTGAGGGAAGCGCCCGATCCGACCACCAACACGAAGCCTGTGGCTGAATCCCAGTCCGAAACAGATCCGGCGGCCCCCTCCACCGTGCCCGCTCCTGAAGGCCAGGGCCAGACCGTGGCGATTCCCGCGGACGCCCGGGGGCTGCCCACCCTGCTGCGGGTGATTGGTCCGGCCTACCTGGTGGCGGTGGGCTATATGGATCCGGGCAACTGGGCCACCGATCTGGCGGCGGGCTCCACCTATGGCTACAGCCTGCTCTGGGTGGTGGCCCTCTCCAGCCTGATGGCGGTGCTGCTCCAGTCCCTCTGTTGCCGTCTGGGCATCGCTACCGGTCTCGACCTGGCCCAGGCCTGCCGTCGCCATCTGCCCCGCGGCTGGGTGATTCCCCTCTGGCTCCTGGCCGAGGTGGCGATCGTGGCCTGTGACCTGGCCGAACTGGTGGGAACCGCCCTGGCCCTGCAGCTGCTCTTCGGCCTGCCCCTGCCGGTGGGCGTGCTGCTCACCGCCTTCGACACCCTGGTGCTGCTGGATTTGCAGCGCTTCGGCATCCGGCGGCTCGAAGCGCTCGTGATCAGCCTGGTGGCCCTGGTCGGCGCCTGCTTCGCCGTGGAGATGCTGCTGCTGCGTCCCGACGTGGCCAGCGTGCTGGGCGGCCTGGTGCCGAGGGTGGATGCCCTGCGCAACGGCTCCCAGCTCTACCTGGCCGCCGGCATCCTGGGCGCCACCGTGATGCCCCACAACCTCTATCTCCATTCCTCCCTAGTGCAGACCCGCCGTTGGAGCACCGGGCCGGCGATGCGCCAGCGGGCACTCCGATTCGCCAATCTCGACACGGTGATCGCCCTGGCCCTGGCCTTTTTAGTGAACGCCTCGATCCTGGTGCTGGCGGCCGGCACCTTCTATGGCCTTCCCGGTGCCCCCGTCACCGATCTGAGCGAGGCCCATCGCCTGCTGAGCCCGCTGTTGGGCACCACCGCCGCCGGCCTGCTGTTCGGCATCGCCCTGCTGGCGGCTGGTCAGAGCTCCACCCTCACCGCCACCCTCGCCGGCCAGATCGTGATGGAAGGGTTCCTCCAGATCCGCCTGCCCCAGTGGCAACGCAGGCTGCTCACCCGCTGCCTGGCCCTAGTGCCGGCCATGCTCACCGTGCTACTGCTGGGGGACCGGGCCACTGGCCAATTGCTCATCCTCAGTCAGGTGGTGCTGAGCCTGCAGCTGCCCTTCGCCGTGCTGCCCCTGGTGTGGTTCTGCAGCCGCCGCAACCTGATGGGCGACCTGCGCGCACCGAACTGGCTGCTGCTTCTGGCCTGGATCACCGCCGCCGTAATTGTGGTGATCAACTCAGCGCTGTTGCTGAGCCTGGCGGGTTCCTGACCGCCGGGCTAAGCCAGCGGCTGATGGGGGAGAAGCCCGCTGATCAGGGGTTCGGCCTGTTGGCTCGCAAGAGAAAGTAAGCGGCGGCAAGGCACACGATCACGGCACCCACGCCGAGCAGGATCATGGGGTCCTTGTCATGCCCTGGAGGCATCACGATCACCTTCCGCGCCACGGCGGTGAGGGCGGTGAGCAGCACCATCTCGGTGTGGATCGATTGATCCTTGAGATAGGCGGTGATGTTCTGCAGCACCTCCAGCCCGATCAGCAGCAGTAGCAGCCGATCCAAGAGAAGGATCAAGCCACCGTCCAGCCAGTTCTGCCCCGGTTGCAGGAGAGCCTGGGCGGTGATGAGGACGAGCTGCAGGGTGCCGGCCAACAGCACCACGATCAGCACCACCGCCAGCAACCGCGAGAGGTTCCGCTCGAACCGCTCGACCAGGGCGATAAAGGGGGGGGGGCGGGGAAGGGGCATCGGGGCAGCCGCGGCGGCGGGGGGCCCCGATCATGGCGCCGATTAGGCCGGCGCCATGATCGGGGCCCACCGCCAGCCGCCCTCACCCTCAAGGGCCAATTCCCAGTGATGGAAGGCCCGCAGGCTGGGCCGATGGCCCACGCTCACCACCGTGGGTCCAGCCGCCACCAGCAGGCCATAGAGGGCTTCCTCCGCCGGCAGATCCAGGGCGCTGCTGGCCTCATCGAGGATCACCAGGGCAGGCCGGCGCAACTCTGGCTCGGCGGCGCTGAGCCGTTGGCAACGAAGTCCCAGCACAGTGGAAGGGATCCGCACGCCTGGCATGCCCTCCACGACCGTGCTGCTGCTCAACGTGTTGCTGGGATCGATCGGCGCCGGCTACATGGTCTATGGCCGCCGCAACTCGCGGGGATAGCGGTGATGGCCCTGCCCTTTCTGCTGCGGGGCTGACAGTTGCAGCACCACTGCATACGGTGCAGAAAAGCTTCCGTGCCCCCACCATGGGCCAGATCGAACATGCCCTGATCACGGCGGCCTACCGGATGGCGAACGGCACCGTGCCCGAAGAGCATCGCGAACCGGTGGATGCCACGCTCGACTGCATGACCCAGGCGCTCCAGGAAACCTGCCGGATCTATGGCTTCAGCGAAGCCGACACGGCCCGCTTCCTGATGAGCTTCGCCCTGCGGGTGGGGCGCCTGAATCCGGAGATCTCCAACCGTCGCCAACTGCGGGAGGTCGAGGCGCGGCTGATGTCCACCTGCGGGCTGCTGAGCAGCCCGGGAGAATCACCGGGCTGAAGCGGGATCCGGCGGCCGTTCGCCCTCAACAGCCGACCCGTGAACGAACCTCGCCCGGATCGGGAGATGGGGAGACGGGTTCCGGTGCAATCAGATCCGCCCCCCGGCGGGCATCGCCGAGCACCTGGAGCAGCAGCCGCGAATCCTGCCGGAGCAGCTCGCACCAGTGGCGAAGGTAGGCGGCGTGGTTGGCCGTGTCGCTGCCGATGGCGAGTCGCTCGCCGAGCAGCACGGCCCCCAGTTCGGCCACCAATTCCTCGCGGGCATAGGCCGCCGATCCGAAGCCAGCGGCAAGGTTCCGATCCAGACGCCTGGGATGGCCGGTGGAGTGAATCGCCTCATGGGCCCAGGTGGCCAGACGGGCAGCGGCGGTATGAAAACTGCTGCGATCGGGAATCTCGATGCGGTCCAGATCGGGCCGGTAGCAAGCCCGGTCGCCCCCCTCCAGCATGGGCACGGGCCAGGCAGCCAGGGTCGCTGCCGCCGCCGCCAACCGCTCCGATTCACTGCGGCCCACGAGCTGGGCCTGGGCCCGGCAGCCGGCGATGCGCTCAGACAGAGCGCGGCTGGCCTGGGCATCCCCCACCAGATCCGCGGCATTGAACACCACCATCGGGCGGAAGCGGATCCCCTGGCGGGGCGCTCTTGCAGGCGTTCCGCTCTCGCCATCCCGGACCGTTCCCTCCGCATCGGCAGCCGAGGCACCGTCCGCTGAGGCCGGCCCAGCGTGTTCCCGCTCCCAGCGCAGCGGACGCAGAATCATCACCCCCCGGCTGCCCCGACGGGGCGCCAGATCGAGCCGACGGGCCTCCCCCCAGCCGCACCAATAGGGCAGGCTTGAGCCCCGCAGGTGCAGCCCCAGGGTGAGCAGCACCGGATTGCTGCCCCGGTAGAGCCTGCCGGTGATCAGGTTCACGTGCGCACCGCTCCCCTCCCGCCAGGGGCGACGCCAGGGCGCCTGGCCTGCCTCCATCAGGGCAATGAGGTCGGCCACCAGGCGGTCCTCGGTGTTGGCGGGGGGCCGCTGCCGCCCCGCTGGCGGCTCGCTGGGCGGGCCGGCGGGCTCTGGTGGGGGGGTGAACGGGGTGCTGGATTGCATCGGACCTAGGGCGCCATCCCTTGCCTGGTTCCACCACCTGTCCCACCAACACGGGCGGGACATCACTTGAGCGAGAAGCCCTGACAAAGGCTGCCGCGGATGCGACGCACAAGAGCTTCAAGTGGATTTTTGATATCAACCAGGTTCGATGATCGCTATCGAACCGATTCGACAGGGCTGCATGTCTGACGCCTTTGGTGATTACCTACACAGTATCGGCAGAGTACCTCTGCTCACCCCAGCTGAAGAACTTCACCTTGGTACTGTAGTACAACAATGGCTATCCACCCCTGATCCCAATGCGGGTCTGGCCCGCCGGGGCCGCCGTGCCATGGATCGCATGGTGACAGCGAACCTACGACTAGTTGTCTCGGTGACACGCCACTACCAGACCCGTATTCGCCACCTACAGCTTGACCCCCTCGATGTGGTGCAGGCCGGAACCCTCGGCTTGATCCGGGCGGTGGAGCGCTATTCACCCACCCGTGGCTATCGCTTCTCCACCTATGCTTACTGGTGGATCCGCCAGGCCGTGAACCGCCACCTGCACGAGCAGTCCGGCGCCATCCGGCTCCCCTCCCAGGTCACCGGGCTGGCGATGAAGGCCCGCTTTCTGCAGTGCGCGGAAGGTCGGGGGCTGAAACTCGGAGAGTTGGCCGCTCGGCTCGGGGAAACAGAGAAACGGGTGGCCTTTGTGCTCCGCGTCACCCATGAAGCCCACGCCATCTCCCTGGATCAGCCGGTGGGCGGCGAGGAGGGCGAGGTGTGCCTGGGGGACCTGATCCCGATGCCCTCAGCCCTCCCCTCCCAGGAGGATTACGGCTGGTTGCACGGAGAACTGGAGCAGCTTGAGCCGATCGAACAACAGGTGCTGCATCTGCGCTTCCGCGAAGACAACCCCCTCTCCCTGGCCCGGGCGGCCGACTGCCTTGGGCTCACCAAGGAGAAGGTGCAGCGCCTGGAGCGTCAGGCCTTCCACAAACTGCGGCGCCGGGTAGAGCCGATGCTTGAGCCTCAGCGGCTCACCGCCTGCAGCGCCACCCGATAGTCCATCGCGGACCCCACGCCCGTGCCCCGGTAGCTGCCGCTCACAGGGGCAGCCAGGCGATGGTCCGGAGCGGCGGCCAGGGCCACGTGGCCATCGGCCACCGCCAGTCCGAGGCTGGGGTCGTAGGCCCGCCACCCCGCTCCCGGCAGATACACCTCCGCCCAGGCATGGAGTTCCTGTTCGGTGACTTCGGGCGGATGGTGCATCGAATAACCGCTCACGAAGCGGGCGGCCAGCCCCTGGCTGCGGCAGGCCGCCACGTAGAGCATGGCGGTATCGCGACAGGCCCCGCTGCGGCCGGCCAGGGTCTCAACGGGTTCCATCGGATCACCATCCGGCCGGCCCACGTGGTGAAAGCCGTGGTGGATCCCGTCGGCGAGGGCCATCAGGAACGGGGCCGTGGCCTGGCCGACGCCCGCCGCCAGCTCCGCAGCCCAGGCCGCCACCGCAGGATCGACCGGCTCCCGCGTCAAGAAGGGGCTCAGGGAGAGGGCGGTGGCGGCGTCATAACGGGCCGGCAGGCGGGCGACGGCCGGATCGGTGATGATCCAATCGAAGGGGTTGTCCAGCAGGGTCTCCACCTCCATCGTCACGGTCAGATCAAGCTGCTCCCGCAGGTCGTCGAACCAGACCACCTGGCTGGCATTGCCATCGGCATCAAGCCCGGCGCTGCGTCCGCTGGGAGCCGCCTCCACCTCCAGGATGTGGTGCAGCAGCCGCTGGGAGGAGTCCTGGCGGGGGGTGAGGCGAACCGTGAGCGGCTCAAGGAAGACCGGCCGGTCATAGCGGTAGTGAAGGCTGTGCCGGATCCGGAAGAGCATGGCGATCAGGCGGAGCGGACTGGCCAACCAGGATGTCAGTCCCGCTGCGGGTTGTTCCAGTCGAGGGCATCGGACAGCGTGGCTCGAAACTGCTCTCCGACCCCGTAGGTGATCAGCGGCTCCACCCCGAGATCCTCGACCAAGGGAAAGAAGCGCAGCGAAAACCAATGCAGGAACAGATCAAAGCTGCGTGGGGATGGCCAGAGCTGCCTGTCCACACACCAGAGATCGAGTTCGGCGGTGAAGATCTCCTCATGCAGGCCCCTGAGCAGGGCCAGGGCAGCGGCCTCATCCTCGTAGGCCGGAATGAGATAGAGGCTCTCGTCCGTCACTCCACCCAGCCGATCCTCCCGACTCCAGAACGGACGGCTCCACTCCCGCATCGGGGGCTTCGGCGCCACGGCGAGCGCACAGCGGTTGAGCACGGCCATGGCAGGAAACAGCACCGGTTTCAAGCTAGCGATGGCCGGTGTTCCTCCCGCACCGTGGAACTGCGGAATCGCCGCGGCCGGGGAGGGCGACCTGGCGATCCGGCCCCCGATCCTGCCCAGCGGCGCCACGCTCGATCAGTCTGGTTCCCACACGGTCATCCGAGGCGGGTAATCGCATGGGCATCACCGATGAACTGGCCAAGGAACGCAACCGCGCCGCCGCCGAGCGCACCCTGATGGCCTGGATCCGCACCTGCCTCTCGCTGATCAGCTTCGGCTTCGGGCTCGACAAGATCATCGATGCGATCCGCAGCAACGCCAGCTCCGGACCGGTCCATGCCCAGCTCTCGGTCCGGCTGGTGGCCGTTTCCTTCGTGCTCACCGGCATCCTGGCGATGGTGGCAGCCACCGTGCAGCACCGGCACGTGATCCGGCGGCTGCGCCGTCAGGACTACACCTACCTCGAAGAACCCTCCATCGCCCTGGCCACCGCGGTGCTGCTCACCCTGATCGGCCTGGTGACCCTGGGGCTGCTGGTGGCGGGCGCCCTGGGGAGCTGATCGACGGAGGGAGCGGTGCGGCCGTTCAGGCAGAAGGGGTCCGGTGGCGCAGGGTATCCCGCGGCAGTTCGCCGAACAGGAGGCGGTAGTCCCGAGCGAAGTGGCCGGCGTTGAGAAATCCCCACTCCGCGGCGAGCGATCCGATCCGCACCTGCTCCGGATCGGCCCCCAGCAGGAGACGGCGCATGCCATGGAGGCGATGGGTCTTGACATAGGCCATCGGTCCCATGCCGAGGTGGTCGCGGAAGCCCTGGATCAGGCTGCGGCGGCTGGCATGGGCCTGTCGGCAGAGATCGGCGAGGGTGATGGGCTGCTGGGGGTGGTCATGCAGCCAGCGCTGGGCAGCCTTCACGATCTCGATGCGCGCCGGTGGACGCGGCAGCCGGCCGCCCTGGTCCGCGCCATGGATCAGGGCCTCCAGGAGCAAGGGAAGCAAATCCTCCAGGATCAATCGCTGGCTGGAAGGCTGCTCCAGACGCCCGGGATCGCTTGCCACCAGGGCAAAGATCTGAGCCAGATAGGCACGCAGGCCCTCGCAGCGAAGGGGATCAACCGGGAGCACATTGGGTTGGCAGGCCCCCTGAAGATCGAAGCCTCCACAACCCAGCTGATCGGCCCAGTTGCAGAGCGTGTCGCGCGGAATCACCACCAGCCCCAACACCACCTCCTTGGGGAGAGTGAGGTGCACCTCGCGACCGCTGTCCACGCCGAATAGACAGGACTCCGGCAGGCAGGAGCCGTGGGCCCGCAACGGCGGCCGGACCCCGGAAGGCTCGAGGTCGAGGCTGATGCTGAGCGCACCCAGCGGCTTGGGTCCCCAGCTGTGGATGCGACGGTCGATGCGCAGCCGCAACAACCGCAGCGGGCCGATCCTGATCGCCACCACCCCGCCGCCGAGATGGCCGCCATCGAGCTGGAGCAGCTGCAGCGGCATCGCCAGGCGGCGGATCACCGCCTCCATCTCCTCCAAGCCCGACCAGCTCTGCTGGGCCCAAGAGGCAGATCCAGAGCCGCCGGGAGGAGGAGCAACGAGGAACTGCGTCACAGGCACGCGCCCTGCATTGGTTTTGTGCGTTTTCTGAGGATGTCTTCTGAAATTATGCCTTCACAATGGCACAATGGATGTAGGCGGTATAGACCGTCCTGGGACCGGCTACGTCATGCCGCCGCCCACTTCCAGCGGATCCAACCGTTTACCCCCATTCCCAGCCCAGCCATGTCGGCATCGATGACCCAGCAACAGCAAACAGGCTCCTGGTCGATCGGTCCCTACTGGATGGATGCCGATGGCCATCTCTCCCTGGGGACATCATCGGTGCCCCTGTCTCCCCTGCAGCGGCGCCTGTTGCTCGCCCTGGTGCGCCACGCGGGCCAGGTGTTGGAGAAGGAAAACCTGCTGCAGGAAGTCTGGGGCCACACCCAGGTCAGTGACGTGAGCCTGGCCCGCGCCGTGCACGGCCTGCGCCGCATCCTCGACAACGGCCCCCTCGGCTCCCGGGTGATCCGCACCATCTACGGCAGCGGCTATCGCTTCGATGGGCCGGTCAGTCAGCTCAGCGCGAGGGCGACCCCCGGCTCTGAACCCGAAACCAGTGGCTTCCCTTCAGCCCAGTCCCTGGGGCATTTCGTGGAAGGACTGGTGCAGGTGCGCCACCGGGATCCCCGCCAACTGCCGAACGCGGCTGAGCATTTCCGCCGCTGTCTCACCAGCTCCCCGGGGTTCGCACCGGCCCAGGCCCAGCTGGCCGCCACCCTGCTGGCCCAGTACCAATGGGGTCAGGCATCAGCCGCCGCGATCGAGGTTGAAGTGGAGCGCCTGCTGCGGCAAGCGGAGGCCTCAGGCTCGGTTACCGACGAGGCGCGGGCCCTGCGGATGGAGGTGCTCACCCTGCTCCATTGGCAACCGCAGCTGGCTGAGGAGAGCTTCGGAGCCTGGCTGCCCCAGCAGCTTCCGCCGGGGCCGTCCCGCCATGGCTGGGTCCGGCATCTACTGGCCACCGGCCGACCGGAGGAGGCCCTAGCCCTGGTTGAGCCCGAATTGAGCGACGACAACCCCTCGGGCTGGTTCCTGGCCGGGCTGAGCCAACTCCAGATCGGTCGCCTGGATGGGGCCATCGCCACGCTGCGCAGACCGTTGCGGCTCGATTCCAACCTGGCAGCACCCCGCTGGCTGCTCGCCCTCAGCCTCGCCCAGGCCAACCGCAGCAAGGAAGCGCTGCAGGAGCTGGCCCAGTGCCGCCTGGCGGAACCCCAACCGAACAGCCACCAAGCGGCTGCGGCCCTAGTGCTGGCCCTCAGCGGCGAGGGAGAGCGGGCCGCCGGCCTACTCGGCGCGGCCCTGCGCAGTAGTGGTGCAGAGCCGTTGGCGATGACCACCTTCTGGGGGCTCGTGGCCGTGAGCCTCGGCGAGGATGCGGCGGCGGCGAGGCTGCTGGAGCGAGCCATTCAGGAACGCTGCGGCCTGGCCCCCCTCGTCTGGCAGTGGAGCGGCCTGGATCGGCTGGGGGATAGCGCCGCCCTTCGCGCCTTCAGGGCAGGAATGGCCGGCCAGTTCCATCGGCAGGCCCCCGCCCCCGTCGAGGGGATCGAGGGGTTCAACCCAGCCTGAGATCTCTCCCCTCCGATCGCCTGCCGGAACACCGCTCCATGCTCCGGGATGGCATGGGCGGGCGGGCTCTCATGAAAGGACAGGCAAGATCGGGGGAGCATGGACTGCGGCATCGCTGCACTTTCTGAGTGGTCACCGCCCGCAGCCTTGGCCAGCATGCAGAGGTGCGCTATCTACCAGCCATGCCCAACGGCAAACCCAACATCCTCATCCTCTGGGGCGACGACATCGGCCAAAGCAACCTGAGCTGCTACAGCGATGGGCTGATGGGATATCAGACGCCCAACATCGACCGGGTCGCCAAGGAAGGTGGCAAGTTCATCCACTATTACGCCGAGCAGAGCTGCACCGCCGGCCGCTCCGCCTTCATCTCCGGTCAGAGCGTGTTCCGCACCGGGCTCTCCAAGGTGGGGCTACCGGGCGCCGAGATGGGCTACCGCACCGAAGATCCCACCATCGCCAGCCTGCTCAAGCCCCTCGGCTACCGCACCGGCCAATTCGGCAAGAACCATTTCGGCGACCGCGACGAGCACCTGCCCACCAACCAGGGCTTTGATGAGTTCTTCGGCAACCTCTACCACCTGAACGCCGAGGAGGAACCGGAATTGCGGGATTACCCCAACCCTCACGATTTCCCCGATTTCAAGAAGAACTACGGCCCCCGCGGCGTGCTCCACAGCTGGGCCAATCCCGACGGCAGCCAGCGGATCGAGAACACCGGGCCCCTGACCAAGAAGCGCCAGGAGACCTGCGACGACGAATTTCTGGCGGAAGCCAAGCGCTTCATCCGTGACGCGGTGGCCTCAGGCGAGCCGTTCTTCGTGTGGTTCAACACCACCCACATGCACTTCCGTACCCATGCCCGGCCCCAGGACGTGGGCCGCTCCGGCCGTTGGCAGTCGGAATACCACGACGTGATGATCTATCACGACGAGTGCATCGGCGAGATGCTCAATCTGCTCGATGAGCTGGGCATCAGCGACGACACGATCGTGATGTACAGCACCGACAACGGGCCCCACATGAACAGCTGGCCCGATGCCGGCATGACCCCCTTCCGCAGCGAAAAGAACACCAACTGGGAAGGGGCCTACCGGGTGCCCGCCCTGGTGCGCTGGCCCGGCAAGATCGCGCCCGGCACCCTGTTCACCGACATCGTCAGCCACCTCGACTGGCTTCCCACCCTGCTGGCGGCGGCCGGCGAACCGGCGATCAAGGAAAAGCTGCTGAGCGGTCACCAGGCGGGCAGCCGCCACTACAAGGTGCATCTCGACGGCTACAACATGCTCGATTACTGGACCGGCCAGACCGACAAGAGCCCCCGCAACGAATTCTTCTACTTCTCCGACGACGGCGATCTCACCGGCCTGCGCTACGACAACTGGAAATTCGTGTTCATGGAGCAGCGGGCCACTGGCACCTGTCAGATCTGGGCCGAGCCGTTCACCGTGCTGCGGCTGCCCAAGATCTTCAACCTGCTCACCGATCCCTACGAGCGGGCTGACATCACCTCCAACACCTACTGGGACTGGATGCTGGACCACGCCTTCGCCCTGGTGCCCGCCCAGCGATTCGTGGCTGAATTCCTGGCCACCTTCCAGCAATTCCCGCCCCGCCAGAAGGCCGCCAGCTTCTCCCTCGAGGATGTGATGGCGAAGATGGTCCAGGGGGCCAGCGGCGGCGGCTGAGCCGATCCTTCCCAACACCTTTCCGTTCCGTTTCGGGAGCCCTCGCTCCGCTGCCAAGTGCGGCGGAGCGACCTAGAACCGAAGCAACGGCAAAGGCCCAGGCTCCGCATGGTCCCGGGGCCCCTTGTTCAGAAGCTCCTCTCCCGAGCTCCTCTGGGACGCTCCTCTCCGGCCTCATTGGTTCGGAAGGACACCCATCACTCCTGCCGTGCTTCTCGCCCTTTCTCCGATGCCCCCACCGCTCTCCCGCGGCGTCCTTGCCTGCGCCGCTGGCCTGCTCGGCTCCTGCTTGATGTCCACTGCGGCCCTAAGCCAGAGCCAGCCGGCCCCGTCCAAGGCCACGCCCAGCAAGGTGCTGTACACCCTCGCCACCCAATGCAGCCTGGCCGGTGGTCCTCCCCAGGCGTGCACCGTCGAAGCGATCGATGAAGGTGGCACCACCATCTACCGCCATCGCATCGGTGCGCAGACCATCGCGGTGAGGATCACCGATTCCCCGGTGACGATGGCGATCCAGAGCGGCGCCAGCACCACCTGGGTTCCGCTGCGCAGCGCCGGTGCCCTGTTCTCCACCAACAGCATCTGCTTCAACGGCCGCGAGCTCTGCGTGGTGAACCCCAACTACCTCAACAGCGTGCGGGAAGACCGCCAGGACCTGCGGCTGCAGGGCCGGGATCTGGTGAAGGTGCACTTCGGCCCCGACGGCCGAGTGAATGCCAGCTGCTACGACGCGGGTTGCGAGGCCGACCTGCGATGAGCGCCCCTCCGATCAGCGCGACGTCCTGTCGTCGTCGGACCAGCCTGGTGTTGGCCCTGATGCTTACCCTGCCCTCGATCGCCTCGCCCCTGGCGGCCCTGGCGGTGTCGCTGGAGGCCTCCCCTTACCCGCTGATCGCCCGTGGTGGCGGTGGTGGCGGCGCCCGTGGTGGAGGTGGCGGTGCCCGTGGTGGTGGCAACTTCGGTGGGGGTCGCAGCGGCTTTCAGAACACCGGAGGGGCCGGCGGCCTCAACCGCGGTGCCAACCGTCCCAGTGGCGGATGGAGCCAATCGGTGCGCGGCAACGCGCCGAGTCCCAGCCTGAGTCGCCCGGCCTCAAGGCCATCCGGCGGCTTCAGTGGCGCCGACCGCACCCCCGGCAGCCTCGGCGCGGGTAACCGCACCCCGGGCAGCCTCGGTGGCGGCAACCGCACCCCGGCTGACTTCGGCAACCGCACGCCTGGTGATTTGGGCAACCGCACCCCGGGGAGCCTCGGTGGCGGCACCCGCACCCCTGCAGACCTCGGGAACCGCACGGCTGGGGATTTCGGCAACCGCACCCCCGGAAGCCTGGGCGGGATCGACCGCACCCCGGGCAGCCTGAGCGGGATTGACCGCACACCAGGCAATGTCGACCGCTCCAACCTGGGCAACCGCACCGGTCTGAGCAGCGGCGATCGCGCCCTCGGCGGTGATGGCAGCTTCAACCGCAACGCCAACCTCAACCGCGACAACCTGAACGGCAGCTTCAACCGCGATGGCCAACGGGTCTTCAACGGCAGCGTGGGCAACAACTGGAGCCGGAACTGGAACGTCAACAATGTGAACCTGTCGCCCGGTTGGGCCCGGCCCGGCTGGGGCTATGCCCGGCCCTGGGGCACCGGTTGGTACGGCGGCTGGGCCACCCCCGCCTGGGGCTGGTGGGGCGCCAACGCGGCCCTCTGGGGCATCTCCACCCTGGCCTCAGCAGCGGTGATCAATGCCGCCGTGGATTCGGCGGTGGCCAGCAACACCACCTACATCGTGGTACCCCAAACCACCTACCAGCTGCTTTATGGCACGGTGCAACCCAGCGGCAGCCAGGGGGTCACCTTCCTGGTCCAGGCCGACGGCAACACCTACAACCTCACCGCCGACTGCAACGCCGGCACGATCGATGGGGCATTGCCGAATGACGCCGCCCAGGCGGAGCTGCTCAATGCGGCCTGTCAGGTGGCCTACGGCTCTGCCTCCTGAGCCCGGTCCCATCGTCCAGCGGCACCATCCATGGCCAACCTGGGCAGAGCAGGCATCCAAGCGGAGATCGCGATGAGCTGGAGCGAACTCGAACGTTTCGTCGAAGACGCCGAAACCAACGGAGTGATGCGCAGGGCCCTGCGCCATTGCCGCTCCCGCCGCGAGCTCCTGCTGGCGGCGCGGCGGCTGGGCTACGCCATCACCCAGGCCGATCTGCACCAGGCCTGGGCGCTGGAGCGGCCCGCCGAATCGCCAGAGCGTCGGGCCGCCCCGTCCAGCCCCGATCGCAACAAGGAAGCCCGGGCGGATCGGGCCAATGCGCCGGTCTCCCTGCGGGAGGCCAGCTGAAGTGGCATCCCCTGATCGCGCCGCCCTGGTGGTGAAACTCCAGATCCTCGTGGCCGTGACCCTGCCGCTGGTGCTGATCGCGGTGTGGCTGAGCTCAAGAGAATTCTTCCAGCCGATCCCAGGCTCCTGATCCCACGGTGCGGGGCGGTGGGAGCGGGGCAGGAGCAACCACAGCCTCACCCCTCCGGCAGGGCCTCGCCGGCGCGATGCACGAGACGGCCGAGGTTCATGCCGGCCCGATAGGCGGCGTCATGGAGCTCGGCCCTCTGGGTGGCGTCGAGGCCATCCCAGAAGGCGTGGAAGAGATCCAGGGAGGCCTTACCGGCCCCCACGAGTCCCGCCAGGGTCATCGGCAGGCTCAACCAGGGAAAGACCAGGAGCACCAAGCCGAGCACCAGGCCCATCGCAGCTCCCTGCTGCATGGCGCTCCAGACGCTGCGAACCACCAGGCTGGCCTGGTCACGCCGGCTGATCTCACCCCGGCGCACCATCGCTTCGCAGCGCAGGGCCGTGAGCAGGGCCTGGTAAACGCCATAGACCACCATGGCGCCGAGGGTGGACTCGCCCACGAACTTGCCACCACCACCTGGGCCCGTGAGGCCGAGATCGAGGGAGGCCACGCCGGCCAGGGGAGCCACCTCCACGCCAGCCCGGGGAATCCGGAAAGGGTCGCGTTCGCGGGTCATGAAGCGGCGTCAGCCAGACGCATCGATCCTCGCGTGGAATCAAGCCGGCGCCAAGCGCAGGGGTTGGTGGGGATCCCCACCCCTCGGAGGTCGCCCCATAAAGCTCAGCGGATCACCAGCACGGGCACGCCGGCCTGCACCAGCACCCGCTGGGTCTGACTGCCCAGGAGCATGCGCTGGAAGCCCTGACGCCCATGGGAGGCCATCACGATCAGGTCGCAGGCGAGCCGGTCGGCCGCGGCCAAGATCGCCCGATGGGGCCGTTCGCCGCTGATCCGCTCCGCCGTGGCCGCCACCCCCGCCGCCGTGGCGATGGCCAGGGCTTCGGCCACCACCCTCTCGCTCTCCTGGCGGGCGGCACTGGCCAGGGTGGCCATGGTGGCCGCATCAAGCCGTTCCCCCATGCCGGGAACCGGCATACGGGGCTGCTGCTCCACCGTGAGCACGGTGATCCGGGCCCCGAGGGCCGCCGCCAGCCGCACCGCCTCCCGCACCGCCCGCAGGGAGCGCTCGGATCCATCACTGGGAACCAGCAGATGGCTGTAGGGCATGGATGACCACCGCGCTGTCCCCCTTGTCTAGACCGGCTTCCGGGGGCCGGCACCCCAGCCGCGGTGGCTGCAGCCATGGGGCGCCCCGCTGGCTGCCGCCCGGACACGGGCACTGCAGCCCCCCGCCAGAATCGCGCCATGACAGCCCTTCCCCTCCAGCAGGCCGCAGACCTGGCAACTCCCGTCGCCTGGGCCAACCAGTGGTATCCCGTGGCCTTCCTGAGGGACCTGGATCGCTCCCGGCCCACGGCCTTCACCCTGCTGGGGAACGACCTAGTGCTCTGGTGGGACCGGGCCGGAAACCGTTGGCAGGCCTTCCAGGATGTCTGTCCCCACCGGCTGGTGCCCCTCTCCGAGGGGCGCATCAACAGCGCCGGGCTTCTGGAGTGCCCTTACCACGGCTGGAGTTTCGATGGCAATGGCCACTGCGCCAGCCTGCCCCAGGCGTTGGAGGGCGCCACCCCCAGCCCCCGGCGCTCCAGCTGCGGCCGCCATGCCACTGCCGAGGGGCAGGGGCTGCTGTTTGTGTTCGCGGGTGATCCGGAGCTGGCCGCAGCTGTTCCCCTGCCCTTGGTGCCGGCCCTAGAGGAGGGGGAGGGAACCTGGCTGGTGCAAGACACCTTCCGGGATCTGCCGATGGATGCCCTCACCCTGCTGGAGAACGTGATCGATGTGAGCCACGTGCCCTTCACCCACCACCGCACGGTGGGGCGCCGGGAGAACGCAGCGCCGGTGCAGGCCCACCGCACCAGCTTCGGGCCGGAGGGGTTCACCATGGAATGGCCGGAGGGTCCGCGCCGGGGCAAGTTGGGCGCCCAGCACACCACCTTCCGGGCCCCCGGGCTGCTCTGGCACGACCTCACCGCCAAGGGCTTTGCCCGCATCCTCACGGTGGTCTACGCCGTACCGATCCGGCGGGGTGAATGCCGCCTGATCGCCCGCTTCCCCTTCCGTTTCGAATCGAAGCTACCGGCCATGCTGCTGCGGCTGCGGCCCCTCTGGCTGCAGCACCTCGGCAACCACCGGGTGCTGGAAGACGACCAGGTCTTTCTGCACTGGCAGGAGAGGGTGCTGGAGGAGCGGGGCGGCAGCGCCGCGGCTCCCCAGGCCTTCTACCTGGCCACCGCCGCCGATGGCTATGTGAGCGCCCTCCACGAGTGGGTGAACCAGCATGGTGGCGAGCCCTTCCCGGGCCAGCCCCTGCCGTCGCGGCTGGACCGAAGGGCCCTGATGGACCGACTCCAGAGCCACACCGACCACTGCCAGGCCTGCTCCGGAGCCCTCACCGCGATCGAGCGCTGGCGGCCCCTGGTGGGCGCGCTCCCCTGGGGAGGGCTGCTGCTGGTTGCCCTGCTGCCCTCCGCCGGGGGGCTGGCGGCCGGTGTGACGCTGGCGCTCCTCTCCCTGCTGCTGGGCCAACGGATGGATCGCTGGGATCGGGATCTGCGACGAGGCGATGGGCATCCCCCCCGCAACCGCGACTGAGCACCGGGGGGCCCTGGCGGATCAATCGGCTCCCTTCCAGCCCGCCAGATGGGAAGCGGCCCGGGATCTCACCAGGGTGCGAGCCGCCGGCAGGGCCGGATCCAGGCGGGAGGAGGTGAAGGGAGGCAGGGAACGGCTGCGCAACCAGGCGCCCCAACGGAATTCATGGAACGGGATCAGGGGAGCCGGCTCAATCAGGCCCTCCTTCTTCAGCTTCCAGATCAGGCTGCGGTAGGGATCATCCTGCAGACCCAGCAGGCTCGATGGCAGGGCCTGCGGTTCCAGGGGGCCCTGGCCCCGCCCGTCATAGAGGTACAACCAGCCCCGCTCCCGCAGGGCCTCCAACACCACGGCGCGCTCCTCGCTGGCCACGTCGAGCACCACATAACCGAAGGCGATGGCCTGAGGATCCATCTCCACCAGCGCCCGCAACCGGTGGTGCCGGTCCACCATCCAGAGCGCGCCGGCGGCATTGCGCACCAGGGGCACGGGCTTGCCGCCCAGATACTGGCGGCGCTCCCGGTTGGATTCCTGGGAGAAATCGACCTGGCGGCTCCGCACCTCCGCCAGACCGACGCACATTTGGGTGGGCTGCAGGGCAGAGACGCCCACCTCGAGCAGGCTGTCCTGGCCGTGGGGTGGGGGTAGGGACTGGTAGGGGGGGAGGCGCAGACTCATGGTTCGCCCAACAATGCGGCCATCCTTACCCTTGATGGAGTGCATCGGGGCCAATGTTGCAGCCGAGGGGCTCCAGCGCTAGAGGGAACCTCCGGCCGGGGGCGCGGAATAGGGTCGTGGTCAGGCGCTGCAGACCATGACGATCCCATCCGGTCCTTTCCCGATGGAGGGCGGCCCAGCGCCGCTCGAGGGGCCCCATGGTCCGATTGGGGTGCTGGTCTGCGGCCACGGCAGCCGCAACCGGCTGGCGGTGGAAGAATTCGCCTCCCTGGCCCGCCAGTTGCAGCACAACATGGGCCGGGTGCCCGTGGAATACGGCTATCTGGAGTTTGCCCGGCCGATCCTGCGCGATGGCCTCGATGCCCTGCGCGGGCGCGGGGTGAGCCATGTGCTGGCGATACCGGCGATGTTGTTCGCGGCGGGGCATGCCAAGAACGACATTCCCTCCGTGCTGAACACCTACGCCGCTGAAACGGGTCTGCGCATCGACTACGGCCGCGAGCTCGGGGTCGACCGTCGCATGATCCAGGCCGCAGGGGCCCGCATTCGCACCTGCCTGGATCAGGCGGACGAACAGGACCGAGCGGCCGGCCGGGAGCCCGTGCCGATCGAGCAAACCCTGCTGGTGGTGGTGGGCCGGGGTTCCTCCGATCCCGACGCCAACAGCAACGTGGCCAAGGTGACGCGATTGCTGGTGGAGGGCTTTGGCTTCGCCTGGGGTGAGACGGTCTACTCCGGTGTCACCTTTCCCCTGGTCGAACCAGGCCTACGCCACGTGGTGAAGCTGGGCTATCGCCGCATCGTGGTGTTCCCCTACTTCCTCTTCTCCGGCGTGCTGGTCAGCCGGATCGTGCAGCACAGCCAGCGGGTGGCCGACGACCATCCCGAGGTGCAGATTCTGCAGGCCTCCTACCTAGGGGACCATCCCGAAGTGCTGGCCACCTTCCGGGAGCGGGTGGAGGACGTGCTGCGGGGGGATACGGACATGAACTGTTCCCTGTGCAAGTACCGCGCCCAGGTGCTGGGTTTCGAAACCGAGGTCGGAGCCCCCCAGCACAGCCACCACCACCACGTGGAAGGCCTGGTGGAGAGCTGCACCCTCTGCGAGAGGGAATGCACCGGAGTCTGCCAGGAGGTTGGCGTGCCCCTGCCGGCGGGGGAGGCCTCCGGTGCCCATGACCACGAATCGGGCCATGGCCATCACCACCACGGTCCGGATCACCACCACCACACCCCCTACCCCCACGCCGACCATCCCCTGGGCCCCCGCACCCTGCGCCAACCGCCAACCTCAACCTGAGCAGCACGAAACGAGACCCCTCTCCGGAAGGATCCTGAGGGTTTCGCCACATTCAGCTGTCTCGTCCAGGGGCGAATCCCATCGGACCTGCTCAGATCAGCCCTGCTGATCAATGGAAGATTTCCCCATTCAGAGGCCGTTTTCCCCCGTTTTCAGGGGGTTTTTCCCCAGTTTTGGTCGTCAGGATCCCCGCTCGTCTACGTACTGGGGAAAACAATGGTTTGCTCATCCCGCCCTTGACAACACCCGCCTGCCTCTCCAATCCAGCAAGCCCCCTGCTCTCCCCCTGGCGAAAGCCAGCGGCTGCAGGCGATCTCATCGGGATCCGGGGTGATTTCAGGCTGCACCACCCGCTTTGACGCCTTCCCCCTCCCTGTGGCGTACTGGCAACGACCGAGGATCCACGCACCCCCACGATGACGATCGAGAGCCACCTGCCCCGCCGCTCCATCCGTTCCGCCGGCGGGACCCTTCCCCAGGAGGCCTCGAACGTCAGCCTGGAGGCGGAGGTGCCAGAGGTGCTCTTCGAAGGGATGCGCAGCTTCATCCACAGCCACCCCGACTGGGACCAGTACAGCGTGATCACCTCGGCCCTGGCTGGTTTTCTGTTCCAGAACGGCTGCCAGGACGCTCTCGTGACCCAGCATTACCTCGATGGCCTGTTTCTGAGGCCATAAAAGTTTCTGAGGCCATAAAAAAGGCGGAGGTGCCAACCTCCGCCTGGTGTTTTCTCCCTTGCCCGACCCTTGGAAGGTCGCCCGATGATTGTGCAGATCTTCGGCCGATCAAACTGTGGGAACCGACACCGACCGTCCGATCCGGTGGACGACTCCTGATCCAAGCCGCCCGGCGTGGCCGGCACCCTGCCGCCGGATCTCCCTTCAGCTTTCCCCCTGCCGCATCCGATCCACCGCCGCCTCGCAGGCCCGCCAGGTGAGTGCCATGGAGGTGAGCGTGGGACTCTGCCAGCCGGCGCTGGGCCAGCTGGCCCCATCGGTGACCAGCACGTTGCTGGCCTGCCAGCAACGGTTCCAGGGATCGAGCACCCCCTCCTCGGGCGTGCGCGACAACCTCGCCCCCCCCAATTCATGGATGTAGTAGCCCGGTGGCGCGGCGCCGGGGGAGACCGCCGCTCCCCGCCGGATCAAGGGCTCGAGCAGGGGAAGGAGGAAGAGGTCCTCCAGGGGGCGGATCGTGCCGCCAGCCGCTGCCACCACCGCCTCCATGCGGGCCTGCATGTGGCTCACCATGGCGGTCTCGTTGGCCCCCCAGCGGCAGGTGATGTGGGGGATGGGCAGTCCCCAGCGGTCCAGCCTTCCGGGGTCGAGACACACCCGATTGGCGGGGTTGCTGAGCACCTCACCGTGGCCGATCAGGAAACCCACGGCCTCATCGGGGCGTCGCTGCAGGGGCGTGGGGGGATCGAAGCGGGAGATGGCCGTCCAGATGCCGTAACCCCGGCGGAAGCCCAGCCCCTCCTCGGGGGTGAGGTTCACGGTGTTGGGGATGAAGCAGCTGCCTGCCCCAGAGAGCTCGGTGGGCCCGGAGGGTGGAGCCACGCCGGGCAGGGAGAAGAAGCGGCCGCTGGAGATGTGGTCCATCAGGTGCCGGCCGAGGCAGCCGGAGGGATCAACGAAGTTGCCCTCCCCCTGCTCCCGGCTGGAATGAAGCAGGATCCGCACCGTCTCGATCGTGGAGGCGCAGAGCACCAGCAACGGAGCGCGCACCAGCTCCCGCTGACCACTCACCCCATCCACGACCACCACTCCTTCGGCCCGGTGCTGGCCCGGCGCCATCACCAGATGGCTCACCACCGCCTGGCTACGCAACAGAACTCGGCCGGTGGCCAGAGCCCGCGCCAGGGTGTTTCCCGGCGAGCTGGATGGAGGCCAGGGGGCCGCGGCGGTGGGGCGGTGGAGCGCGAAACCGCGGGAATGGATCAGGGGGAGCCCCAGCTCCCGGCCGATCGAGCGACGCAGGTGTTCTTCACCCGGCGTGAAGGGCAGGGGGTCGCGATAGTGCCCATCGGGCAACTGCGGCAGACCATCGGCCTGGCCATGGACCCCGAGCAGGCGTTCCAGTCTGGTGTAGTAGGGGTCGAGGTCGGCCGTGCCGATCGGCCAGGCCGGCCCGTGGCCATCCCGGGCTCCGGCCTGGAACTCCGCTTCGGAGAGGCGCAGGGTGATGCCGCCCCAGGTGAGGCTGCGGCCCCCCACCTGGCGCCCCCGGGTCCAGAGAAAGGGCGCATCGGCCGGGGTGCTCCAAGGATTGCTGCGTTCATCCACGAACAGGTCGGGATTGTGCTTCCAGAAGCCCGGATGCTGGGCCTGGCGCCGCTGGCGGCCGCTGCTGAGGTTGGCCAGGCGCTGCAGGGTGTTGCGGGGTTCGCTGCCAAAGGCCCGCGCCGCGGTGAGCTCCGGGCCCGCCTCCAGCACAAGCACCCTCAGGCCGGCCTCCGCCAGCACCATCGCCGCCACACCGCCAGTGGCACCAGAACCGACCACCACGGCATCGGGGCCGGAGCCGCCGATCTCCGGGCTGAGCTCGCGCGCATCAGCCCCCTGCCAGCCGGTCGCCATCGCTCAGCGACCCCGCCGGACATAGCGGAGCAGCTGGCCCGGCCAGTGGAGGGGCCCATCGTGGGGCAGCAGCCGCAGACTGAGCATCGAGGCCGCCAGGGGCCAGCCACCGCGACGCACGGCTCCGATCAGGTGGAGCGGCACGGAAACGGCCAGCAGGAGCCAGGCTGTGAGGTGGAGGGCATAGGGCAGGGGGGTGGTGGCAGGGTTCACCAGGAATTCGGTTTCCATCTGCAGACCACTTCCCACCGCCAGCAGCAGAGCCAGCAGTGGCAGGCTGTTGGCAAAGCGCCGAAGGCGTCCGGCCCCGAGGGTGAGGGCATAGGGCATGAAGAGCAGCAGCACCAGGGCCAGCAGCAGACCAACACGGCCATGGAGTTCGATCCACTCGCCATCGAGGCTGAAGGGAAGGCGCCCCCAGCGACCATCGAAGCTCCCCAGCAAGAGCAGGCCGGTGATCCAGCCGATGACCACCAGCACGGCCGTGGCCCCATGCAGCACCCGGAGCAGGGAGGGTTGGTAAGGAACGGCCATCGGGGGGCGCTGCAAGCTGGGGTTGATCACCGGCATCCTCGCCGCCATGGGCCACTCCCCGCTGTAGGCCAGATTCCTCCAGGGGCCAGTGCTGCGAGGCAAGAGCAACCAGGACACCGGCGAAGGGAGCGAGGCCCTGTCGCGAGGGCAACTCCAAAAAAAACCGGCCTTAACGGCCGGATCGTGGAAGCCACGGATCAGGAAAAACCTAGATCGGAGGCAATAAACAGATTCCCAGAAGTGGTGGCGGGGGCGAGATTTGAACTCGCGACCTTCGGGTTATGAGCCCGACGAGCTACCAGGCTGCTCTACCCCGCGAAAGGGAGGGAACTGGTAAGGGAGTTGTGAATCACCCCTGAAAGGTGTCGGTTGAAACCAACCAATGAATCCTACCAGCCCACCCTCCGCCCCCGGTGGCGGGAGCGTTCAGTCGAACCGGAGCTCGCCACGCACCTCCAACTGCAGCTGCGGGCCGAGCTGGAGGAAGGCCTGCCCCAGCTCCTCCAGGGTGGCGGGCGTCAACCACCCCAGTTGCTCGAGCACATGAAGGGCCACGGCGTGCTTGGCCCGGGAAGCGCCATCCTCCACCTTGATCCCCACCCCCATCCCCTCGCCGACACGGCTGAGGCACTGGATGCCCTCGGCTCCGCCCTTGCTGACCACCTGGCCGTGGGCCAGGCGCATCAGGGCCGTATCGAAGCGACCCTCGCCGGCCACCAGTTCCGGATGGGCGAGCATCGACCGGCTCAGCCGTTCGAGATCCGGATGTTCGCCGGCCCCAAGGTGGGCGAAGAGCAAGGCCATCTGGGCGAGTTGCAGCTGGAGGGTGGGGGCGCCGCAGTCGTCGCGGGCCACCACCATCTCCGCCGCCGGAATGCCGAGGAGTTCGGCCACCCGCTTCACCACCTCCACCTGCAGGGGGTGGTCGATCTGGAGGTAGCTCTCTAGGGGCCAGTGCATCTGGCGGCAGGTGGCCAGGAAGGCGGCATGCTTGCCCGAGCAGTTGTGCTCCAGGGCACTGGTGGCACCGGGGGGAACCGGACACTGCAACCGACCCACTTCTAGATCGGCCCCCCAGAGCAGCCGGAAGGCCTCGCGGGCATGGGCGGCGGTGCCGGCATGGGAAGCACAGGCGATCGCCAGTCCCCGCTCCCCGCAGGCGGTGCGATCGGCAGCACCACTGGCCACGAAGGTGGTGGCCTGGAAGGGCTTGAGGGCCGAACGGATGAAGCTGAGCTGTTGGGGATCCCCGGCCCGCATCAGCACCCGGCCCCGTTGATCGCAGACCACCGCATGGACCCGATGATGGGATTCGGGGATGCCATTGCGGAGCAGCCGCACCTCCAGGCAAGGCACGCCTGGCCGGGGGGATCCCGAAAAGCCGGAGGACAGGGTCATGGCGGTGGGGATGGGTCCCCAGAGGGGGAGGGGAAGCTCAGAGAGCCTG
>JBBASH010000051.1:0-23313 GCA_040399305.1 Cyanobium sp.
TACGAAGACTATACCACTCTTGCCTCGGCAGCCTGTGCCCCATCTCTCTAACGCTGCCCATCACCCGCCGCACAAACTCGACAATATGAAGGCAACCTCTCTTCGGTCGGGTGCATGGGTTTGTTGGGTGGATGGCAGTTACCCAACCAGGGTATGCCATCTAGACGTATATGCCCTACAAGTCCGCCTTAGCATCTCTGGATACTGAGAGTCAATGTTGATACCAAAAACATTTTCTCGCTCGACTCGCGGAGGATTGATGTTGTCAACAAAGACAGGCTCGATGAGAAGATAATCAAAACCCAGTTCATGAGTAAAGCCTTTCTCCTTAACTGGAAGGGTCCTCATCATCTCTATTGTCTTGAATGCGGCGTCCTCCGAATTTGGTCTTGCTCCAAACTCAGTCCAGAGCTTGGGATCGCCGGAAGAAAGACGTGGCAACACATCACGCTCAAAATCTATCCCCAGAATCTGACACTTGCGCTTCACAGCATCTGGGATATTGACGTACTGTATTCCGGTACCTACAAGAACATGTCCTAAGACAATTGCTTCAGGCCTCTTGGCTTTTAGAAGATTAGCAAAATCAGACAAATCACTTTGCCTGTTCTTCCTGTTCTTACCGTGAGCCGTAATAACTGACTTGTTTTCCATGCACAATCGCGCACGGTCAAGAGTCGGCGCGCTATCACTGTCATCTACTTCATAGATCATGAGATCGACTTTATGCGTTAACCCTAAAACCTCTACATTAAGTCGATACTGAACTCTGGAGTTTTCAATATCATCGGCAAGGGCAGGGCATTGCTGAAGCAAGTCTAAGATGAAATGATTGCAGATAATATCTGAATGACGTGCAGATCTGTGGTCATGGTACCTGTCCTGGAGAATTCGCTCAATAACCCTATCCGCCGGAGTAATCATGCTACTTTTAGTACCTCAGCCCTCATTAACTGCAAAACTTGGCGAGGCTTTGAATCCCTATCATTGTCTGCTGACAGAGGCCGAGCTAAATCTGCGGGTATAGGAAGCCGCTTAAGCACTGAACTCTGAATTCTCAAAAATCCATTGGCAGCCCGCTGAGCATTGGCAAATATCCAAGCTTTGACTGGATCTGAATTTAGATACTCCGCTATATGATATATCTGGCTAGGATGTCTGGGAACTATGTAGTAAACCGAGTGTCTCGGCACTACTAAGCCTTCTTTATCTATCCAGAACACAGGGTTATCGGAAATGTCCTTGCAAAGTATCTTTGGACGCAGTAAGTCACTCATCTGCGGGGCATCATGAAAAGCATGCCATGGTTTCCGCTGTGTACAAGAACGCATAGCGAGTTTTGATTTAATATCAGGCCGCTTGAGGTAATCACCTAGCTCGCCGATCTCCTCAAGACATTTCAGTCGTGACTCTGTCGAATAAGGAATTAGCATGACTGATGATGTCTTAACTTTAGATATTGATGGCTGCAATTGTCGCCCCGAGATGGTCGGCCAAGCATGTTGCTCAAGATTTTCAGGTAGGTCTTCTATGTCTTTTACGAAGACACCATCAGCCCCTGTGGCGATGCCACAACTAATTCGGCGGCATATATCGTCTAGCCGAAGCGAACCGATTACTTCGGGCAGTTCATCATTTGAAAAGAGATGGCGCCAGCTCTCACCACTCTTTGGTAACAGTGCAGGAAAACTAGCACCATTGCGAGTCAGTATTCTCGTGTGTTCGCCTTCAGCTGAAATTCTTAGCCTAGTCACAGTGGGGTAAGTAGTTCGCCCAGGAAACACATCCTCTTGAAGAAGAGTAATATCGGTTACATCATGTGATGCAAGTAGTTTGCGAACCTCAGACCCTGCCTGAACATAGGTGTACTTCTCTGGTGTGATGAAAACAAGCGTTCCACCTTTCCGGCCAAGCGAGATGGCTCTTTCAAAAAAAAGCATATATAAATCAAATCGACCAACGGCACACTTGTAACGTGAGCGGAATCGCCGCTTTTCTTCCTCTGTAAGAGCTAGTATCGAAACATACGGAGGATTTCCAATGATAAAGTCGAACACTCCTTTAAATTCGTCGAGCAAAAAATCACCGATAATAATTTCAACCTGTGGAATACCTAAAAACTTCTGTCTTGCATTCTCGGCTCTTTGCGTATCAAGTTCAATGCCTACGATTTGGGGAACTTCGACATT
Organism: Cyanobium sp.; assembly: GCA_040399305.1. GTDB lineage: Bacteria > Cyanobacteriota > Cyanobacteriia > PCC-6307 > Cyanobiaceae > Cyanobium. The sequence goes on from JBBASH010000051.1 coordinate 2,190, forward strand.
GTGAAGTTCGCACCACCTCAGGATTCCCTCGATAAAGGCACCAGGACCGCAACCGGGATCGAGAATCCTGTCCGTAGCCTTCGGGCTGTTGTCCTTAAAGAGCATTTCCACCATCTGATCAACGGTGGTCTGTTGTGTGGGCACGAAGCCGCGCATGCTACGCCCTCTGGTGTGAGGATCTTAGCTGGAATGACAGGTCAGTTCGATCTGTGAGGACAGGGTGCCTGCAAACCACGGGCATCAGATGGAGAATCCATCGGTTCCATTCCACCCAACAGTATTTGGACGGATCCGCATAGTATCCCATCCACGCTCTCTTGGCCGCCTAAGCACTGGGAAGCGCCTGCAGGAGTTGCTGAGATCGCTTGTGCATACAAGAGCATGGCACAAGTGGCACTTGCTCCGGGTTTGATAGGCGGATCCGTCCATCAGTGTTTGCGGTGCTACAAGGCGTCGGCAGGGCTGCGTACGCCAAGGGGGCCGCGGTTCAGAACGTGGGTGTAGATCATGGTGGTCTTGATGTCCTGATGGCCAAGCAGCTCCTGGATGGTGCGGATGTCCTGGCCAGTTTCCAGCAGATGCGTAGCGAACGAATGGCGGAAGGTGTGGCAGGTGGCTGGCGTGATGATTCCAGAGGCCAACACGGCTCGCCGCACCGCCTTCTGAATCACCGTGGGATCAAGATGGTGACGGCCCTGTTCTCCTGTCTCGGAATTCCGCCAACGATGCTGTTGCGGAAACACCCATTGCCATCCCCATTCCACCGGAGCATGCGGGTACTTTCGATCAAGGGCATGCGGGAGTTGCACCTTCCCATAGCCCTCGGCAAGGTCCTGGCGATGCAGGCGTCGCACCGCCTCCAGATGGGCCTTCAGCCCCTCGACCAAGCGCGAAGGCAGCATCGTGCGTCGATCCTTGCCGCCCTTGCCATCGCGCACCGTGATCTGTAAACGCTGCAGATCAAGATCATGCACCCGTAGGCGCAACGCCTCCATCAAACGAAGCCCTCCCCCGTACAGCACTCCAGCCACCAGGGCCTCCACGCCATCCAGCCGCTCCAACACCGCCCGCACCTCCGCAACGCTCATCACCACTGGCAGCCTCGGGCGCCTCCGCGCCCGGATCACACCCTCCAGATCCAGATCGCGCTCCAGCAACTCCCGGTACAGAAACAGCAGCGCCGAGAGCGCCTGGTTCTGGGTCGACGCACTCACCTGGCCCTCCACCGCCAGATGGGTGAGGAAGGCATTCACCTCCGCACTTCCCATCTCGCGCGGATGGCGCCGCTGGTGAAACCGTAAGAATCGCCGCAGCCACTGCTCATACGTCGCCACCGTGCGCCGGGCGTAGTGGCGCGCCTGCAGTTCCTCTCTGTAGCGCTGGATCAACCCGGGCGAGCGCTGGGGTGACGCCATCGACCCTCTTCCTGACCACCCGGAGAGGATTCCCCGCCATGGCCACGGCAGAGGCGTGATCGGCCTGGTGTCACGGGAGCCTGCTCAGCCATGGCCGATGGCCAGCCCCATCCCCTCGTCTCCATGCCAGCCTGCAGCCGATGGATGCCTTTCCCTCCGAGCTCGCAGATGCCGGCGCCCCGGCCAGCCCCCCACCCGTGGGAGTGGAGGCCTTCCTGGCGGCAGCGGGGCCGCTGCTGGATGTGCGCAGTCCGGCTGAGTTCGCCCAGGGTCACATCCCAGGCTCCACCAACCTGCCCCTGTTCGACGACGCCGAGCGGGCCGAGATCGGCACCCTCTACAAGCAGCAGGGCCGCCAGGCCGCTGTGCTGCGCGGCCTCGCCCTGGTGGGGCCGCGGCTGGAGGCTCTGGCCGCGGCGCTCTCCGCCGCAGCGGCCGGCATGCCGGCTCCACGCCTGAGCGCCGCCACCCTCATCCCTTCCCCGCCCGTGGCGAGCTCGAGATCCGCTGGCTTGGAAGCCCTCGGGCTGGAGTCTTGCGGCGGCTCGACCTCGGGCTCTGACCCGCCGCTCATGCCGAAGCCCGGAGGCCCCCTTCCGGCCCCCCAGCCCCTGCGGATCCACTGCTGGCGCGGCGGCATGCGCTCTGGTTCGGTGGCCTGGCTCGCGGGCCAGCTCGATCTGCCGGTGCTGCTGCTTGGGGGGGGCTACAAGGCCTATCGAAACTGGGCGCTGGAGCTCTTCGAGCGGCCCTGGCCCCTGCGGCTGCTGGGGGGCCGCACCGGCTGCGGCAAGACCGACCTACTGCTGGCCCTGCGGGAACGGGGCGTGGCGGTGCTGGATCTGGAGGGCCGTGCCCATCACCGCGGCAGCAGCTTCGGCGCCCTCGGCCTGCCGCCCCAGCCCAGCAGCGAGCACTACGAGAACCTCCTGGCCGCCGACCTCGCCTCCCTGGAGGGGGCCGGGGAGATCTGGCTGGAGGCCGAGAGCTCCCAGGTGGGCCGCTGCCGCATTCCCGCCGGCCTGTGGCGCCAGATGAAGGCGGCCCAGGCCCTGGAAATCCAACGCCCCCTGGAGCAGCGGGTGACCCAGCTGGTGGCGATCTACGGCCAGCAGGATCCCGCCGGGCTGGCGGAGGCCACCCAGCGCATCGCCAAACGGCTCGGCCCCCAGCGCACCGCCCTCGCCCTCGAGGCGATCGCCGCCGCCGATTGGGCCAGCGCCTGCCGCCAGATGCTCGACTACTACGACCGCTGCTACGACCACGACCTCAGCAGCCATGCCGTGCAGGCGGTGGATCTGGGGAAGCTGGAGGCTGGTGCTGCGGCCTCGCTGTTGCTGGAGCGTGGGCTGGTGCGGGCCCGGCCAAGCGGATCGGAGCGGGGAAGCGCAGCGGATCGGGGAAGCTGATCGCGGCAGGGTGCAGCCCTCCTACTTTGGGCTTCTGGCTTCCGGGCAGGGGGGCAAGGAGTGGATGCCGGACCCCGTTCCAGGCCTGTTTTGAAAGGAGCCCTCGATCCCCGGCAGCCTCGCCCCGGTTCGCGCCGAGGAGAGGCAGGGCCTGAGGTGGACCCCAAGAGCTTCAGGCCGGCCTGCCCGCCCCCTTCAGCTCCGCGGTGAGAACTCCCGAGCCCCCAGCACCCGGCCGATCAGGGCCGCCTCCGCGAAGCCGGCCCGCTGCAGCGCGGCCAGGGCGGCGCCGGCCCGATCGGGGGGCAGGGCCGCCAGCAGAGGGCCGCAGGTCTGGGGATCGATCAGCAGGGCCTCCACAGCCGCGGCGGCCTCCCCCACCAGCCGCACCGGTCCCTCCAGCAGCGCCAGTGCCCGGCCATTGGCGGGGGCCAGGGTGCTGGCCCAGCCCTGATCCAGCAGCTCCAGGGCGCCGGTGAAGGCCGGAATGCGCCTCGGGTCGATCTGCACCGTCGGGTGGGGGGCTCCCCTTCGGGCGTCCGGTCGGCCTCTTGCCCCGCCCCGACTGTCCTGGTTGCCGTCCTCGTCTTCGACCTCGGCGGCGGCCCTGTCCTCGGCACCCCCCGCGGGACCCAGCACGTCGCCACCAGAGCGAGCACCGGCACCGCCCGCCGCCAGCATCTCCCCCAGATGCCCGAGCAGGCCGAAGCCCGTCACATCCGTGCAGGCATGGCAGCCATGGGCGGCCAGCAGCTCCACCAGCGGCGCCTGGCTGCGCTGCATCGTCTCCAGGGCGGCATCAATCCAGTCGGGCCGGGCTGCCCCCGCCATCGCCGCCGCAAACAGCACCCCGCTGCCCAGGGGCCCGCTAAGCAGCAGGGCGTCCCCCTCCCGCAGGGGGCCCTTCAGCCAGTGGCGCCCGGGATCGACCCGTCCGTTCACCGTGAGGGCCAGAGCCAGACCGGCCCCATCGCGGCCCTCAAGGGTGTGGCCTCCGATCAGCCGTGCCCCGAGCGGATCGAGCACTGAGCGAACCCCCGCCAGGGTCTGGAGCAGCAGCTCCTCCTGCAGGGCCGGCTCCGCCTCCGGCAGCGTCACCAAGGCCTGCACACTCTCCAGATCTGCCCCGCTGGCCCAGAGATCGCCGCAGGCATGGAGGGTGGTGAGGCGGGCATTGAGCCAGGGATCGGCCACCAGGGCCGGGAAGCCATCCACGCTCTGGAGCAGCAGCGTGCCATCGGCGGCCGTGGCCAGCACCGCCGCGTCCTCGGGCGGGGGGGGAGCTGTGGGCGTAGCTGGGGGTGCCGCCGGGGCTGCACCACCTGGCGAAGATTTGAGCTCCACCCCGTCCCCCCCCTCATTCAGCGCCGTGGGGCTGGGGGAGGGGGCTTGCGCCGTAGCCATCCCCTCCAGCCGGGCCAGGGCCCCCTCCAGCGGAGCGGCAGCAAGCTTCGCGGCACAACCGCGGCAGGCCATCGCCTCCGGCCCCATCGGAGCCAGGGCAGCGAAGCCCTCCAGGAAGCGTTGATCCAGGTGGCGCTTCCAACGCCACAGCCAACGGCTGGGCCCTAGGGCAACCGGCCCCCAGAACACCACGGCCCGCGGCCCCTTCGGGCTCCAGCCCCCATCCCCCAGCAGCTGCAGCGCCCGCCGCTGGGGCCGCCACGGGCGCAGCGGCCGTTGCGGCTGCTCCAGGCTGCGCTGGAGATTGGTGGCGAGCACCGGCGTCGCCCGCACCGCCCACACCCCCGAGGCCGGCCGCGGCGCCTCAGCCAGCACGGCGCAGTCGCCGGTGGCGAAGAGGTGGGGATGCTCCAGCACCTGCAGGCTGGCGGCGGTGACCACCCGGCCCGTGCCGGCTTCCACTGGCAACCCCGCCGCCGCCAACCAGGCCGGCGCCCGGCTGCCGGTGCAGGCCAGATCGGCCGGAGCCTCCTGCGGCACGCTCCGCTCCAGCGGGATGCCGGCCTCGGCCAGCAGCCGCTCGCCCAAATGATTGGCCGCACCGGAACCGAGCCGCAGCCCCCGGCCCCGCAGCAGCAGGCGCGGCGCATAACCCCGAGCCCTGAGGGCCAAGGCCAGCTCCGCGGCCGCCGCGCCACCGCCGCGGATGCGCAGCGCAGATCCGGGCGTGAGGGTGCTGAGCCAGGCCAGGAAGGGCTCCAGGGGCTTCACGGGCTGGCCGCTGGCGGAGGCCTTGCCTGGGCGGCGCCCTGCCTCGCCGCCCAGGGCGAGGGGCTCCCTGGAGTGGAGGAAGCCGCTGTCGCCACAGGCCAGGCTGCCGGAAGGGGCCAGCTGGCCGGCAGCCACGGACTCCGTCGCGCCGCTGAGGGCGTCGCCCGGGGGGCTGAGCTTCAAATCCACCGAGCCGGTCGGTTGCCTTCCACCTGTCCCTGAAGGGTTGGGCTCCGGGCCATTGGGCTCCGGTCTGAACCTCTGCGCTTCATCTGAGTCCGTGCTGCCCCCTGCCGTCACGGCCCCCACATCGAGGCTGAGCCGATCGAAGCGCAGCGGCGGCCGGCCCTCCAACCGCAGCTCCCGCGCCACCGGATCGAGCCCCACGATCTCCGCCCGCAGGAAGGTCACCCCCGCCAGGGCGCAGAGCCGCCGCAGGTCGATGGCGCTCTCCTCCGCTGCGATCAACCCGGCCACCAAGGCCGGCAGCGTGCCCGAGTAAAACGCCGTGCTCTGGCGGCTCACCAGGGTGACCAGGGTGTGGGCGGGTCGCAGCCGAGGCCGCATCAGCCAGCGCCGCAGCAGCAGCGCATGGGTGTGGCCGCCGCCGGCCAGCACCAGATGGAATCGGAGCGGCTCGGCTCCAACCTGGCCGCTGCTCAGGCCCCGCACGGTTCAGAGCGCTGGATGGCGCGATCGTCGCATGGGGAACCGGCCCACAGCCCCGCCGCAGCCTGCAGCCACCGTTCCCGAGGCGGCGACCGGAGTGGCCGGACCGCCAGACCGGGATGTCTCGCCGGGTCCGGAGTGGCCGAACGACCAGGCCGGGATGTCTGGTCGAGTCTCGAAAACGAGGCTCTATCGACCTTCATCACGCTGAACCCGACTTTGCCAACACGCCCTGGAAGAACTGGCCGACCTGCCTACCCTGAACGGATGGTGAGCGACCGACACGCGTGATTCCCGAGCCGATGGCCAGCCGCTCGCTCCTGCCTTCTACCAACCGCCCGACCGGCGCCCATCGTTTCGACGGCTCTCCCATGCGGCGGCTGTCCACGCCCCAGGGCAGCCGTCAGCGCCTGCTGCGACTCACCCTCCCCCTGCTGCTGGCCGCCCTGCCCCTGCCGGGGCTCCTGGTGGCCTGCAAGCCAAAACCCTCTGAAGCCCCGGTGGTGCAGGGCCCGCGCCGCATCTCGGCCCTGGGGCGGCTCGAACCCGAAACCCGCATCCGCAAGGTGTCGGTGCCCACCTCCCTGAGCGGCGACCGCGTGCAAGACATCCTGGTGGACGAGGGTCAGGAGGTGAAAAAGGGCCAGCCCCTGGCGGTGCTCAACAGCAAGGCCAGCCTGGCCGCCGCCCTGGCCGAGGCCGAGGAGAACGTGACCCTCTCGCAGCGCAAGTTGGCGCAGGTGAAGGCAGGCGCCAAGCAGGGGGAGATCCAGGCGCAGGTCTACAAAGTGGAGAGCCTGGAGCGAAAGCTCGCCGGCTCAAAGCTCGCCCAGGACCAGAACGTGAACAGCAAGCGCTCCACCATGCTGGAGGCGCGCACCGAGTCGAAGCGCTACGACAGCCTTTACGCCAGCGGCGGCGCCTCCCAGCTAGAGCGCGACCGCTACCGCACCCGCGCCCAGACCACCGAAGCCGACCTGGCCCAGGCCATCGAGACCCGCGCCGGCACACTCGCCTCGCTGAGCTCGGAGATCGCCAGCGAGAAGCAGAAGCTCGAGCAGATCAAGGAGGTGCGCCCGGTGGATGTGGCGACGTCTGAGAGCGAACTGCGCAAGGCGATCGCCTCCCGCGACCGGGCCAAGCAGGAGCTGGCCTTCGCCACGGTGCAAGCCCCCCAGGACGGCCGCATCCTCAAGGTGGTGGTGCAACCCGGCGACAAGGTGGGCGATTCCGGCATCCTCGAGATGGCCGACACCAGCCGCATGGTGGTCACCGCCGAGGTGTATCAGAGCGACATCAAGGGGGTACGCCCAGGCCAGGGGGCCACGATCACCGCCGACGGCTTCGAGGGCAGCGCCCGGGCCACGGTGTATCAAATCCTCCCCCAGGTGCAACGGCAGTCGATCTTTGCCGGCGAGGCGGGCGAGAACCAGGATCAACGGGTGTTCCAGGTGCGGCTGCGCATCGATCCCACCGATCTGAAGCAACGGCCCATCGGCGGCGCCTCCAACCTGCAGGTGAACGTGGTGTTCAATCCCCTCAGCCCCGAGGAGGCTGCCCTCAGCCCGGCTGCGGCGCCCCGCCCCAACGATGGACCTCACGCCGGATCCGGAGCGGGCGCGCCAGCGGCCCCCGCCACCCCCACCGGCCCCGGCGCACCGCCGAGGGCCCTGCCAGGAAACAGCCAGCCGCCGAGGACCCCCTGATGCGGCGTGCCTTCCAGAAACTGCTGCAGCGCACCCCGATCGCCTGGCTGCAGGTGAGCAACAACCCCACCAAGCTGCTGATCGGCATCGCCGGGGTGAGCTTCTCCAACCTGCTGATGTTCTTCCAGCTGGGGCTGATCGACAGCCTCTACAACAGCCAGAAGAAGCCCATCGAGAAGCTCCAGGCCGATCTGGTGATGGTGAGCTCCAAATACAGCAACTTGGGTTCTCTTCAGGATTTCCCGCGCAGTCGCCTTTATCAGGTTCTGGGGGTGGATGGGGTGGCAGCGGTGTCGCCTCTGCGAATCGCGCGGGGCACCTGGATCACGCCGGCCACCCGCCAGTCGTTCGATGTTTATGTCTATGGCGTCAACCTTGACCAGCCCTCGCTGAACTTCCCCGAGATCGAGGCCAACCGCAGCCAGCTGCAGGTGCTGCGCAATGCCCTGTTCGATCGCAACTCCAAGAAGCAATACGGCACTGTGATCGATACGCTCCGCCAGGGCCAGCCCTTTTCGGTGGAGGTCAACAACAAGAACCTCCGGATCATCGACACCTTCGTGATGGGGGCCACCTTCGCGGCCGAAGCCAACCTGATCACCGCTGAAAACACCTTCCTGCATCTCTTTCCCAAGATCGATCCCACTTCCCTCCAGGTCGGCCTGATCCGCCTCAAGCCCGGCGCCTCCCCCCAGGCGGTGAAGGCCGCGATGGAGCCGATCCTCAGCGGCCGCAATGTGATGGTGCTCACGAAGCAGGAGCTGGCGGAGAAAGAAATTAATTACTGGAAGCGCAATTCCTCGGTGGGCTTCATCTTCTCGATCGGGGTGCTGGTCGGCTTTGTTGTGGGCAGCATCATCGTGTATCAGATTCTCTATGGCGATGTGATGAATTCCCTGCCCCAGTACGCCACGCTCAAAGCCATGGGCTACCGCGATCCCTTTGTGATTGGCATCGTGATCCAGCAGGCGGCGATCCTGGCGGCCGTAGGCTTCATCCCCGGCGTGCTTCTTTCCAGCGCCCTTTATGTGCTGCTGGCCAACGTCACCAAGCTCACCGTGCTGATGACCCTCAACCGCGCCCTGCTGGTGCTGGCCCTCACCTTCGTGATGTGCGTGGGATCGGGCACCCTGGCCACTCGCAAGCTGGTGCAGCTCGATCCGGCCGATGTCTTCTGAGCCGCCCATGGATCCCCAGCCCGCTGCGCCGACTGCCACAGCCGATCAACCGGTGATTTCGCTCCAGAACGTGAACCATTGGTTCGGCGACGGCGGGGAGCGCAAGCACGCCCTCAAGGACATCACGCTCGACATCTACCCGGGGCAGATCGTGATCTGCACCGGCCCCTCGGGCTCCGGCAAGACCACCCTGCTCACCATGCTGGGGGGGCTGCGCTCCTGCCAGGACGGCAGCCTCAAGATCCTCGGCCAAGAGCTCAACGGTGCCAGCAAGGAGCAACTGGCCGACCTGCGCCTGAATGTGGGCTTCATCTTCCAGGCCCACAACCTGATGATGTTCCTCAATGCCCGCCGCAATGTGCGGCTTTCGCTGGAACTGCACGACCGCTTCTACGACCAGGACATGGACCAACTCGCCACGACGATGCTCGAGAAGGTGGGCCTGGGCGATCGGGTGGAATACATGCCCGCCAACCTCTCCGGTGGCCAGCGTCAGCGGGTGGCGATCGCCCGGGCCCTAGTGAGTCAGCCGAAGATTCTGCTGGGGGATGAACCCACGGCCGCTCTGGATAAGGAATCGGGCCGCACCGTTGTGGAGCTGATGCAGCAGCTGGCCCGCGAGCAAAACACCACGATCATCATGGTCACCCACGACAACAAGATCCTCGATGTAGCCGATCGGATCATCATCGTCGATGACGGCCGCCTGGCCACAGCGGAGCAGGAAGCAGCCTTCGTGCAACGGATGCGCGATCCAGCCCACTAAGCATCCAGTCCACTGCCATCCAGTCCACCGACATCCAGGCCACTGCACATCCGGTCTTCGGAGCCTCCACTCCCATCCACCCAAAGGTGATCCGCCACTGCGGGATGCCGCCGTCCGTTCACGCCATTCCGGCGGATCCAGGCCAGCGGCGGCCCACGCAGCAACCCACCGCAGCGTCAGCCAGTCGTCCTGCCGGTCGGCAGGACACCGTTGTCCTGATGCCCAGGGCGATCCCCTCTAGGATCCAGCCAGCCAGGAGTTGCAGCGATGGCGGATCTGACTTCCGGCTCCGATCCGGGCCCCAGCTCCGGTGCCGATCCGCAGGGGCCGCCCGAACCCACGGGCGGAGCTGCGCCTAAGCGATGGTCCGGCCATCCGGAGCTCGACGATGACCCCGGCCCCAGGGCCTTCCCCAGCAATGTGTCCGAGCTGCTCACCCGGGCCCAGCTCGACAACGCCCGCGATGTGTTCCGACTCGTCGAGACCCGCTCGGCCCTGAGCCCCTATCAGGAGCGGGAACTGGCGGTGAAAATCATCCAGAAGTTGGCCGCCTTTCATGAGGATGTGATCGATGGCCTCATCGCCGAGGAGAAATCGGAAAGCGTGGCGGCCTGGGCGATGGACCTCACCAGGATCCGGGTGGCGATCAGCCTGCTGGAGGCGGTGGAGCTCTCCGACGACTGATCCAGCAGCGGATCCAGCCAGAGGCACTCGATTCGTCCCGGCCCCCCGAATCGCGCACCACCTAGCCCAGGCGGCCGTGCCCGGCAGGCGCCACCCCAGGCCTCCGGTGGGCGCCCGGTCAGCCGAGGGCGCGGTGCCCTCACCCCTGGCGGCTCAGCCCATGTGGTTCCGGTAAAACCAGCCCTTCACCGCCTCGGCGCTGATCACATAGGCCAGCAGGATCAGCGCCAGCAGCCCCAGGAACGGCAGGGGCAGCGGCAGGAAGCCGAAGAGATGGCCGAGCGGCGTGTAGGGCAGCATCAGGGTGGCGGCCAGCACCGCCAGGGTGGCCGCGATAAGGCTGCGGGAGGGCCGGCTGGCCAGCAGCGGGCGGCGGGTGCGCACCACCAGCACCACCATGGCGGCCGAGAGCACCGATTCCACAAACCAGCCCGTGCGGAAGTGGGCCGCATCGCAGCGCAGCAGCCAGAGCAGCACGGCGAAGGTGAGGTAGTCGAACACCGAGCTCACCAGGCCGAAGGCGAGCATGAAGCGCTTGATGAAGGCGATGTCCCAGCGGCGCGGCCGGTTGATCCAATCGGGATCCACCCGGTCGGTGGCGATGGTCATCTCCGGCAGATCCGTGAGCAGGTTGGTGAGCAGGATCTGCTTGGGCAGCAGGGGCAGGAAGGGCAGCAGCAGCGAGGCCCCCGCCATCGACGTCATGTTGCCGAAGTTGGCGCTGGTCGCCATCAGCACGTACTTGAGCGTGTTGGCGAAGGTGCGGCGGCCCTCGCGGATGCCGGCGGCGAGCACCGCCAGGTCGGGCTCAAGCAGCACAATGTCGGCCGCCTCTTTGGCCACGTCCACCGCTCCCTGCACCGACAGCCCCACATCGGCGGCATGCAGGGCCGGGGCGTCATTGATGCCATCGCCCAGGTAGCCCACCACGTGGCCGGCCCGCCGCAGGGCGCCGATCAATCGTTCCTTCTGGTTGGGTTCCACCTCGGCGAACACATCGCAGGCCTCAGCCCGCAGCGGCAGGGCCGCATCGCTGAGGGCCAGCAGGTCGGCGCCGGTGAGCACGTGGGGATCGGCCAGCCCGGCCTCCCGGGCGATCCGCTCGGCCACCGGGGCGCTGTCGCCCGTGATGATCTTGAGGCGAACCCCCAGGCCCGCCAGCTCCGCCACGGTGGCGGCGATGCCGGCCTTAAGGGGATCGGCCAGCACCAGCAGGCCCTCAAAGGTCATGGCCCGCTCCGAATCGACGCCGATCACCTCGGGCGGATGGCGGCGGCTGGCCACCCCAAGCACCCGTTGGCCTAGGCGGGCCCGCTCCTGGGCCAGCTCCCTGATGCCGGCCTCCAGATCCGCCAGGGGCAGCAGGGAGCCGTCGGCACGGCGGGCCAGGCTGCACACCTCCAGCACCCGGTCCAGGGCCCCTTTGGTGATCAGCTGCGGCGCCACCCCGGCCTGGCGCGTCTGCAGCAGCACGCTCTGGCGCTTGCGGTGGAAATCGAAGGGCTTCTCATCGAGTTTGCTCCAGACCGCGGGGTCTGCGGGTAGCCCTGGTAGCCCAGACCATTCGCCCGGTTCTGGCAGTTCGCTGGCTGCTCCAGCCCCCCCGTGTGGTCCCGCCAGGCCCTGATTCGGCCCCGGCGGCGGGTCTGGCAGCTCCCGCAGCGCCGCATCGATCGGATTCACGAAGCCCGTTTCAAACAGGGCATTGAGACGGGCCAGCCCCAGCACCGCCGGGCAGGGCTGGCCGTCGGCGGCCAGGGCCTGGCCCAGCCGCACCACCCCCTCGGTGAGAGTGCCGGTTTTGTCGCTGCACAGCACATCCATGCTGCCGAAGTTCTCGATCGCGGCGAGGCGCTTCACGATCACCCGGCGGCGAGCCATGCTGCGCGCCCCCTGGGCCAGGTTCACGCTGATGATCGCCGGCAGCAGCTGGGGGGTGAGACCCACCCCGAGGGCCAGGGCAAACAGAAAGGAATCCACCACCGGCCGCTTCAGCAGCACGTTGAAGGCGAAGATCAGCGCGATCAAGATCAGCGTGACCTCCACCAGCAGGTTGCCGAAGCGCCGCACCCCCCGCTCGAACTCCGTTTCGGGGCTGCGCAGCCGCAGGCGATCGGCGATGGCGCCATAGGCGGTGGCACGGCCGGTGTGCACCACCACGGCCCGGCCGCTGCCACTCACCACGTGGGTGCCCAGGTGAAGCACGTTGGCCCGCTGGGCCAGGGGGGTGTCCGCCGCCAGCGGATCCACCCGCTTTTCCACCGGGAAGCTCTCGCCGGTGAGGGCCGCCTCATCCACGCAGAGATCGCGCTCCTCGAGCAGGCGGCAATCGCCGGGAATGCCATCGCCGGCGGCCAGCCGCACCCAATCACCCCGCACCACCTCGGCCATCGGAATCGACACCTCCACCCCATCGCGCCAGACCGCACAGCGCAGCTCCACCACCGCCAGCAGTTGCTGCACGGCGCGCTCCGCACCGTGCTCCTGCCAGAAGCCGAGCAGGCCGCTCACTAGCACGATCATCAGGATGATCAGGCCGTCGGTGGGGGAGTCGAGCCCAAACGACAGCAGCGCCGCCCCCAGCAGCATCAGGATGATCGGGCTGGCGAACTGGCGCAGCAGCAGAGCCGTTGCCGCTGCTGCCCCGGATCGACCGATGCCAGCCAGGGGGCGACCGCCGGGGGTGAGCAGCCGCGTGGCGGCTTCCGCGCTGGAGAGCCCTTCCGGGCCGCTGCCGAGTCGCTGCAGCAGGGCCTGCAGCGGTTCGTGCCAGAAGGAATCCTGCGGGCTCCCGTTCGCCGGGTCAACCGGGGTGTTCGTGGGGGCAGGCACCGGTCCATTCGGCGCCGCCCCGGTGGTGGAGGCCAGCGAGGGCATGGGCGATCTCCGGGCAGAGCCTTTCAGCCGCCATCCTGAAGAGGCCGCTCTGGGTTGGAGAGAAGGGCGTCGGGGCGGGGCGGGTCATCCGCCCTCCATGGGGTTTCCAGCCGCAGGGTCGTCAGTCCGCAGGGTGTCCAGCAGCATCGCCGCCAGCCGCTCGCCGCTGCGCAGGGCACCCTCCACCCGACCGAAGCCCACCCCGGCCACGTAGTCGCCGCAGAAGCCCACTCGGCTGTGGCGACAGAGAAGCAGATCCTCCGGTAGGCCCGGTTCCCGCGGGAACGCGGCACCCCAGCGCATCAGCTGACGCTGCCCCCGAGCCACCAGGCCGGGCTCCAGCCACTCCGCTAAGGCGTCCTGCAGCGCCTCGCTGAGGGCTGCGATCACCGCCGTTTCTTCTTCCTGCCTGGGCAACTGGCCAAGCTGGCGGGCGATCGAGGAACGGGATCCATACACGCTCAGATGCTCGGCAGCGAAGACCGCGCTGGAGTGGGCCACCACGGCCACACGCCCATCGGCCAGGGGCTGGATCGAAAGCCGCGAGAGCCGCCAGCGCTGTTCGGCGGCCGCATCGAAGCGCAGCAGCCGGAAAGGACACCGGCGCCAGACCTCGGCGTCGGCGCCCTCCGCCACCAGCAGCAGGTTGCTGCGGGCTTCCGAGCGCAGGGAGGCGAGGGCCGCCAGCACATGCTGAAGCTCAGGATCGTCAAGCGACTGGGCCGCCTCCTTCAGGGGCACGGTGTCCCAGGCCAGCAGCAGCCGGGAGCGGGGGTGGGCCAGCAGGGTGCCCGCCAACACCAGCCAGTCGGCCTCCCCCAGCAGCTCACGCTCCCGGTCGAAGAGTTGCCAGCGTCCGCCCGGGGTCACCGACAGATTGCAGACCAGCACGCCGTAATGCACCGAAACGCCCGATGCGGGCATCGGGCCGGACACCACCAAGGGGGCTGCCGGCCGACCGGATGCCGCCACGGGTGCGGCCTGGGCCAGATCCAGCAGCCCCGCGCAGAGGCCATCCATGCCGCCGGCCCCGCGATAGAGCTCCCCCTCACCGAGGGGATCGCGGCTGTCCTCACTGTGGAGCCGCCCTGCCGCATCTAGCCGTGCGCGGGGTTCCCGCCAGGGCTCGATCACCCCCCTGGCCAGCAACGGCTCCAGCAGCTCCGGAGCTCGGCCGCTGATGTTGAACAGCGGGGCGCCATGGTCGATGCGCAGGCCGGCATCCTGACGCGAGCGACGCGTGGCGGTACGCCCCCCCGGACCGCGGCCGCTCTCCCAAAGGCTGATGACACCCCTCCAACCGCCCCGGCGCAGGGCGGCGATGAGGGCGCAGCCACCCACCCCCGCGCCCACCACGGCGATCGAGGGAGGTGGACACTGGGCCATCGGGAAGCTACGCCGTTGATCGCCCTCCAAGGATGCAGGATCCCGCCCGGTTCGGACATGCTCCCGAAAGCGGATCGTGCCCTGAGCCGCCACCCGAGTGGATCGGCCGCGGTGAATCGCCCAGGCCAGTCCTGCTTAGGCTTGACCCTCGCCGCCAGCCAGGAGGCCCTTTCCCGATGCCCGACTCGCCCGACGCCGACCGCCTTCGCCACGAGATGCTCGAGGAGGAGCTGGAGGCGGCCCGACGCAAGCGGGAGAGCTACCACGCCCTGTTGAAGGATCTGCCGGAGGTATTCGAGGGCAAATTTCGGGAACGGATGCGGCCGGTACAGCAACGCAACGAACAGTTGCTCGAGGAGGGAATGGCCCTGCGGGAGCAGATCCGTCGGGCGCTGCCGCAGGCGGGAGTCGCCGGGGCCAGCCTGCCCCCGGCCACCGAAACCGGTGCCAAGGCCGATCGCGAGCTCCGGAAGGAAGCATGGAAGCCCGCGGGGGCTGCCGGCGGGCTACGGCGTGCGGCGGAGCGACTTCGGAACGCCGGGGTGGCCGGAGCGCTAGCCGCGGGCCTGGCTCTGGGACTCGGGGGTCTGCTGCTGGCCGCCAATCCCTGGCGCTCCGGAGGGGAGTCCCGGCCGACCCCCCGGCCCCCGGCCCCCGGCATGGCGAAGCCCTCCGCTCCGGTGCCGGCATCCAACGCCAGCCCTGCCGTCCAGACCGGCGCCCCCGCGGTGGGTGTGGCTTCGATCAGCCTGCGCACCACCGGCCCCAGCTGGGTCGAGGTGCGCAGCACCGATGGGGTGCTGCTCTTCTCCGGCGAGCTCAACGGCCAGCGGAGCTTCCCGCTCAGAAGCGGCGTGATGATCCGCTCGGGCCGGGCCGATCTGGTTTATCTGCGGCTGAACGGGCAACCGGAGCGAAAACTCGGCTCCATCAACTTGCTCAACTGGACCACCTTCAAGCCAGCCCCCCCGCCGGGCCGGGGGCCGGCCGTCAACCTTGATCGCTCGGAGGATCCGCACCCTCCCGGGGGGGCGCTGACGATCCGGGGCCGCCCCCGGCCAGCAGCCACGCCAGGAGCCCCAGCAGCCCCCAGCCCAGCCAGGAGAGGTTAAACACCGGACGCAGCACCACCGCCAGCGGTTCCACCAGCCCATGGCTCAGGGCAACGGTCAGTAGCACCACCACCACCAGCATCAGCATGGAGGCCCACCTCCCCCCGGAGCTGGCGGAGCCACCGGGTCGTTGCCGATGGGCCCGGGCCGCAGCACCTGCCAGCCATCGCGCACCGCATCGGCTGTTTCGCGCCAAGCCAGCACCCGACTAGGGGCTCCGGATGCCGGCGGCCAGGGCAGCGGGGCGAGCAGGGCGAGCCCGGGAAAAGCCGCGGCCGCTTCATCCGCGTCGATGGCCGGTGAGGCGCCGGAAGGGTTGGCGCTGGTGGTGGCCAGCGGACCGCTGCGCCGAAGCAGATCGCAGGCCAAGGGTGCGGCAGGAACCCGCAGACCCAGACTTGCCCCCCCTGGGTTGAGCAACTCAACTAGCGGTCCAGCGATCGGCAGCACAAGGGTTATGGCGCCAGGCCAGGAACGGTGGGCCTGCTCCAGCCACTCGGCATGCCAGGGAACCCCGAGCAACCCCACCAGCTGGTCCAGGTCGGCGCCCATCAGGATCAGCGGTTTGTCAGGGGGGCGACACTTCAGGCGCCAGAGCAGGGGGGCAACCGATGGGGCGCAGGCCAGGGCCGGCAGGGTATCGGTGGGGAAGAGCACCGCCTCCCCCGCCGCCAACCGCGCCGACAGCTCCTCCGCATCAAGCACCCTGCTCATCGTGTTCCCCCGCCAACAGTCCGGCGACCACTGGCAAAACGCCGCACGCCCTCCAGATCGCGATGGGCCTGCACCTCCACTAAGCCGGCCAGCTCCAGCAGAAGCCCCACACTCTGGCTCTGATCGTGGTGGTGCTCGAGCAGCAGCACACCCCCCGGCGCCAGGGCCTGGGACGCACCGGCAGTGATGGTGCGCAGTGCCGCCAGCCCGTCGGATCCGCCATCGATGGCGCTGCGGGGTTCGTGATCACGCACCACGGGTTCGAGGCCCTCCACAGTGATGCTGGGAATGTAGGGAGGGTTGGCCACCACCAGCTCCAGCTCCCCCCACCAGGGCTTCAGGGCTTCCCACCAATCGGAGCGCATCAGGGTGAAGCGCTCCTCAACCCCGGCGGCGGCCCGGTTGAGAGCTGCGAAGGTCAAGGCCTCATCACTGGCATCCACCGCCAGGCCCCGGCCAGCCGGCAGGGCCCTGGCCAGCGCCACCGCCAGGGCCCCAGAGCCGGTGCCGAGGTCGGCCCAGCGGAGCCCGGCCCCCCTTGGAGTCGGCGGGGCCAGCGCCAGGGCCAGATCCACCAAAAGCTCGGTTTCCTGCCGGGGAATCAGCACGCCGGGTCCCACCTGCAGCTCCAGATCCCTCCAGGGACAACGGCCCACCAGGTACTGCAGCGGTTCGGCCGTGCGGCGGTGCCGCCGCCAGAGCTCCTCGAGGCGGGCCAGGGGCTGGGCCAGCCGCACCATCCGCTCGGGATGCAGGTGCAGAGCCTGCAGCTCGGGCCAGCGGACGCCACCACCGAGATCCAGGAGCCAGTCGAGGTCGGCGCTGGTCCCGCCGGTGCTGGCCAGGAGCGCCCGGCGCCAGGCCAGCAGGGAGGAGGCCGGCAATGCCGCGCAATCGCCGCCCATTGATCCCTCCATCAACGCAGGCTAAGGGCAGCGGCGGATGATTCCGCATCAGCAGCGCTGCCAGCGCAGGCCGGGCTCCGCGCGCAGCAGGCCCTCCCATTCCAGCTGGAACAACGCCACCGCCAGTTCGCCGGCGGGGCGCCCCAGCTGGAGGCTGATCTGCTCAAGGGAAGCCCCCTCCCCCACCGCCGCCAGCAATCGCTCCTGCTCGGAGCCGGCCGGAGCCGCCGAGCAGCGGCTGGATGGGGTGGCGGCGCCGGAGCCGGCGGCGAGGGCGAGCGGGCCCGGCCCCAGGAAGGCCACCAGATCCTCGGGCGCCAGCAGCGGGGTGGCGCCCTGGCAGAGCAGGCGATTGCTGCCCAGGGCAGCATGGCGCCCGGCATCCCCCGGCACCACCCAGAGGGGCAGGCCCTGCTCCCAGGCATAGGCGGCGGAATGGAGCGCGCCGCTATCCGGCGGGCACTCCACTACCACCACCGCCGCCGCCAGCGCCACCAGCAGACGGTTGCGGCCGGCGAAATTGCCGCGATGAACCGGCGCCCCCGGGGGATGTTCACTCAACAGCAGGCCACGACGCCCCACCTCCCGCTGCAGGGGCCCATGGTGCTGGGGATACACCCGCTCCAGCGGAGTGCCCAGCACCCCCACCGGAGCGCCATCCCCGGCCAGACAGCCCCCATGAACGGCCCCATCGATCCCCTCCGCCAATCCACTCACCACCGGCCAGCCGGCCCGGGCGAGGGCCAACCCGAGGGCCCGGGCCATGGCCAGCCCGTGGGGCGAGGGCCGACGGGTGCCCACCACCGCCACCGCCCGTCGCCGCGCCAGCAGGCTCCAGAGGCTGCCCCGGCCCTGCCACCAGAGCCCCAGGGGAGGCCGCTCCAGGGCGCTGATGGCGGCGGGCCAGCGGCCATCCCCAGGCAGCAGCACCCGCCGATCGACCTGGGAATCCCGCAGCAGACGAGCCAGCGGATCCGCCCCCCACTGCCCCCGGAACCGCTCCACCACCGGCACCAGGCCGGCATGCCAACCCGGAAACCGCGCGAAACCAGCGGCGGGCAGCCGCCAGGCCGCGGCCAACCCTCCGCAGCCCTGTTCCAGGGAGCGGAGCCGCACCCATCCCAACCCTGGGCAGCGGCTCCACAACAACCACCAGAGGCGCTGATCCCGCTGCCAGGGAACCGATCCGAAGGCGAACGCACCAGCAACAGCGGCCCCCAAGGGAAGCCCGCCGGAGCCCTCCGCCCCAACTCCCGCATCCCCCGCCGGCAAGGGCATCCTGCCCGGCCCCCCGCCGGACGCGGGAAAACGGCCCATCAGCAGATCCCCCATGAACAACCCCCATCAACAGAGACCGAGCAGCTGAGTCCAATCAGCAGCAAGCAAGCAGCAGAGACCCAGTGGCAGAGCCCCGCAGGAGGAGCCAGCGCCCCGCCATCAGTACATTTGTATCATTGCACAGGTCCGGCCACCAGGGCGGCCACCGCCCGCTCCAGGTCCTCCGGCAGTCGGCGCAGCAGCCGGGGCGGCCGCCCCGGACCCTCCATCGCCACCGCCACCAGCTCCACCCGGGCCTCGGCGGCCACCCCACCGGCGCCATCGAGCAGCAGGCTCCGCCAGGGAAATTTCACCCCCCGCCGGGGCAGCACCTGGCTGCGGATCTCCACCCGGTCGCCATGGCGCAGGGCCTGGCGGTAGTCGATCGCGAGCGACACCACCGGCAGCTCCAGCCCCCGGGCCGCCAGATCGCTGTAGGCCAGGCCCACCGCCGCTAGGGCCTCCACCCGGGCCTCCTCCAGCCAGGCCACATAGGCGCCGTGCCACATCACCCCGGCATGGTCGGTGTGCTGGGGCAGCACCCGACGCCGCAGACACCAGCCCCTGCTCAGAACAGAGTCCCCGGCCGTCGCCGATCCCGGCGCGTTCTCAGGAGTGGGCGGTGCTGGAGAAGCTGGCATGGGGGAGGACGCCGGAGTGAGGACGCCAGCCTGCCGGGGGCCGCAGGCTGCAGCGAGGTGGACACGAAGCTGGGAACTTGCCAGTCCCCAGACCAGGCTGCATCAAGCTGTTCACAGGGATGGTGGGATCCCTGGGAATCGGCCATAGGCTGACCCCGGCCGCCCGACCCATCCGTGTTCCGCAACCTTCTCATCGCCGATTCCGGCACTGGCCATGTCGAGGAGATGGTGCGCACCCTGCGTGCCATCCCCCCCTGCCGTCAGGCCCGCATCAACCTGCTCCACGTGGTGACCGAACAGGGCGGCGATGGCTTCCGCGACCACCGCGACAAGGCCAATGCCCTGGTGGCCGAAGCCGTAGCACGGATGGGACTGGAGGCCGGTGAAGTGAACACGATCGTGCAGGAGGGCGACATCAAGCAGACCGTGCTGAAGGTGGCTGATGAGCTCGATGCCGACCTGATCGTGATGGGCTCGCGGGGCCTGGGCCGCCTTCAGTCGATCCTGGCCAACAGCGCTAGCCAGTATGTGTTCCAGCTCTCCACCCGCCCGATGCTGCTGGTGCGCGACGACCTCTACATCCGGGCGATCAACCGGGTGTTGGTGACCGTGGATGGCACGGGTGTGGGGGACGACGCGATTCGCCTGGCCTGCGAACTGGTGGCCTCAATCCCCGGGGGCAGCCTCACCGGATTGCATGTCACCCGCCAAGACATCACCCCCTCCCGGGGGGGGCGCAGCCCAGCTGACGAGGTGCTGGACAAGGCGGTGCAGCGGGCGCGCAGCTTCGGGGTCACGATGCAACCGATCCATCGCACCGGGGACATCGGCCGCACGGTGTGCGACACCTCCGAGGAGATCAAAGCGGATCTTGTGGTGATCGCCTCCCAGGACCGCCGTCCCTTGGTGGCGAAGGCCTTGGTGGACCTGGATCGGTTGCTGGGAAGCTCGGTCAGCGATTACATCCGGGTCCACGCCCCGGCCCCGGTGCTGCTAGTCAGAGAGCCGGAAGGCCGGCGTTGAGCCAGGCCCCCGGCAAGCAACCAGGGGAACCGGGAAAGCTCCGGTTCCCCGTTGGGGTTCTCTGTCGGCAGGCATCGAACGGAGACGCTGCGCCTCAGCCTCCCTGACGGCTGCTGGTCTGGATGTAGAGAACAATCAGGAACACAGCCGGAGCCAGAACGAACAGCAGGCTGGCGACAAAGCCGAGATCGTTGGTTTCCATGGCGACGAGTGGGTCGGACTGCGGGGTTCCGCAGGGACCGTATCACCGCTGCTCGGGGGCTTCGTCGCCAACTTCACCGCTCGTTGCGGATGAGATCGTTGCGGATGCGATGTCGCTGCCCGCGACCTCCCGGGGAGCCCCAGGCTGGTCCTCGTCTGGGGACGAGTCCGCCTCGGCAGCCGGGGGCTCCGGCCAGGCAGTGGGTCCCGGCGGCAGGGGGCGGGCCAGGGCACCCTCCAGCAGGGGGGCCAGGCCGGCCTCCCCGGCCTGGGGGCGGGTCACCACCAGCACGGAATGCTCCACCAACGCCTGGCAGGCCAGCCGCCAGGTCTGGGGTCGGCGCATCAGCTTGCGGTCCTCCACCCCGGTCCGCGGGCTGAGGGCCACCGCCGATCCGGCCGGCACCACATCCACAAAACAGGTGATGCACTGGCCGCAGCCACCGCAGTTCCCCAGCTTTCCCTTGAGGCCATAGAGCTCAATGCCCTCACGCAAGGCCACCTCCCGCAGGTTCTCGCCGGGGTAACACTCCACATCGCGGCCTTCCCGCACAAACCGGATCACAGGCATGGGAACAACCGCACGGAAACACCCATCTTGGAATCCCGCAGTTGCGGTCCGTAACCAGCGCCCCCGTCAAGACGGCAACACCGCCTACGATCGCCACCACACCCAGACTTCACCCCATGGGATTGCCCTGGTACAGGGTGCACACGGTCGTCATCAACGACCCGGGCCGCTTGCTCGCCGTGCACCTCATGCATACCGCTCTGGTAGCCGGCTGGGCCGGCTCCATGGCGCTCTATGAGCTCGCCATCTTCGACCCCTCCGACCCTGTCCTCAACCCAATGTGGCGGCAGGGCATGTTTGTGATGCCCTTCATGGCACGCCTCGGCGTGACCGGCAGCTGGAGCGGCTGGAGCATCACCGGTGAAACCGGGGTGG